>JAGQJE010000278.1 GCA_020430775.1 Myxococcales bacterium
CCCCGGGCCGCGAGTCGCACGAGTCCGCGACGCCTTCTATGACCGCGTATCCCGCGCCCGCGGTCCCGCCGCCGCCCCCGGCGCCGTTGGTCCCCGTGCCGCCGTCGCCCCCGTCGCCCGCCTCGAGCCGACCGTCGCTCGCGTCCAAGGCAGGCGCCTCGGCGCACGCGCCACCGCCGAGCCCAGGCTCCCCCGCGGCCCCCGCCGCGCCCCGACCGCCAATGCGCTGCAACGAGGGGTTGTCGTCGCAGAAGCTGCACCGCCCGCGCGTGGTCGGCGCGTCGTACGTGAGCGCGCCCGCCGCCCCTGCGCCGATCCCGTCCCCCGGCGTCGCGGGGGGGTTGGGCACCGCGGCGCCCAGGACGGCGCCGATGTCGCACACGCCGGAGGCGTCGGAGAAGTCCGAGCACCCAGCGTTTCCGCACGGCCGGCCGACCGTGCACATGACCGCCGAGCACTCGCTCGCCCCACCGTCACCGCCGCTCACCGAGCGGTCGCCACAGCGCATGGCGCCGCCCTCGCCGCCCGGGAGCGTGCCGCAGGCGTCCGCCGCGACGGACCCGGGGCCGCCATCGACGCCGCTCAGCGCGCTGAGCGACGCCACCCCGACCAGCCCGACGCGTGCGCCCGCCCCGAGTCCCTTGCGCCCGTCCGCTCCTCGCCCCGCGACCACTGTGATCGACGCGAAGGTCACCTCGGGGCCGCAGCCGTCGGCGTACAGCGCGGTGCTGCCGCGTCCGGGCGCCGCGGCGTCCGAGCCCTGCACGGTGAGCCCGTCGACGCGCGTCGGCTCCTCTACCCCTTCGCACCGCAGGACTGGCGCGCCGGGTACCGTCGCGAACCGCTCGAGGACGACGGGGTAGAGCCCGAGGTCGCGCGCGCGGAAGTCCGGCCGATACCCACCGAAGACCGACACGCCCGCAACGACCTGCACGTCGCCGCGGTACGTGCCGCGGGCGATGAGGACGTCTTTGCCGGTCGCCCGGCCACGGTCGATGGCGGCCTGAACGGTGCGCATCGGCTGCAAGATCGTCCCGGCGTTCGCGTCGCTGCCGGTGGTGGCTACGTAGACGAACGCGTCGTCGTCGTCGGGCTTGCCGTCGCAGTCGACGTCGCCGTTGGCAGGCGGCGGGCCCTGTCCGTCGTAGATGCGGCATTCGCACCCGTTCGCGAGCAGGCCATCCGCGTCGGCGAAGCCGCTCTCGCACCGCACGTCGCAGCGCGCACCCTCACCTTCGGCGAGACACGTGGCGACGGTGTGCGGCCCCGGCTCGACGCAGGGCGTCCCGCACGCCCCGCAGTGCAGCGGGCCGACGTAGCGCCCCTGGTCGTCGACGAACCCCTCGTCGACCTTGCCGTCGCAGTCGTCATCTTCGCCGTTGCATCGCTCGGTCACGGCAGACTGGCAGGGTCCGACGCCGTCCGCGTCGCAGACCTGGGTGCCCGTGCAGACCGCGCCGTCCGGTGCCTCGACGAGGCACGCGAGCTGGAGCGTCCCCGTCTCCGACGAGCACGCGCAGACGCTGCTCGTCGGCTGGCAGAGCGCGCGGTCGTCCGCTCCGGTGACGCACTCGAAGCCGTCCGGGCACCCCTCTTCGCACGCGGGCAAGCAGCGCTTGTCGCCCCCTCGCAAGGTGCGGCAGCCGGACCTTGGATCGCGCAGCGCGCAGTCGCCGTCGTCGTTGCACGGCAGGCAGAGCACGGGCTGGTCGGGGGCGCAGCTCTGGCCGCCGACCGGGTGGAAGCCGGGCGCGCAGTCGGTGAGCACGCACTGCGCCGCGCCGTCGATCAGCTCGCACGCGCTGCCTTCGGCGGTCGGGAACACGTCGGCGCATCGGACGCCGCACGCGCCGCAGTCGTCGTCGCTCAGATAGACGCCGCCAGCCTCCGCGTCGATGAAGCCCTCATCGACCTTCCCATCGCAGTCGTTGTCGGCGTAGTCGCACACCTCCTCGGACCCGCAGACCTGCTCGCGGTAGCACCCGCTGAGCGCGACGACCGACAGCGCGAGCCCGATGCAGGCCCCCGCCACCGTGCGTCGCGCGCGCAGCGGCCGGCGCCGCAACAGGCGCGGCGCGACCGGCGCACCAGGCCCCGTGCTAGCGAACGAGGACATCGAACGACCCTCCTGCCCGCCCCGTCGCGCCGGACCGACCGCCGCCCCCGCCCGCGCCCGGGTCGCCGCCCCGCCCGGGCTCGATCGTGTTGTCGGCGCGCCAGGCGTCGAGCGCGGTCGGCCCCGGCAGCGTCCCCCCGGGCAGGCCGGTGACCCAGATCCCGACCGATGAGCCGCCGCAGCCACCGCCGCCGCCACCACCACCGCCGCCTGCCCCGCCGCGACCGCCGTCGGCCCCGGGAAAGGCGCCCGCGAGCGTCGGAACGGTGAGCGCGCTCGGGTCGAGGCGTCCACCGTCCCCACCGGCCCCGCCGCGCCCACCGTCGCCGCCGGTCCCGCCCGCGCCGCCTTCGCCGCCGTCGCCGGCGCGAAGCTCGAGGCCTTTCAGCGTCGGTACGGCCGACGGCGTCTGCGTGTAGCGGATGAGCAGCGCGACCGAGGGCGCGCCGCTGCCGCCGGGCCCCCCGCCCGCGCCGCCACAGCCGCCAC
>JAGQJE010000003.1 GCA_020430775.1 Myxococcales bacterium
GAGTACATGTGGTGGAACAACGTGGAGACCAAGCCGGGGACTGGCTATCCGACGAAGTGGGAGAACCAGGATATTTATCAGGGTGGCTGGAAGAAGAGCGGCGATGGTGTCGCGCTGCGCGGAGCGGGCAAGGCGAAGGGGATGTTCAACATCTTCCACAACCCGCACCTGCCCTCGATAGACGACTACTACGAGCCCTACACCTACAAGTACCTGGACCTCATCGAGGCCCCCGCGGGGGACGATCAGCCGACGGCGCGCCCCATCTCGATGATCACGGGCGAGCCGGTGGACATCAAGATGGGGCCGAACTGGGATGACGACCTCAGCGGGAGCCCCGACTACGCGAGGAACGACCCGAACCTCGAGAAG
Organism: Myxococcales bacterium; assembly: GCA_020430775.1. Lineage (GTDB taxonomy): Bacteria > Myxococcota_A > Polyangia > Polyangiales > Houyiibacteriaceae > JAGQJE01. The sequence continues at coordinate 373 of JAGQJE010000003.1, forward strand.
CTGAGCCCCGCGGAGCGCGAGGCGATGTTCCAGCTCGAGCGGATGGCGTTCTTCTACCTGCCGAGGATCTGCAACCACTGCCTGAACCCCGCCTGCCTCGCGGCGTGCCCCTCGGGCGCGATCTACAAGCGCGGAGAAGACGGCATCGTCCTCATCAACCAGGACGTCTGCCGAGGCTGGCGCATGTGCGTCACGGCCTGCCCGTACAAGAAGACCTATTACAACTGGCACACCGGCAAGTCCGAGAAGTGCATCCTCTGCTACCCGCGCATCGAGGCCGGCTACGCGCCGGCGTGCATGCACTCGTGCGTCGGGCGCATCCGCTACCTCGGCGTGATGCTCTACGACGCCGAGCAGATCGAGGCGGTGGCGTCGAGCCCAGAGGACCAGCTCGTCCAGCGCCACCTCGACATCATCCAGGACCCCTTCGACCCCAAGATCATCGCCGCCGCGAAGGCGAACGGCATCGCGGACTCGACGATCGACGCCGCCCAGAAGTCACCGACCTACAAGTTCGTGAAGGAGTGGGGGCTCGCGCTCCCGCTGCACCCGGAGTTTCGCACGCTGCCGATGCTCTTCTACGTACCGCCGCTGCTCCCGGTGATGGCGTCGCTCTCGAAGGGCGACCAGGCCGCGCAGGCGCAGAAGATGAACGGCATCGCGAAGCAGTGGCCCGACGACTGGCTCTACGACACGAGCACCGAGGAGCTGTGGGGATCGCTCGAGCAGGCGCGCTTTCCGCTCGAGTACTTGGCGAGCCTCTTCAGCGCCGGCGACACGGCCTCGGTCGCCGCGCGGGTGAAGAAGCTGATGGCGGTGCGCATCCACCGGCGGCACGTGACCGTGGGGGATGTCACGGCGGAGAAGGTGGCGGGCGTCTACGCCGACACCGGGCTCGACGCGGCGACGGCGGACGCCATCTACTACCTCACGGCGCTCGCGAAGTTCGACGACCGCTTCGTCATCCCGGCGGCGCACCGCGAGCAAGCCATCGAGATGATGGAGATGACCGACGAGGCGAAGGGGAACACCGGCTTCGGGTTCAAGCGGCACACCGCGCAGAGGGGGGCGTGATGGTGGCTCACGACGACCCGCGCTCTGCCTGGTACGAGCGGCTGGCGGACGTCTTCGTCTACCCCGACGCGGGCTATGTCACGCGCGTCGAGCGGGCGGCCGAGAGCCTGCGCCCGCGGCATCCGGGCGCGGCCGCGCGGCTCGACGGCTTCGCCCGCGAGCTGCCGCGCGGGGAGGGCGCCGCGGACGGCGCGGCGGCGCTGCACGAGCTGCAGGAGATCTACACCCGCTCGTTCGAGGTGCAGGCGATCACGACCCTCGACGTCGGCTACGTCTGCTTCGGCGACGACTACAAGCGCGCCGAGGTGCTCGTGCACCTGAACGACGAGCACCGGCGCGCCGGCGTCGAGTGCGGCACGGAGCTCTCGGACCACCTGCCGAACGTGCTGCGCCTCGTCGCGCGCTGGGCGGACCGCGCGCTCGCCGAGGAGCTCGTCCACGAGCTCTTGCTGCCCGCGGTGCGCCAGATGGTCGCGGAGTTCGCGCCGGCGCGGATGAAGGAGCGCGACGCGCTCTACCGCCGGCATCACAAGACGCTCATCGACACCTCGGCCGCGCGCGCGACCATCTTCGAGCGGCCCCTGCGCGCGCTCGCGGAGGTGCTCGAGGCGGACTTCGGCGCGGTCGTGCGCGCGCCTCCAGCGCAGAGCGCCGACTTTCTCCGCTCCCTCGGGCGCGAGCTCGACATCGAAGCGAACGGCGCCGGGCGCCGCCCCTCCGCGGCGCTCGCCGAGGGGCTCGCGCGGCGTCCGTCGCCAAGACCGGTGGGGTAGACATGAACGCTCTGAACGCGCTGAACGCCTTCTTGTTCATCGGGCTTCCGTATGCCGCGATGCTCATCTTCGTGATCGGGCTCGCGCTCCGCTACCGCAACCGCGGGTTCACCATCACGAGCCTGTCGTCGGAGTTTCTCGAGGGGCGCGCGCTCTTCTGGGGCGTCGTGCCGTTTCACTTTGGCCTGCTCGTCATCCTGACCGGCCACTTCCTCGCGTTCTTGCTGCCCTCGGCGACCCTCGCGTGGAACAGCGAGCCGCTCCGGCTGATCATCCTCGAGGTGAGCGCGTTCACGTTCGGGGTGAGCGTCCTCGTCGGGCTCCTCGCGCTCATGGTGCGCCGCGTCGTCAACCCGCGCGTCCGCGCCGTGACGACCCCCATGGACGTCGTGGTCGAGCTCTTGCTCCTCGCGCAGGTCATCCTCGGCTGCTGGATCGCGCTCGGCTACCGCTGGGGCTCCTCGTGGTTCGCCGCGGATCTCTCGCCCTACCTGTGGTCGCTGCTGAAGCTCAGCCCACAGACGGACGCGGTCTACGCGCTCCCGTGGGTCATCAAGCTGCACATCGTCGGCGCGTTCCTGCTCGTCTTGCTCGTGCCCTTCTCGCGCCTCGCGCACATCTTCGTCGCGCCGCTCCACTACTTCGCGCGCCCCTACCAGCAGGTCATCTGGAACTGGGACCGCAAGCGCATCCGCGACCCCAGCCGCGGCTGGCGCAAGGCGCGCCCGTAGGCCCGTTGGGCGCGGGGCTCGAGCGGCCGGGGGGCGCTCGGGCTCCGCGCTCAGACGACGAGCTGCGGGCCGCGGACGAAGGGCTGGTACTCGGCGCGCCAGAAGCGTCGGCGGACGAATGCCTCGACCTCGTCGGGGATGTCTCGGCGGCGGGCGACCCCCTCGCGGATGGCCGCGGTCACGACGCGGGTCGCGACGCGGACGGAGGTCTCCTGGATGTCGTCGACCGGCGGGTAGATGAGGCCCTCACGGACGTAGCGATCGATGGTGTACTCGGCGAGGGCTTCGGCGGCGGCGTAGACCATCCCGTCGGTGATCTCGCTCGCGTACGAGAGGATCGCGCCGAAGCCGAGCCCCGGGAAGATGAAGGCGTTGTTGCCCTGACCGATGCGGTAGCGCTTGCCGTCTCGGACCACCGGCTCGAAGGGGCTGCCGGTGGCGATGATGGCGCGGCCGCCGGTCCACTCGAGCACGTCCGCGGGGAGCGCCTCGGTCGAGGCCGTCGGGTTCGACAGCGGAAAGATGATGGGCCGCTCGGTGTTCGCCGCGGCCGCGCGGACGGTCGCCTCGTCGAAGGCGCCGCGGCGCCCCGACAGGCCGAGCAGGACGGTGGCGCGCGCGCCCTTGACGGTCTCGAGGAGCGTCGGCGCGTATCCGGCGACCTCCCACCCCTCGATCGTCCGGCGGTCGTGCGCGAACTGCTCCTTGTAGGGCTCGAGCGCGCGGTCCGAGAGCAGCAGGCCCTTCGAGTCGAGCACGAAGATCCGCGCGCTCGCTTCCTCGCGGCTCAGGCCGGCGTGCTCGAGGCCGCTGCGCACAGCGAGCGCGACGCCTACGCCCCCCGCGCCCGCGCCGTGCACGACGAAGCGCTGCTCGGTCAGCGCCTCGCCCTTGAGCGCGCAGGCGCTCATCAGCCCGGCGAGCGCCATGGCGCCCGTCCCCTGGATGTCGTCGTTGAACGACGGGAGCGTGTGGCGGTAGCGCTCGAGCACCGCAAACGCCGTGTCCTTCGCGAGGTCCTCCCACTGCACGACGGCGCGGGGCCAGCGGACACGGACGGCCTCGACGAAGCGGTCGACGAACGCGGTGTAGTCGTCGCCTCGCAGCCGGCGATCGCGGAAGCCGAGGTAGTTCGGGTCGTCGATGAGGTCCGTCCGCTCGGTGCCGACGTCGAGCGCGACCGGCATCGTGTGGAAGGGGCTCACGCCACCGCCGGCGGTGTAGATCGCGAGCTTACCGATGGGGATGGCGAGCCCGCCGTAGCCCTGGTCGCCGATGCCGAGGATCGCGGACGAGTCGGTCGCGACGATCATGCGGACGTCTTCCATCGGGTAGCTGTCGAGGATGGACTTCGCGCGCTCGATGTTCAGCGGCGTGAACGACAGGCCCCGCGGGTTTTGGTAGAGCGCGCTGTAGTGCTCCACCGCTTCGCCGACGGTCGGGGTGTAGACGATCGGGAGCATATCCTCGAGGTGCCGCTCGAGCAGCGCGAAGAAGAGGATCTCCTGCCGCTCCTGCAGCGCGCGCAGGAACTGGTACTTGTCGATCGCGGTCGGCGCGAGGGAGAAGCCCTTGTAGACGCGCTCGACCTGCTGCTCGAGCGTCGTGACCTGCGGCGGGAGCAGGCCGTCGAGGCGCAGCGCGACCCGCTCTTCGAGGGTGAAGGCCGTGCCCTTGTTGCAGAGCACGAGGCGCAGGAGCGCGATGCCGTCGAGGTGGACCTCCATGTACTTGCGCCCATCGGCGTCTTTTTTGAGGTCGAAGAGGTGGCTGATGCGTTGCTTCGTCATCGCCGCGCCGCCTCAGCCTTCTCGCTCGAGGCGCTCGATCACGGCCTCGGCCATCGCGATCGTCGAGAGCGAGGCGTCGCCGCCGCCGAGGTCGCGCGTGCGCAGCCCGTCGGCGATCGCGCGCGCGACCGCGCGCTCGACGGCGGTCGCCTCCGCGTCGAGGTCGAGGCTCAGGCGCAGCAGCATCGCCGCGCTCAGCACCGTCCCGAGCGGGTTCGCGATGCCCTTGCCGGCGATGTCGGGCGCCGAGCCGTGGATGGGCTCATAGACGCCGCGCTTGCCCTCGCCGAGCGAGGCGCTCGGGAGCAGGCCGAGCGAGCCGGTCAGCACGGCGCCCTCGTCCGAGAGGATGTCGCCGAACATGTTGCCCGCGACGATCACGTCGAACGCGCCCGGGTCGGTGACGAGGCGCATCGCCGCCGAGTCGACGAGCTGATGGTCGAAGTGGATGTCCGCGTTCTCGCGGAAGACCTCGGTCGCCACCTCGCGCCACACCTGCATCGTCGCGAGCACGTTGGCCTTGTCGATCGACGTGACGTGCTTTTTGCGCTTGCGCGCGATCGCGCAGGCCATCTCGACGATGCGGCGGATCTCGTGCTCGGTGTAGACCATCGTGTCGAAGCCGCGCCGCTGGCCGTCGTGCGTGTCCTTGCCCTTCGGCTCGCCGAAGTAGATGCCGCCGGTGAGCTCGCGCACGAAGACGAGGTCGACGTCGCGCAGCCGCTCCGGACGCAGCGGCGAGGCGTCCTCGAGGCCCGCGAAGCACTTGACCGGGCGCACGTTCGCGTAGAGGCCGAGCGCCTTGCGCATGCCGAGCAGGCCCTGCTCGGGGCGCACCTTCGCCTTCGGGTCGTCCCAGCGCGGGCCGCCGACCGCGCCCAGCAGCGTCGCGTTCGAGCTGCGGCAGCTCCCGATGGTGTCGTCCGGCAGCGCCGTGCCCGTCTCGTCGATCGCCGCGCCGCCGATGAGCTGGCGCGAGTACACGAACGAGTGGCCGAAGCGCGTGCCGACGGCGTCGAGGACCTGGCGCGTGGCGTCGACGATCTCCGGGCCGATGCCGTCGCCGGGGAGGAGGGTGATCGTGGCCTTCATGACACCTCTGCGCCTCGCGGCGCTCCTCTCACCGCGCGCGCTCTGCGTCGCGCGCGGTGGGGTCTTCGTGGGAGAGACGCGGCGGCGCGGTCGCTGGACGCCCGCCGCCGTCGAACAGGGACAGACCGTACTCGATGCCGTCGACGAGCGCCTGAAGTGAGGCCTCGATGATGTTGCTCGACGCGCCGACCGTGCTCCACGCGTCCTGGCCGCTCGCGCTGTCGATGAGCACGCGGGTCGTCGCGCTCGTGCCGTTGCCGCCGTCGAGGATGCGCACCTTGTAGTCGGCGAGGTGGATCTCGTCGATGCGCGGGAAGGTCGCGCGGAGCGCCTTGCGCAGCGCCTGGTCGAGCGCGCTGACCGGCCCGTTGCCGTCGCCGGCGGTGTGGACGACCTCGCCGCCGACGCGGACCTTCACCGTGGCCTCCGAGAACATCTCGCCGCCGCGGCGCCGCCCGACGCTCGCCTGAAAGTCGATGACGTCGAAGGGCGGCGCGTAGTCCGGGTCTTCGCGCGCCATCAGCAGCGCGACCGACGCCTCGGCCGCCTCGTACGCGAAGCCGGCCGCCTCGGCGCGCTTGATCATCTCGAGCAGGTGCGCGCCTTGCTCGGCGGTGACGTCGAGGCCGAGCTCTTCGGCCTTGCTCAGCACGTTGCCGCGGCCGGACAGCTCGCTCACGACGATGCGGCACTGGTTGCCGACCTGCGCCGGATCGATGTGCTGGTAGGCGGCCGGGTGGCGGCGGATGGCCGCGACGTGGGTGCCGCCCTTGTGCGCGAAGGCGCTGCGCCCGACGTAGGCCGCGTGATCGTCCGCTTGGAGGTTCGCGACCTCAGCGACGAAGTGCGACAGGTCGTAGAGTTCCGCGAGCTTGCCCTCCGGCAGGCAGGACAGGCCGAGCTTGAGCTCGGCGTCGGCGACGATCGAGCAGAGGTTCGCGTTGCCGCAGCGCTCGCCGTAGCCGTTGATGGTCCCCTGGACGTGGCGGGCGCCGGCGCGCAGCGCCGCGAGCGAGTTGGCGACCGCGCACTCGCCGTCGTTGTGGACGTGCGCGCCGAGCTCGACATCGCGCGTCTGCTCGTCGGCGTCGAGCGCCGCGCGGACTTCGCGGACGATGGCGTCGACCTCCCACGGCATCGAGCCGCCGTTCGTGTCGCACAAGGAGAGCGTCGCGGCGCCGCCCCGGGCCGCCGCGCGGATGGCCTCCATCGCGTAGGCGGCGTCGGCCTTGTACCCGTCGAAGAAGTGCTCGGCGTCGTAGATGACGTGCCGGCCCTGCGCGCGCAGGTAGGCGACGCTCTCCTCGATCATGCGGAGGTTCTCGTCGAGCGTCGTCCGGAGCACCTCGGTGACCTGCATCGTCCAGGTCTTGCCGAAGATGGTGCACACGGAGGTCCCGGCCGCGAGCAGGGTGGCGAGCTGCGGGTCGTCCTCGACGGCGAGCTTCGCGCGGCGCGTCGAGCCGAACGCCGCGATCTCGGCGTGGCTCCACTGCATGTCGCGCGCCCGCTCGAACATCTCGGCGTCCTTCGGGTTCGACCCGGGCCAGCCCGCCTCGATGTAGGCGACGCCGAACGCGTCGAGGCGCTCGGCGATGCGCAGCTTGTCATCGCACGACAGGCTCAGGCCTTCGCGCTGCGTCCCGTCGCGCAGCGTCGTGTCGTAGACCTCGACGACCGAGCGCCGCGCGGGTCGCGCCCCGGCGCGCAGGTCAGGCGTGCCGCTGCTCATGGGCCGTGATCTGCGCGTCGAAGGAGAGGATGTACCCGAGCTGGTCGATGCCGTTCAGCAGGCAGTGCTTCGCGAAGGGGTCGATCTCGAAGCGCACCACCTCGCCGCCGGGGCAGCGCAGGGTCTGGGCCTCGAGGTCGATGGACAGCTCGGCCGCGCGGTCGGCCTGCACGGCGGCCATCAGCTCGCGGTGCACGTCGTCCGAGACCTCGACCGGGAGCAGGCCGTTCTTGAGCGCGTTGCTCTTGAAGATGTCGGCGAAGCTCGTCGAGATGAGCGCCCTCAGCCCCCACGCGGTGAGCGCCCACGGCGCGTGCTCGCGCGAGGAGCCGCAGCCGAAGTTGTCGCCCGCGATCAGGATCTGCGCGCCCTCGGACGCCGGCTCGTTGAGGACGAAGTCCGGGTTCGGCGAGCCGTCCGCGAGGTAGCGCCAGTCGCAGAAGAGGTTGTCGCCGAGCCCGCTCTTGTCGATCACCTTTAGAAAGCGGGCGGGGATGATCTGGTCGGTGTCGACGTTCTCCGCGGGCAGCGGGACCGCGTGCGAGGTGAGCTTGGTGAAGCGAGCCATGGACAGGGTCTCTCGGGGGAAACGGGGTGCGTGGGTGCGTGGGTGCAGGCCTCGGCGGGAGGCCTAGCTCATCAGGAGCGTGCGGATGTCGGTGACCTCGCCGGTGACGGCCGCGGCGGCCGCGGTGAGCGGCGAGGCGAGGAAGGTGCGGCCGCCCTTGCCCTGGCGGCCCTCGAAGTTGCGGTTGGACGTGCTGACCGCGTACTGGCCGGGCTCGAGGTGGTCGCCGTTCATGGCGATGCACATCGAGCAGCCCGGCTCACGCCACTCGGCTCCGGCGGCCTTGAAGATGGCGTCGAGCCCTTCGGCCTGGGCCTGCTTCTTCACCTCGTGTGAGCCAGGGACGATCATCGCGCGGACGCCCGGCTTGACCTTGCGGCCGGCGAAGATGCCCGCCGCCGCGCGCAGGTCGGTGATGCGCGCGTTCGTGCACGAGCCGATGAAGACGACGTCGATCGGGTGGCCGAGGAGCGGCTTGCCCGGCTCGAGATCCATGTAGCGCAGCGCCTTCTCGAACGCGGCGCGCTCGGACGGGTCGTCGAAGTCGTCCGGCGTCGGGAGCGGCTCGGTCACGCCGAGGCCCATCCCCGGGTTGGTGCCGTAGGTGATCATCGGCGTGAGCTTGCTCGCGTCGAGCGTCACGGTCTTGTCGTAGCGGGCGCCCGGATCGGTCGGCAGAGTGCGCCAGCGGGCGACGGCCTCGTCCCAGGCGGCGCCCTTCGGCACGCGCTCGCGGCCCTCGAGGTAGGCGAAGGTCGTCTCGTCGGGGGCGACCATGCCGGCGCGCGCCCCGGCCTCGATGCTCATGTTGCAGACGGTCATGCGCCCCTCCATGTCGAGGGCGCGGATGGCGCTGCCGGTGTACTCGATGACGTGGCCGGTCGCGCCGCCGATGCCGAGCTTGGCGCACAGGCCGAGGATGATGTCCTTCGCGGTCACGCCCGGCATGAGGGTGCCGTCGACGCGGACCTCGAGCGCCTTCGGCCGGCGCTGCAGCAGGCACTGCGACGCGAGGACGTGCTCGACCTCGCTCGTGCCGATGCCGAAGGCCAGCGCGCCGAACGCGCCGTGCGTCGAGGTGTGGCTGTCGCCGCAGACGATGGTCTGACCCGGCTGCGTAAACCCGCGCTCCGGGCCGATGATGTGGACGATCCCGTTGCGCTGGTCGCCCCAGGGGAAGACCTCGATGCCGAACTCCTCGCAGTTCGCCGCGAGCTTGTCGAGCTGCTTCTTCGCGAGGACGTCGAGCCCCGCGAGCGCCACGTCGCGCGGCAAGGTCGGCGTCGAGTGGTCCATCGTCGCGATGGTGCGGTCCGGGCGGCGCACGCCGATGCCGCGCGCGCGCAGCCCGGAGAACGCCTGCGGTGAGGTGACCTCGTGGATGAGGTGCAGGTCGATGTACAAGACGGCGGGGCGGTCGGGCTCCTCGACGACGACGTGATCGCTCCAGACCTTCTCGAAGAGCGTGCGGGGTTCGGTCATGAACGTGCCTGTTCGGTCAGAGGCGGCCTGCTCGGGGCAGCCGCGGGGTGCATGTGGGTGCCCTCGCGCACCGCGCGGACGCGGTTGAGGGCGGCGAGGTACGCCTTGGCGCTCGCGACGATGATGTCGGTGTCGGTGCCGTGCCCGTGGAAGACGCGGGCGCGCGAGCTCTCGCTCTGCGGGTTGATGCGTTCGCGGCTCGCGTCGGACGGCTCCGCCTCCATCGGCCGCACGCGCACGCTCACCTCACCGAGCGCGTCGATGCCTTCGGTGACGGCCTGGACGGTGTACTCGAGCAGCTTGCACGGCTCGCAGACGATGGCCTGGATGGCCTTGTACACGGCGTCGACCGGCCCGGTGCCGACCTCGGCGGCGATGCGGGCCGCGCCGTCGGTGCCGACGAGGCGCACCGTCGCGGTCGGCATCCCGGTCCCGCAGCCGACCTGGATCGCGTCGAGGTGCCAGTACTCCTTCGGCTGCGCAAACTCGTCGCTCGCGAGCGCGATGAGGTCGGCGTCGGTGATGTGCTTTTTCTTGTCGGCGAGGTCTTTGAAGCGCGCGAACGCCTTGACCAGCTCGGCGCCGACGACGCTGTAGCCGAGCTCGGCGAGGCGGTTGCTGAACGCGTGGCGCCCCGAGTGCTTGCCGAGCACGAGGTCGCTCTTGGTGGCGCCGACCATCTCGGGGCGCATGATCTCGTAGGTCTCGGTGTTCTTGAGCATCCCGTCCTGGTGGATGCCCGCCTCGTGCGCGAAGGCGTTCGCGCCGACGATCGCCTTGTTGCGCTGGACCATGAAGCCCGTGACCTTGCTCACGAGGCGGCTCACGCGGGTGAGCTGCGTCGTGTCGATCCGCGTGTCGAGCCCGTAGAAGTCGCGGCGGACGGCGAGCGCCATCACGATCTCTTCGAGCGAGGCGTTGCCGGCGCGCTCGCCGATGCCGTTCACGGCGACCTCGACCTGGCGGGCGCCGTTGCGGACCGCTGCGAGGCTGTTCGCTACGGCGAAGCCGAGGTCGTTGTGGCAGTGCACGCTGATGACCACGTCGTCGATGCCGGGGACGTTCTCGCGGATCTTCGCGATCCGCCCGCCGAACTCCTCCGGCATCGTGTACCCGACGGTGTCCGGGATGTTGAGCGTGGTCGCGCCGGCCTCGACCGCCGCGGTGAGCACCTCGTAGAGGAACTCGAGCTCGGTGCGCCCCGCGTCCTCCGGGCTGTACTCGATGTCGTCGGTGAACCCCTTCGCGTAGCGGACCATCTCGGAGACCGCCTCGACGACCTCGGACTTGCTCATCCGGAGCTTGTGCTCGCGGTGGATGGGCGACGTCGCGAGGAAGACGTGGATGCGGCGGTGCTTCGCCGCCTCGACGGCCTCCGCGGCCTTGTCGATGTCCGAGCGCCGCGCGCGCGCGAGGCTGCAGATGGTGGGCGGCTCGGCGGCGGGCCGCCCCTCCACGCACATCACCCCGACCGCCTCCGCGATGGCCTTGACCGCCTGCAGGTCGTCCGGGGACGCCGCCGCGAAGCCCGCCTCGATGATGTCGACGCCTAGCCTCGACAGGCTCTTGGCGACCTCGAGCTTCTCGCTCGACGTCATCGTGGCGCCCGGCGCTTGCTCGCCGTCGCGGAGGGTGGTGTCGAAGATGCGTACGTGGTCGCTGGACATGCTCAGTCTCCGGGTTTGATCTCGACCGGGTTTACGAAGGGCATCATGGAGCGGAGCTTCGCGCCGACCTTCTCGAGCGGTTGCTCCTGCTCGGCGCGCCGGCGGCGGTTGAACTCCGGGCAGCCGTTCTCGTTCTCTTCGATCCAGCGCTTCGCGAACGAGCCGTCCTGGATCTCTTTGAGGATCTGCTTCATCGCCGCCTTGGTGTCGTCGCCGATGACCCGCGGGCCGCTCACGTAGTCGCCCCACTCGGCCGTGGTCGACACCGAGTAGCGCATGTAGTTCAGCCCGCCGCGGTAGAAGAGGTCGACGATGAGCTTCAGCTCGTGCAGGCACTCGAAGTACGCGATCTCGGGCTGGTACCCCGCCTCGACGAGGGTCTGGAAGCCCGCCTTCACGAGCTCGGACGCGCCGCCGCACAGGACCGCCTGCTCGCCGAAGAGGTCGGTCTCGGTCTCCTCCGTGAAGGTCGTGGTCAGCACGCCGACCCGCGCCGAGCCGATGCCCGCGGCGTAGCTCATCGCGACCGCGTCGGCCTGGCCGCTCGCGTCCTGGTGCACCGCGAGCAGCGACGGGACGCCGCCGCCCTCCTGGAAGGTCTCGCGCACGCGGTGACCCGGGCTCTTCGGGGCGATCATCGAGACGTCGACGGTCTCGGGCGGCTTGATGGTGCCGAAGCGGATGTTGAAGCCGTGCGCGAACATCAGCGTGTCGCCGGGCTGGAGGTTTGGCGCGATCGACGCCTCGTAGATGCCCGGCTGGGACGTGTCCGGCGCGAGCAGCATGATGACGTCCGCTTCTTTCGCGGCGTCGCCGACGGAGACGACGCGCAGCCCCGCCTCCTCGGCCTTGCGCTTGCTCTTGCTGTCCGGCTTGAGCCCGACGCGCACGTCGACGCCGCTCTCCTTGAGGTTGAGCGCGTGGGCGTGGCCCTGCGAGCCGTACCCGATGATGGCGACCTTCTTGGCCTGGATCAGCGAGAGGTCGGCGTCTTTTTCGTAGCGGATCTGCGTCATGTCGTCCTGAGGGTGGGTGCTCACGTTCGCGTGAGGTGTGGGGGGGCTTCGGGTGCCATCACGCCGCGTGGGTGCGGCGCGCGGGGATCGTGGGGTGCGACTGGGCGCGCTCGACCGAGCCGCGGGTCATCGCGACCGCGCCGGTCTGGACCATCTCGAGGATCTCGAAGGGCCGCAGCACGTCGACGAGGCTCTGGATGTGGTCTTCAGGGCCGGTCATCTCGACGGTCATCGTCTCGAGCGAGAGGTCGACCGGGCGCGCACCGAAGACCTCGCAGACGCGCAGGACCTCGGCGCGGGCGTCGCGGCCGACGCGCACCTTGATGAGCGCGAGGGCGCGCTCGACGGTGGGGGCGTGGGTGATGTCGTCGACCCACAGCACGTTGACCAGCTTGTAGAGGTTCGCCTCGATGCGCTTGGCCGTGTCGCCGTCCGCCTCGCACACGACGGTCATGCGGGAGACGCCGGGCTCGTGCGTCGTGCTGACGTTGAGCGAGTGGATGTTGAAGCTGCGCCGACGGAAGAGCGACGCGACGCGGTTCAGCACGCCGGGCTTGTCCTCGACGAAGATGGCAAAGGTGCGGCTCGCGGCTTCGGTCATCGGTCGTCCTCGCCCGTCTCGAAGATGGGGTTGTGGTCGGTGGTGCCCGGCGCCGCGGGCGGGGTGTATGGGCGCTGGATCATGTCGTGCAGATCGGCGCCCGCGGGGACCATCGGGTAGACCGAGTCCTCCTGCTCGACGCGGAAGTCGATGAGGACGGTGCCGGGGGTCGCCTCCGCCTCGCGCACGGCCGCCTCGACCTCCGCGCGCTGCGTGACGCGCAGCCCCTTGATGCCGTGGGCGTCGGCGAGCTTGACGAAGTCCGGGCTGTGCAGCGGCGTCGCGACGTAGCGGCCGCCGAAGAAGAACTCCTGCCACTGGCGGACCATGCCGAGGAAGCCGTTGTTGATGAGGGCGATGTTGAGCTTGATGCCCTCCTGCACGCAGGTCGCGAGCTCGCAGGCGGTCATCTGAAAGCCGCCGTCGCCGACGATGACCCAGACGGCGTCGTCCCGCTTCGCAAAGCGCGCGCCGATGGCCGCGGGCAGGGCGAAGCCCATCGTGCCGAGGCCGCCCGAGGTGATGAGCTTCCGCGGCAGGTCGTGCTTGTAGTACTGCGCCTCCCACATCTGGTGCTGGCCGACGTCGGTGACGATGATCGCCTCGCCCTTGGTGAGCCGGTACAGGTCGTGGATGACGTGCGCCGCGTAGAGCTTGCCGAGGTCCGGCAGGTCTTTGATGTCGCGCACGGCCGAGTCGCCCTTGAGCGCGTCGATGTGGGCGAGCCACTCCGCGTGCTCGCGGGGCTCGACGCGCGGCAGGAGCTGCTCGAGGACGTCCCGCGCGTCGCCGACGATGGGGACGTCGACGTGGACGTTCTTGTGGATCTCGGCCGGGTCGAGCTCGACGTGGATCTTCTTCGCGGTCGGCGCGTAGGTCTTGAGGTTGCCGGTGACGCGGTCGTCGAAGCGCATCCCGACCGCGATGAGCAGGTCCGCTTTTTGGATCGCGGCGTTGACCCAGCTCTCGCCGTGCATGCCCATCATACCGAGGTTCTTCGGGTGGCTCGCGGGGAAGGCGCCGAGCCCGAGCAGCGTGCACGCGACCGGGATCTGCGCCTTCTCGACGAGCGCCGTCAACACCTCGGTCGCGCCGGCTTCGGAGACGCCGTGGCCGCAGAAGAGCACCGGGCGCTTGGCCTCGTTGATGAGGCGCACCGCCTCGTCCATCTGTGAGTCGAGCGGGGTGTAGTCCGGGCGGTAGCCGGGGAGCTCGATGGGCGCGTCGCTCCACTCGAAGGTGCAGCGCTGCTGCTGAGCGTCCTTGGTGATGTCGACGACGACCGGGCCCGGCCGGCCGGAGCGGGCGACGTAGAACGCTTCGCGGATCGTGTCGGCGATCTGCTCTGCCCGGGTGACGAGGTAGTTGTGCTTGGTGATGGGCAGCGTCACGCCCGTGATGTCGGTCTCCTGGAAGGCGTCCGTGCCGATCAGCGCGGAGGGCACCTGCCCGGTGATGCAGACCATCGGCACCGAGTCGAGCATCGCCGTGGCGATGCCGGTGACCATGTTCGTGGCGCCCGGGCCCGACGTCGACACGCAGACACCCACCTTCCCCGAGGCGCGCGCGTAGCCGTCCGCCATGTGCGACGCGCCCTGCTCGTGCCGCGTCAACACGTGGTGGATCGGGTACTGAATCATCGCGTCGTAGGCGGGCATGATCGCTCCGCCCGGGTAGCCGAACACGACGTCGACGCCCTCGCGAACGAGCGCCTCCCAGAGGATCTGAGCGCCCTGCAGGGGCTCGCCGACGCGGTTCGGGAGCTCGGTGTTCGGCTGGTTCACGGAGTCACTCCGGGTGGGCGTGATGTGGGGGACTGAGGTAGCGGGATTCATGGAGAATTCAACCGGGCTAATGGGGATGTTGCGAGGCTTGGGGATCGTACGCCTGACTTTGGGTGTCGTCAGAACGAAAAAGCCCCCGCACGGGGTGCGAGGGCCAGAGGGGGCGCGGTGCGAGAGGGACGGGCTAGCGGATCTGGACCTCGCGTCGGGCGCTGCGGAGCAGCAGCCCGGTAATCAGAGCGTCTACCAGTACTAGGGCGAGGCTGCCATGCGCGCCGGACCGCACGCCGCGTGCGGTCGCGGTAGCGGAGAAGCGGCGAGGGTACGAGCTGCCGGTCATCAGGGGATAAGGGTGGGGAAAGACCGCCGGCGCGTCAAGGCCGAAAGTGCGAACGACGCGCGCGCCGTGCGGACGGAGACGCTCGCGGGCGTACGCGGGATCGGGCACGGGAATGGGTGCGGGAACGGGCACGGGCACGGGCACGGGCACGGGCACGGGCACGGGATCGGGCACGGGTGCGGGATCGGGCACGGGTGCGGGAGCGGGTGCGGGTTCGGGCACGGGATCGGGCACGGGTGCGGGCACGATTCGTGGGAAGTAACTCGGGGTCTGGGGCTGCAAAGGATCGACTTGAGGGATCGGGGATGCGATCGTCGGGGCATGTTCATGTCGACGTCGCGGCAGCGTGGCCTGTTCGAGCAGGA
>JAGQJE010000279.1 GCA_020430775.1 Myxococcales bacterium
ACGGCCGGAGCGTGGCGCGAACGCCCCGCGGCTTCGGGATCTGCGGGACCTCCGCGATCTCGCCGAGCTGGTCGAAGAGCTGCTTCGCCGACGGGCTCACCTCCGCGTCACCGACGACGCGGACCAGGTCGTTGACGCGCCCCGCCTGGCTCAGCGGCAGGCGATCGCCGCCGCCTGAGGTCGCGAGGATCTCCGCCATGTGGGCGAGGATGCCCTCGACCTCCGCGGCCTCGACCGGCGCGTACGTCCCGTCGTCGAGGCGGACGAGCGTGCGCCCGTGCTCGAGCGCGGCGCGCACCTCTGCGGCGCTCACGGAGGAGCCGTCCACGTCGAAGCGCATGTCGAGGCTGAGCCAGTCGACGCCGCTCGACACGCGCACCTGCGGGGTGACCGCGCGATCCCGAACGGTGACGTCCGTGAGGTCTTTCGGGATGAAGCGCTCCCAGTCCTTCGGCAGCGAGCCCACGCCCTCCGTCCAGAAGCTCACGGCCGCGTCGCCCTCGACGACGAGCGCCTCGCCGGACTCGTCCACCTCGAAGCCGAGGTTGCGGAGCTGCTGAACGGCCGCCATCTCGGCGCCGACGTCCCGCCGCACGACGCGCGGTCGCCCGCCCTCTTCGACCGCCGGCAACACGACGAGCGGCGCGGGGAAGCCCTGCGCGGGCACGTCGAAGGTCTGCTCGCGGTACTTCACCCGCAGGCGCGCCCGCGCGGCGAGGATGTCGCCGTCGGCCTTCACGAGGATCTTCGGCTGCGCGTCGACGAGGTCCGCGACCGAGTCGAGCTCGGGCAGCTCGGCGCCGAGCGACGCCGCCACCCGCGGCACGCAGTCGCTGAGCAGCGTCGGCAGCTCGCGGTCGCTCTGGACGATCGCCGGGGACCGGTACAGGCGCTGCAGCCACGCCGGCGTGACCAGCTCGTGCACGGGGCGCGCGACCCCGTCGGTGCTGTCGATGTGCCAGCCCGGGGTGCCCTCGAACCAGGCCCCGTTCGACAACGAGAAGCGCCGCCCGTTGCTCTCGAGCTGAAAGACGACCCGCACGCGGACGAGGCCGTCGTTCGTACGGTCGAGCTCGATGCGGGGCTTGAGCGGCTCGTCGGTGAACCGCAGCTCCATCGAGGCCGGCTCGAGCAGCACGCGCCGCCGGCGGAGCATCCCGAGGACCTCGGCGGCGTCCTCGCCGCGCAGCTCTGAGGTCGAGGCCTTGCCGCGCACCGCGTGCCGCGACAGCGCGCGCAGCAGCGGGCGGTCCTCGGTCGACACGAGGTTGAACGCGCCGAGCGCTTCGCTGATGGCGACGGCCTTGCGGGAGCCTGCGCGGACCGGCGTCACCGTGATCGACGCGGGACGCACCGTGACGCGGTACTCGAACTGCATGGGCTTTTGGGCGGCGTCCGAGGGCATCCACGCCTCGAACGCGGCGCGGGCCTCGGTCACGACGGCGGCAGGCGCACCCTGGACACCCTGGCCCGGCTGCGCGTCGCCCTCGCCCTTGTTGCGGCGCCGGCGCCTCGACCGGCGGCGCTTGCCCCCGGCCGACACCGTCCCTGGGACGTGCACGGGCTCGCTCTTCTTCTGCGGCGGCTTCTTCTTCTTTTTGGTCTGGCCGTTGGCTTCGCCGTGGTGTGCGGCGTCGTCCGCCTCGTCGGCCTTGGTCGGGCGCTCCCGATCGCGGAGCGCGACCAGGACGGCGGCGACGTGCTTGCAGTGGTCGTCCGGCCCGCGCCAGCCGGGGCAGTTGCAGCGGGACTTGAAGACGCCGTCGCCCGTCAGCTCGGCGGACGGCCGGTATGGCTCGTCGGCGTTGCGTACGCGGATCTCCGCCTCGACCACGTTGCCGTGGTCGCGCAGATCCTCGACCGACTGGCGCCTCGCGTAGAGCCGCCCTCGCAAGAACGCGTTGCCTCCGACCACGCGCTGGATCGCGCGGTCGCTCATGGTGCCGACGTACGCCGCAACCGGAGATCGGTGCGGATCCGCGTCGATGTCCCGAGACGCTTCGGTTTGTGTCACGGCGGAGCTCGCCAGGTGGGTGGAGAAAGGTCCGCTCGGCGCGAGTGCGCCGGCAGGAGGACGGGTGCCAGTGAACGCCACAGACCAGCGTCGAGCCGAGGCGCACCGGTCGACCGATGCGCGGTGGTCTCACTGTCGCGGGACCTCGGGTAGCAGCGATGATGCCGCCAACGCTCGACGCGCTGTCCCATCGGAGGGACAAGCTAAGAGCGCATATTGCACACGAAAAAAGCGACCGCAACTATCGGGGGGTGCGGCGCGGCGGAGGCGCCGGCCTCGCCTCGGGGTCCGCCGAGGTCGTGAGCAGCAGCGACTCGAGGTGCGAGCGCGCACCCGCGGCCGGCCGAAAGTCGTGCGGCACGGGCAGGCTGCGCACCCGCTCGTAGGCCCTGCCCGCCTCGCGCGCGGCCTCGTACGCGTAGCGGCGGAACCGCTCCGTGCTCAGGCGGCGGTCGTTGCTCGACACGAGCACCTCGCCTCCCGGAGCCGTCACGGCGAGCGCGGCGACGAGCAGCCGGCGAAGGTCGGTGCCGGAGCGAAACCTCGAGCCGCGCGCGCTCGAGTAGGTAGGCGGATCGACGATGACGAGCTCGAAGCGCTGGGCCCCGCGGGCGAGGCGATCGAGCGCCTCGAAGACCTCGCCGCGCACGAGCGCGTGGGTCACGTCGAGCGCGGCGTCGGGACCGTCGACGCGGCGCGCCTCGAGCGCGGACGCCGCGAAGTTGCGCGCGCCCCAGTCGAGCGCCGGGGCCGCCACGTCGACGCTGGTGGTCGAGGCCGCCCCGCCGCTCGCGGCGGCGACGGAGAACGCGCAGGTGTACGCGAAGAGGTTCAGCACGCGACGGCCGCGGGCGAGCTGCCGGACGCGCGCGCGGTTGTCGCGCTGGTCGAGGAAGAGCCCGGTGCTGAGGCCGTCGCCGAGGCGCACCAGCAGCGGCAGCCCGTCCTCGAAGACGGTGAGCTCGTCGGGCGCCGGGCGCCCGCGGACCGGGGCCGCCGGCGCCCAGCGATCCTGGCGCGTGTCGACGAGCTCGTTCGCCTGCCGCGGCCGGCGCTTGAGGTAGACGCCCGCGAAGCCGAGCGCGTCGAGCGCGTCGAGCGCGTCGTCGAGCGCCACCTCGCCCTCCCCCTCGAAGACGTGCGCGACCGCGTGCTCGCCGTACACGTCCACCGCGAAGCCGGGCCACCCGTCAGCCGCCCCGTGCACGAGGCGAAAGGCCGTCGTCGGCCCGCGCGGCGGGACCGCGCGAGGAGCGAGCGGAACGCCGCCCGCGTGCGCGAGCCCCCACCGGCCCTCCGCGGCCGCAAGCAGCGCGCGCTCGGGGTCCGGCGGATCGCCCTGCGCGCCGCGCTCGAACCATGCCACGAGCTCGGGAGGCGCCGGGGCCTCGACGCGGAGCGGGGCCCCCGTCAGCGGATGCACGAGCTCGATCGCGCCCGCGTGCAGCATGAGGCGCGGCGCCGGCGCGCCACCGTAGAGCCGGTCCCCGTCGACGGGCGCGCCCGCGTGCGCGAGCTGCACGCGGATCTGGTGCGTGCGGCCGGTCTCGATGCGCACCCTGAGCCAGGTCCGCTCGCCTCGTCGCCGCAGCGGCTCGACGTGGGTGACCGCGAGCTTGCCCTCGAGCCTGCCGGGCCGCCTCGACGCCCCGGCGTGGGCGCGGTCTGCGCGGGCGCCTCGGCGAACGACCTCGACCGCGCCCTCCTTGGCCGGGCGCAGCCAGTCCCGCAGCGCGCGGCCGGGCCCGCGCCACCCCGTCACGACCGCGACGTACTCCTTGCGCACCGATCGCGACTCGAGCTGGCGCGCGAGCGCCGGGTTCGCGTCGCGGCGCTTGGTGAAGACCAGCACGCCCGAGGTGTCTCGGTCGAGCCGCTGGTGCGAGCCGACGTAGGGCCGGCCGCCGTCGCGGGCGCCGAGGTAGAGGCGGAGCCGGTGCAGGATGTCGTCCGGGCGTGAGGGATCGGCGGCCTGGCTCGTCACCCCGGCAGGCTTGTGCACGGCGACGAGCGCGTCGTCTTCGTAGACGATCTGCTCGGCGCGCAGCGGCGGCCACAGGCGCTCGCGTAGGGTCGTCGCGCCCTCGACGCCGCCCGCTCCGGCGCGCGCGTCGGGCCGGGCCGCGGCCTGGTCGGGGCGCCGCTCGCTCAACCCGCCTGCTCTCGCAGCGTCGCCGGCAGCAGCACCGACGGGCTCCCCGTGGTCAGCACCCAGAGCTGGTGCGCCGCGCGGGTCGCCGCGATGTGCAGGAGGTGCCGCGACTCGTCATCGACGGGATAGGTCGCGGTGTTGCAGTCGACCAGCACGACGTAGTCGAACTCGAGCCCCTTGACCTGGCGCACGTCGGTCACGTCGACCCCGGGCCGGAACGAGAAGTCCTGGCGCGCGACCCGGCGGAGGTACGGGACCTCTCCGTAGCGCAGGCCCTTGTAGTAGACGTCGGCCTGCTCCGGGTAGCGCGCGAGGACCGCCACCGAGGCGAGCGGCTCGGCGCCGGCGAGCGCCCGCAGCGCCTCCGACAGGAACGCGACCGCCTCGCCGCTGCTTCCGAAACGAAACAGCTCGACCGGCGCCCCGTGCCGCGTCGCCTCGCCGGCGACGTCGTTGCGCAGCGGCCCGAGCACCTCGTTCGCCAGCTCGAGGATCTCGTAGGTCGAGCGGTAGCTGAGGCGGAGCGGCTCGACCTCGACGTGGTCGAGGCCGAGGTCTCGCAGCACGGCGCGCCAGCTCGTGAAGCCGTTGTCGAGGTGCAGCCGCTGCGCGACGTCTCCGGCGAGCGTCACGCTCTGCTGATCGCTCACGGTGTCGAGCACGACCGACAGCTCGACCGGGCTCAGATCCTGCACCTCGTCGACGAAGACGTGCTCGTAGCGGAGCGGCGCGCGCTTGCCTCGGAGCGGCCCGAGCAGCCCCTGGTGCAGGCGGAGCAGGAGCGCGTCGTCCTCGCGGTCGAGGGTCGCCAGCTCCTCCTCGTCCTGCCCGTCGACGCCCCGCAGCCGCTCCTCGCCGCCCGCCTCGTCGTCGGCCGCCTCGCGGCTGCGCTCGCGGTGGCCGAGCGCCGCGGTGCACTGCCGCGCGCACCACGCGAGGGCCGACGCCAGCTCCTCCTGCGCGAACGCGTCCGCGCCCGCGCCGGGCTCGCCGGCCCCCTCGCGCGCGTGCGCCTCGA
>JAGQJE010000280.1 GCA_020430775.1 Myxococcales bacterium
AGACGGCGACGCCCCCTGAGCGGGCTCAGAGGGCGTCGCGCGTGTGCTGGCTTCGTCGTTAGAACGCGACGTCGCCGCGGGGGGCATCGACGAGCACCTCGGGCGGGTACCAACCGCCGAAGTAGCCTTGCGGCTGCGGCAGCTTCACCGACCCGACCTCTTCGAGGCTCGGCAGCGCGTGCACGGACACGCCGCCGTAGCTGATCGCGTAGACATAGTCGTCGATGAAGAGCCCGCGGCGCACGTTGGCCGGGTAGTTGCACGAGTAGTCCACGTACATCTCGTCGGGCCCGTCGAACTTCACGCAGTCCGCGAAGAGCGTGTCGTGGGAGATGCTGCCCGCCTCCGCGAAGCCGTCGTCGATCGACACGTGGAACAGGCGCAGCGTCGAGGAGAAGTGGTAGCCGTAGTCCTCGACCGGTATGGCGAGCAGGCCCTTGTCGCGGTCGAAGATGAACGCGCGGTGATCGCTCTGCGCGCTCGAGTATCCGCGGACCGTCAGCGTGTGCATCTGCACCGGGTTCGTCGGGTCCGAGACGTCGAAGATCTGGAGCTGCAGGCCCGCGTCACGGTTGCTGTTGGGGTCCACGTAGCGCCCGATCGTGAGCAGGTGGTCGTCGTCGAGCGGCTGCATGTACGTGCTGAAACCAGGGATCTTCAGCGAGCCGAGGACCGTCGGCGCCGCGGGGTCGCTCAGGTCGACGACGAAGAGCGGGTCGATCTGGCGGAATGTGACGACGTAGGCGAGGTCGCCGACGAAGCGCGCGGACTGGATGCGCTCGTTCGGGGCCATCGGCGGGGTCGACCCGAGGGCCTCGAGCGTGTCGCCCTTCTGCGCGAGGGTGACGACGTAGTTCACCGGCTCGGTCTGCACCCAGTCGATGACGGGCTCGTCGCTGTCCGGCAGCGCCACCTCGTCGTCGCCGACGGCGCGGTCGCGGGTCGTGGCGATGCGGACGACGCCGCCGCGCTCGTCGATCGAGAACTGGTTGTTCACGCGCCCGGGGAAGACACCCGAGGCCTCGTAGGTCGTGCGGTCGCCGTCGAGCGCGAACCGGTGCAGCACCGACCGCTGCTCGCTGCGACGCCGAAGCTCGTCCCAGCGGTAGTCGGGCTGCGCGAGGAGGAGGCTCGTCTCGTTCGCGTAGACGGTGCTCGCCTCGCCGAGGATGGCGGTGCGGCCGATGGGGCCGCCGTCCATGTGGCTCGTGACCACCTCGGTCAGGCCGTAGCCCGTCTGTCCGACCGGGGGGACGTAGAAGTCGGCGCAGCTCGGCGGGACCTCGCGGAGCTCGCCGTCCTCGCGGACGAGCTCGCGCGGGAGCCAGTCGGTGAGGCTCGCCGACCGGATGGTCGCGATGCGATCCTCGAGCCAAGTCTGCACCCGCCTCGCGAGCGCGTCGCCGTCGAGCCGGTTGCCCCGGTCATCGTAGAGGTTGACCCAGCCGTACGCGTTCGCGATGGGGCCGCGGAGCGACGCCTGGACGATGACGCGCGCCACGTCGTCGTGTCGGCGGGACGAGAGCGCGTAGCCCTCGATGTAGTGCTCCGAGACGAGCACGGGCGCGTCGCCGCTCACGTCGAGCGTGGTGATCTTCGTGAACGATCCGGCGCCCGACGGCAGGTAGGGCACGCCGGGCTGCGGAGGTCCGGGCGGGAGCGAGTCGGCGAACGCCTCGTCGGCGGAGATGCCGCCGCTCACGTTCGCCGGGTCGGTGGGGACCCCGGCGTCGATCGCGCCGGGGTCTGGATCGCCGCCCGGCTCGACCGGCCTCGGCCCGACGAAGGGCGGCACGTCGTCCGGGTAGCCGTAGTCGGGGCGAGGTCCGTCGAAGTACACGCTCGAGTAGATCACCGCGCGGCCGTCGGCGACGAACATCTCTTGAGGCTGACCCTCGAGGTCGAACGCGGCCTGCTCGGCGAGCGCCGCCGGCGGCCACGACTTCACGACGATGAGCTGCTGGCCGTGCAGCAGGTAGATGTGCAGACCGTCCGTCTCGACGATGTCGCCTTCGTCGACGCCGGCGACCTGGGTGTTCGTGTCGGTGTGGCCGTCGGGGCGGTCGTTGGCGCCGTTGTCGTTGGTCTCAGGGGGTGCGGCCACAGGCCCATTGAAGTCGCCACCTGCGTCGACCTCGACGTCGCCGCGGTACCAGTAGTCGTAGCGCTGGTGGAGCATCTGCCACGCCTGGTCTTGCGCCTTCGCGATGGCGTCGGCGGTCAAGTGATCGTGCAGCTCGTCGCAGGTCTGCACCTCGACGAGGCGGGACTTGACCGAGCCGTCGCCGGGCGAGGACGTGGCGACGCCCATGTTGCAACCAGCCAGCGCCAGCGGCGCCAAGAGCGCAGACGCGCAGAGCGCCAGCGCTCGTGTGACGCGGCGTGTCGGGTGAAGGGGAAGGGAGGTAGACATCGGAGGCTCCACGGGTCGATAGGAGTCGGAGGGTGAATGGCGCAGTGCGTGCCGAGAGGTGGGTGATGCGTGCGCGGCGAATCGGTGGGGCGCGCGTGCGACGAGCGCCGCGCCGCCCCCTGAGGGAGATACGATGCAAGCGAAGTGCCATGCGGCAATTGCGGCGAATTCGGAGGAGTTTCGGGATCTCAGCCGGCAGAACGCCCTGCTGGCCGTGGCCGCCAGCGTGTCAAATTGTGCCACCTCACGCTTGCACGCGCTATCGCTGTCCCGATCGCTCCGCGCGTGGGGCAGTGTCGAGGCGTCGCCGCCGGCCGGTCAGCCGCCGCCGACGAGGGCCTCGGCCGGGGCGCCCGGAGGGGTGTCGTCCATCCGGTCGTCGAGGTACCCCGCCGGTAGCGACACGCGCTGCGTGCCCGCCGTCTTGCCGCGCGGCACACGCATCGCGGACGGCGGGAAGGGCTCGGTCGGGTCCGCCTCTCGCACGACCGCTTCCAGCTCGGCGAGCGTCGCGACGCGCGTGAGCCGCTGGCGCAGCTTCGCGCTCCCGCGAAAGCCTTTCGTGTACCAGGTCGCGTGGCGCCGAAAGGCGCGCATCGCGTGCGTCTCGCCCTGCCACTTACACAGCAGCCCCGCGTGCTGGAGCATGACGTCGACCACCTCGCCGAAGCGCGGCGGGTCGCTCGGCTCGCGCCCGTCGAAGACGTCTGCCAGGTCGCGGAAGAGCCACGGTCTGCCGAGGCAGCCGCGCCCGACCACCACGCCATCGCAGCCCGTCTCGCGCATCATGCGGAGCGCGTCGTACGCCTCCCAGATGTCGCCGTTGCCGAGGACCGGGATGGTGGTCACGACGTCCTTGAGACGCGCGATCGCCTCCCAGCGGGCCTCGCCGTCGTAGAGCTGCGCGGCGGTGCGCGCGTGCAGGGCGACGGCCGCGCAGCCCTCGCCCTCGCCGACGCGGCCGGCGTCCTCGTAGGTGAGCAGCCCGTCGTCGATGCCCATGCGGAACTTGATCGTCACGGGGACCGGCCCCGCGGCGCGCACGGCCGCGCGCACGATCGACGCGAGCAGCCGAGGCTTGACGGGGATCGCCGACCCGCCGCCCTTGCGGGTCACCTTGGGGACCGGGCAGCCGAAGTTCATGTCGATGTGGTCGACGCGGCCCTCGCCGACGAGCCAGCGCACCGCCTCGCCGACGTAGTGAGGGTCGACGCCGTAGAGCTGCAGGCTGCGCGGCGCCTCGTCGGGGGCGAAGTCCGCGAGCCGGCGCGCCTTCTTGGCGCCCTCGACGAGCGGGCGCGCGGTGATCATCTCGCTCACGTACAGGCCCGCGCCGAACGCGCGACACAGCGTGCGGAAGGGCCAGTTCGTGACGCCTGCCATCGGGGCGAGCATGACGGGCGGCCAGACCTCGAGCGGGCCTATCCGCAGCGGCGGCACCTCTCTCGGCCGGGCCAGCGGGACCCGCCGGCTCCGTTCGCTCTTGTACTCGTCCCTCATGCGCGCCTCAGGGCAGCTCGCCGAAGGCGACCCCACTAAATCCGAGGGAGTTCGGCAACGTCCCGTTGTCGTGCGTCGTCCAGTCGATGCCGTTCGTCGATGTGTAGGAGGCGTGCTCAGGGCCCATCGCCACGAACTTCCCTGCGCCGAACGTAATGCTGAAGAGGTTCGCCGGGCTCGAACGAGGCGTCCACGTAGCGCCGTCGGGCGACGTCAGCGTTTGGCCGTTCCCAACCGCGACGAAGACCCCGTTGCCGTAGGCGACGGCGTAGAGATCACCGCCGCCGCTCACGTCGCTGTCCCAGGTCTCGCCGCCGTCGATAGACCGCACGCGACGGCCCCCGACACCGACGGCCACAAAGCGCATGTTGCCGTACGCGATCGCGGTGAGGTTGGCGCTTCCCTCACCCGTATCGTTCGTCCACGCCTGTCCGTCGGTGCTGGTCAGCCTTCGACCGCTGTCTCCGACGGCGACGAAGGTCCCGCGCCCGAACGCAATCGCTCTGAACTGGGTGGTCACGGAGCCGTCGTAGGGCAGGTACGAGAAGTGCTCACCGTCTGTGCTGTACCCGCGCCAGCCCGTACCACCGACCACGACAAAGCGTCCGTTTCCGTATGCGATGCCTGAGAGCTCCTGCTCGTCTGGGGTGATCGCGTCGTGCCACTCGACCGCGTCTGTCGTCCAGGCGAGGCGTCGTTGAACACAGACGCTCCCCTGTACGCTGCAGTTGTCGGTCCCCCCACCGCCGCCAACTGCGACAAACACGCCCCCGCCGGCCGCAACGGCGCGGAAGTGTTGGCTGTCGTCCTGATTCTGACCGTCGGCGTCCGCGATGTCGCTGACCCACGTCTCGCCGTCCGGTGAGACGGCGCGCCGCCCGCCGTAGCCGACGGCGATGAAGAGCGGCCGCGGCTCGGTGGTGCCTGCGTCCATGCCCGCATCGACGCCAGCATCGACGCCGGCGTCCATGCCCGCATCGACGCCAGCATCGACGCCAGCATCGACGCCTGCGTCTACCCCAGCGTCCACGCCCGCGTCTACGCCTGCGTCCACGCCCGCGTCTACACCTGCGTCCACGCCCGCGTCCATGCCTGCGTCTACGCCTGCGTCCGTGCCCGCGTCGACGCCGGCATCCATCCCGGCGTCCATGCCCGCGTCGACGCCGGCATCGACGCCCGCGTCCACGCCTGCGTCGACGCCGGCATCCACGGTCATCGCCGCGTCGGGTACGTCGTCTCGGCGGAGGGTGCCGTCGGCGCAGCCGAACACCACCATGGCGGCGAGCGCGGCGATCGGCAGCGCGCAGATTCGTGGTGACAGTCGCATCGGGCGTCCCATGGGCTGAGTGACCGGTCGCGTCGAGCCGCGGCGCTCGCTAGGCGCTCACGACCGCGAGGTGGCGGCGTGCCGCCTCCTGGCGGGTCACGCGCATCCGCCAGTCGACGCCGATCATCTCGCCGTCACGGAGCGGCAGCCAGATGTTCTCGCCGTGGATGGGCTCGCTCGAAAAGAGCAGGTGGTTCACGAAGCCGGTCGCCGTCGGCGCCTCGCACTCGGGCGCGAGGCTCGGGCAGGTGTCCCGGTCGGCGCAGCG
>JAGQJE010000281.1 GCA_020430775.1 Myxococcales bacterium
CGCCGAAGAGCAGAAAATCGTCGACACGGCCGTACGACACGCCCGATCGCGAAATAAGCGCCGCGACGCCGAAAAACGAAAACGTGCGAGAAAATTGGGCGTCAAATGACTAACCGATCACGCATGGTACGCCGCGGATATGTCATCTACCGTCGTAACCAACGACGGCCCCATTGAAGCTCAACCGATGAGTCGATCCGCGTCGCGCGCACGCCATCTACCGTCGTAACCAACGACGGCCCCATTGAAGCGCGAGCTTGAAGGATGATGTCCACCTTCGTACCTGGTATCTACCGTCGTAACCAACGACGGCCCCATTGAAGCTTCGCATCGGGCGCGACGGTCTACCCGGCGGGCACATCTACCGTCGTAACCAACGACGGCCCCATTGAAGCGACGGGCGGCCCCCTCGACGGGCGGCCCCCTCGACGGATCTACCGTCGTAACCAACGACGGCCCCATTGAAGCAACTCCCAGACCCTCGTGTTCGTGTTGTCGACCAACACATCTACCGTCGTAACCAACGACGGCCCCATTGAAGCCTCGCGCGCGATCTCTCGGACGTTGAGGTGAGCGAATCTACCGT
This sequence comes from Myxococcales bacterium, assembly GCA_020430775.1. Taxonomy (GTDB): domain Bacteria; phylum Myxococcota_A; class Polyangia; order Polyangiales; family Houyiibacteriaceae; genus JAGQJE01. Next base: position 587 of record JAGQJE010000281.1, read on the forward strand.
CGTAACCAACGACGGCCCCATTGAAGCCGTTGGCGCTTTCCCGAAGCGCACGTCGCCACTCTCATCTACCGTCGTAACCAACGACGGCCCCATTGAAGCGTTGAGCCATTCGCGCACCGACCCGCCGCGGGCGAATCTACCGTCGTAACCAACGACGGCCCCATTGAAGCGGCGTCGATGAGGTCCCGGCCGGCGCCGAGATCGCGGATCTACCGTCGTAACCAACGACGGCCCCATTGAAGCGTTCACCGCGCCGCCGACCACGATCGCCTTCGCGATATCTACCGTCGTAACCAACGACGGCCCCATTGAAGCGCGTCGATCGTCGGTGCGGGAGCGCTACTCGGTGTATCTACCGTCGTAACCAACGACGGCCCCATTGAAGCCCGTTCCATGAATACGGGTTCGCGCCGGCGACCCCGCCATCTACCGTCGTAACCAACGACGGCCCCATTGAAGCGCCGGTCGCCTGTGCGTGCCTCTCGCCACGCGTGAGATCTACCGTCGTAACCAACGACGGCCCCATTGAAGCGCGCTCGAGCGCGTTGGCGGCCTGACGCCGACCCAATCTACCGTCGTAACCAACGACGGCCCCATTGAAGCCCGGAGGCGCACCAGATCGGGCGCGAGCACTACCCGCCATCTACCGTCGTAACCAACGACGGCCCCATTGAAGCCGCACGCGCTCGCTACGGCGTGAACCGCTCGATGGGGCGGTGGTAGGGTCGCGCGATGGAGGCGAGCCGCGGGGAGGTGGTGCGGGCGAGCGGGCGGGCGCGGGCTTGGGCGCTGGGGCTCGGGGTGGCGGGCGCGTCCGGGATCTGGGCGGTGACGGCGCCTGCGCGGCGCGCGGTCGAGGCGGCGGGGGCCGCAGGCGCGGACGACGCGACGCTCGCGGCGGCGGTGCGAGCGGTCGATGGGCTGGCGATGGGGTTCGTGGTGGTGAGCGCGCTGATGGCGACCTGGCTGACGTGGCTCGGGGTGCGGATCTGGACAGGCGCGCGCTTTCCGCCGGAGGGGATGCCGGTGGTGCGAGACACGCGCGTGCGGAGGGGGGCGGCGGCGCGTCGGCTCGCGGTGGCGGCGTTCGTGCTCGCGGCGGCGTTGCTGCTCGCGGGCGCGGCGCAGCTCGTCTTGGTGAGGCGGCTGCTCAGCGCGTTGTCGTAGGGGGACGCGTCCCGGCCAGGCGCGGTAGCGGCGGTCGTACACGTGTGTGGTTGCGCTCGAATGAGACCGCCGCGTGGGCTCTTGGCGCCCAGACTGCCGTCGCGAGCCCGCCGGCCGCGGCGAGGTCAGGCGTCGATGCCGGCGAGGACTCGATCGAGTCGACCCTCGACATCCCACGCGCGCGCATGGCCGCGTACGTACTCCCAGTCGGGCTCGGTGCCTCCGAGGCGCTGCGTCTCGACCATCTCCTCGATGTCCGCGACGTCACGGGTGCGGCCGGCGATGAGCTTGTAGACGATCAGGTCTTCGAGCGTGGCGACATGCACCGTCTCGCCGATCAAGACGCTCCGGGGCCGAGCGCGCCGCAGCGCGTCCCGCTCGAAGGGCGTCTTCGCCACCAGCACGTCGATGCGATGCCCATCGTCGTCGACAAAGATCGCCACGTCTGGAAGCGGGTCGTCTTCGTCCGAACGGACGACTGTCCGGGCCGTGTAGCCATGTAGGCCGAGGGCGGACTCTAGCCGCTCGAAGTGCTCCGCGCTGGCGACCTCGAGCGCGAAGTCGACGTCTCGCGTCGCGCGAGGGGGGGCGTAGAGGTTGCGCGCAGAGCCCCCGATGAGGGCGGAGTGGACCCCCGCGGAGGCGAACGCCTGCACCGCGTCACGCAGCGTTCGTGCCAGTGAGTCGTCCATCAGCGCCTTTGTAGCGCGCGCCATTTGCGGTGGATGTCCGC
>JAGQJE010000282.1 GCA_020430775.1 Myxococcales bacterium
CGCCGAAGAGCAGAAAATCGTCGACACGGCCGTACGACACGCCCGATCGCGAAATAAGCGCCGCGACGCCGAAAAACGAAAACGTGCGAGAAAATTGGGCGTCAAATGACTAACCGATCACGCATGGCCTATACTGGTTCGGCGCCATCCCAGCCATGCCGGAACCTCGGCTCCGCATGCTAATGGAGGCCTTCGGAAACCTCGTCATCGAGCAAGCCTTCTTCCGAGAAACATTCGGTGTAATATGAGGGGACGGCTCAGCCGGTGCCCTCGATGTTGTGCACGTTGTCGAAGGAGGAGCCGTAGCCGGCGAGGATGTACGCACCGAAGCCGACCACCGCGCGGTCGTGGACGCGGCCGGCGAGGAAGAGGGCGCCGAGCGGCCCGAAGCCCCACTTCGAGTAGGTCGACTTCTGCTGAAGTCCGGTCGCGACCCCGTCCTCGTTGCGGAGCGGCCCGCGGAGCGGGGCCTTGTTACGGACGAGCAGAGGGTTGAAATTCAGCAAGAGCTTGAACTTCTTGATGCCCTCGAGGTTCGCCGGGTTGATCGCGATCGCCGCGGGGCTCTGGATGAACGACGTGCCCGTGAGGCCCATCGCCGTGCTCCGGGTGTCGTACGCGGTCGGCTCCGTGTTGGCGCTCGCTACACCCGCCGTGGCCCCGAGCACCGCGCACACGAGCATCGTCCCAATGAGGTGCTGCTTCATCCCACTCTCCCGCCTCGACCGTCCACAACTGAAGCGCCCGAGTATATGGGCAGAGGGCTTAGAGTAAATACCAAAGGTTTCTGCGCATGTTGATGACACTTTGTAACATGCTCGCTTGGCGCCGGTCGGTCCGCGAGCCGGTGGGCGCGTGGCTGCCTCGCCACGCGTGGGATGCGTGACAGGCGGCGTCAAAGCGGGCACCCTCGGCGGAGATGGCCTTGCCAACGCAGCTCGCCACGGCGGCGCTTTACACGCCCACGCGCGTTTGCTGGGCCTCGCGGGATCTCGACGCCGTTCACTACGCTCCCGGGCGGGCGTTCCCGCGGGTCAAGATCCTGGGCGCAGACGAGCGCGCTCCCGTCTCAGGGCCGTCGAATGGCGACGCCGCGGCGGCGCTCCGAGCCGCGTTCGTGCATGCGGGCGTCTTGCTCGCCGACGGCGCCGAGCGCCTCACCCCCGCCGACCGCCGGGCGCTGAGGGCCGCGCTCTCGAGCGATCCCGAGACGGGCATCGAGCGCTTCGCCGCGCTCGGCCTGCGTTGGACGACCGCTGCGCTGCGCGACCTCGGCACGCTCGAGCCCTCAGGTGACGCGCTCCGCCGCCGGATGCGCGTGTTCGCGGCTCCGCTCCCCGAGGCTTACGCCGAGACGGCGTCGCCGAAGCGGGGCGGCGCGACGTGGATCGCCATCGGCGAGGCCTTTGGGGCGTGGTCCGCGGGCGAGGTGGCGGTGACGCCCGACCTCGCGGCCGTGCTGCGAGCGCTCGCCGGAGGCCACCCGCCGCACTCCGTCGCCGACGCGGACGCCCTCGGCTGGGAGGTCGTCCCGTCGCTCCGCATGATGCCGCTGCGCACCCCGACGCTCCCGCCGGCGACCCACACGAACGCGTTCCTGGTCGGCTCGCGCGACGCGGTTTTGGTCGAGCCTGCGTCGCCGTACCCCGACGAGATCGAGCGCGTCGTCCAGTGGGTCGCGGCTGCCGCCGAGCGGGGCGTGAGGCCGAGCGCCATCGTGGCCACGCACCACCACCCTGATCACATCGGCGGCGCGACCGCGCTGGCGGAGCGGCTCGGCCTGCCGCTGTGGGGCCATCGGCTCACGGCCGAGCGCCTGCGCGGCGAGGTCCGCTTCGATCGCCTCCTGGAGGACGCCGAGACGATCGAGCTGGACGGCCCCGAGCCGCTCGCGTTCGAGCTCGTCCACACGCCGGGCCACGCGCCGGGGCACCTGTGCCTGCACGAGCGACACAGCGGCGCGATGATCGCGGGCGACATGGTCGCAGGCGTCGGGACGATCCTCGTCGAGCCGGTCGACGGCGACATGACCGAGTACCTCGCCTCGCTCCGGCGCATGGCAGACCGGGAGCCGTCGCTGCTCCTGCCCGCGCACGGCGGCGTCATCGCCGGCACCGACGCGTGCCTCACGCACTACCGGGAGCACCGGCTGATGCGTGAGCGGAGGGTGTACGATGCGTTCTTCGCCCTCGGGCGCGTCGCCGCGGTCGACGACGCGGTCCCGCTCGCCTACGACGACACGCCGAAGGCCGCTTGGCCGCTCGCGAAGCACGCGCTCGCCGCCCACTTGATCAAGCTCGAGCGCGAGGGCTACGTGGAGCGCGTCGAGGGCGGGTGGCGCGTCGCGCCCGGGAGCACGCGGCCGCCGTCGAGCCACCCTCCGCCCGCGTCGCCCGCGTAGCCTCGGTGCGCGCGAGGCGCGGCGCGGCCGCGTGACTCGCGTCGGGCGCGCAGGATGCGTGGGGTGGGGGGTTGGGAGCGGGTTCGGGTTCGGGTTCGGGATCGGGCACGGGCTCGGGCACGGGCTCGGGTTCGGGTGCGGGTGCGGGTTCGGGTTCGGGATCGATTCGTGGGAAGCAACTCGATGTCGACGGGAGGCACCACAACATATCGTGGCCACCGACCGTCGTCGACCACATCATGTAGTGGGCCGTAGCCGGCCTGAGGAGTTGCTTCCCACGAA
>JAGQJE010000283.1 GCA_020430775.1 Myxococcales bacterium
CGGGCTCGCCGAGGAGCTGCGCAGCGTCGCCATGCAGCTCCTCGAGCGCACGGACGGAGATGGAGTGAACGAGACCGACGAGGTCGTCGAGGCTCGCGTGAAGAGCGAGCCCGCGACGTTCGCGGCCAACGTCACCGCCGCGAAGCAGGCGCTCGCACGGCTCGGCGAGCTGGCGAAACAGGTGCCTACGAAGACCGACAAGCCCGCTGAGCCGAAGCCCGAGCCCGCCCCGGTCGCGAAGGCCCACGCGACCGACGTGACCGACTCGCTCGCGAAGCTCGCCGACTCTTTCCGCGCGCTGTCGGAGACCGTGAAGGAGCAGCAGCAGCGGCTCGGGCGCGTCGAGAAGCAGTTCGGACTGCCCAACAGCGCGGCGTCCGCCGAGCGCGTCTCGAAGGCCACCGTCGAGGACGTGGGATGGCCGCTCGATCTCAACAAGCCCAAGGACCGGGAGAGCGTCGACAAGGCGATCTCCTTCCACGACCTCTGAACCCCGCCGGAAGGAGACCCTCATGAGCCACCTCAGCAACCGTTCCATCCTGGAGAAAGCCGACCTCGCGCTCGCCGACCTGACGGCGGGAGGCGGTCTGCTCCAGCCCGCGCAGGCCCAGAAGTTCATGCGGCTGCTCATCAAGCAGTCCGTCCTCCTGCAGCTCGCGACCGTCGTCCCGATGGCCTCGCCGAAGCAGCAGATCTCGAAGATCAAGTTCGGCGCGCGCGTGCTGCGCCCGGGCCAGGAGGGCACCGCGCTCGGCGCCGTCGATCGCGTGAAGCCCGACCTCTCCGACGTCGAGCTCGACGCCAAGCTGTTCAAGGCCGAGGTGCGCCTCTCCGACGAGGTGCTCGAGGACAGCATCGAGCGCGGCGAGCTGCGCCAGACCATCATGGAGATGCTGGCCGACGCCATCGCGCGCGACATGGAGGACGTCGCCATCAACGGCGACACGGCCTCCGTCGACCCGTTCCTCGCGACGATGGACGGCATCCTCAAGCAGGCGACGAGCAACGTCGTCGACGCGGCGGGCACGCCGATCACGAAGGACCTGCTCCGCGACATGCTGAAGACGCTGCCGAGCGAGTACCTGCGCGACAAGAAGGCGATGCGCTTCCTGTCGAGCGTCGACGCGGACCTCGGCTACCGCAACACGCTGGCCGACCGCGCCACCGTCGCGGGCGACCGCTTCCTCGAGGACGACACGCCGGTGCTCTACTCGGGCGTGCCGCTGCAGCCCATTCCGCTCTTCCCCGAGAACCTCGGCGTGGGCGGCGACCAGACGGCCATCGTGCTGTGCAACCCGAAGAACGTCCACGTCGGCATCTGGCGAAACATCCGCTTCGAGTCCGACCGCGACATCTCGGAGGGCACGCTGAAGATCGTCGCGACCCTCCGCTTCGACGTGAAGTTCGCCGAGGAGCCGGGCGTGGCCAAGGCCATCAACGTGCAGCTCTGAGCTGAGGAGAACGAGACATGACCGACAC
>JAGQJE010000284.1 GCA_020430775.1 Myxococcales bacterium
ATAGGCTTCGGCGGCGGCGATGTCGGGCGCGGGAATGCCGGCAGCCCGGCGCGGCAGCAGCTGCGGCAGCCCGGCGAGCACCTCGCGCAGCTCGCGCGCCGTCACCACGTCAGCTACCGCGTGTTGCGCGACATCAACCAGCTCGACCGCCGCGAGCGCCCGCCGGAGGGCACGCTCCTCGTCGTTCCGGAGCGGCGAGGTGGGCGGCTCCGCGCCGCTCGTGAGCGGGCCGCCGAGGCGCCCCCGCGCGTCGTGGTCCGGCGCGTGCCCGATCCGCCCGCGAACGCGCGGCGCGTGTTCTACCCGGTCGTCCGTGGCGACACCCTCGACGCGATCGCGTCGCGGTTCGGTGTCACCGTCGCGGCGCTCGAAGCGTGGAACCACGTCGACGTCTGGGCGACGCTCCAGCCCGGCATGGCGCTTCAGATCTACGTGCCTCGGGCGGTCGACCTCGGCGGAGTGCACGTGTGGAGGCCGCCGGAGGTCGAAGCGCTGGTGTTGGGGAGCGATCGCTTCCTCGAGCGGGCCGCCGTCGCGCGCGGGCGCGTGCGCATCTCGTACCGCTGCCGCCCGGGCGACACGCTCGAGCGGCTCGCGCGGCGGTTCGAGCTGAGCGTCGGCGACCTCGCGCGCATCAACGGGTTCTCGCGCCAGACCGAGCTATCGCCCGGCGCGCAGATCGTGGTGTACGCGCCGCCGGAGCGGGTGCCGAGGCGCCTGTGGCGACAGACGCGAGACGCACGCCGCGCCGCCCGCCTCGAGCGCGCGCAGGGGAACACACGATGACCATGCGGCTACCGCACGAGGCGCTCGACCTCGTCATGTCGGCATGCGAAGCGCTGGGCGCCGAGCGCGTACCCATCGAGCAGGCGTTCGGCCGCATCGCCGCCGGCACGCTGCACGCGCGTGAGGACTCGCCGCCCTTCGACCACAGCGCGATGGACGGCTACGCCGTGCGGGCCGACGACCTCCGCGGCGCCAGCGAGGCGGCGCCGCGCGTGCTCCGTGTCGTCGCGGAGGTGCGCGCGGGCGGGCGGGGCGACCTCGCGCTCAGGAGCGGCGAGGCGGCGCGCATCTTCACGGGTGCGCCGCTGCCGGCCGGGGCGGACGCGGTCGTCATGCAGGAAGACACGGTCGCGTCCGACGGCGAGGTCCGCGTGCGGCTCGAGCCGCGTCCCGGTCAACACGTCCGGCGGCGCGGGGAGGATCTCAGCGCCGGCGCGGTCGCCGTCGAGGCCGGGGCGTACGTCGGCCCCGCCGAGATCGGGCTGCTGGCGAGCCAACGCTACGCGCGGTGCCCAGTGGTTCGGCGCCCGCGTGTCGCGATCGTCCCGACCGGGGACGAGCTGTGCGAGGTCGGCGACGCCCCGTCCCATGGCCGCATCGTCGACTCCAACACCTACGCGCTCGCCGCGCAGGTCCGGGAGGCCGGGGCGGTGCCGTCGGTGCTCCCCGTCGTCGCCGACGACGAGGCCGCCCTCGACCGGGCGCTCGGCGGGGCGCTCGACGTCGCCGACATGGTCATCACGAGCGGTGGCGTCTCGGTCGGCACCTACGACCTCGTGCAGGCGGCGATGGCGCGAGTGGGCGTCAGGGAGCGTTTCTGGAAGGTCGCGATCAAGCCCGGCAAGCCGGTGTGGTTCGGGGTGCGGGGCCGGGTGCCGGTCTTCGGGCTCCCAGGCAACCCGGTGAGCGCGATGGTGATCTTCGAGGCGTTCGTGCGGCCCGCGCTCCGGCGGCTGCAGGGCGATCCGAGGCCCTACAAGGCCCGCGTGCGCGTCGCGCTCGCTGCGGGACAGCGCCATCGCCAGGGGCGGCTCGAGCTGCTCCGGGTGCGACTCTCGCCGGGGCCGGCGCTCGACTCGCCCGCGGTCGCGACGCCGCACCCGCGCCAGGGGTCGGGCGCGCTGACCGGGCTGGTCGGCATGGACGCGCTCGCGTTCGCGCGTGCGGATGTGGGGGACCTTGCCCCGGGGGACCACCTCGACGCGTTGCCGCTCGGCCCGGCGCCACGCACGGCCACGCCGCACTTCGAGCCGCCGGACGCGAGGCGCGCGGCTCCCTGAAGGGCCCCGAGTGCGAGATGTGGCGGCGACTGCCCGCGCGCGACCACCGCGGCGGGCGCGCGTTGCATCCGGATTTTTCCGCTCCGACGACAGACAATGTTCGCAGCGCCTACGCTGGATTCTTTCGATTTCACAACACAACGACCCTTGCAGTCTTCCGAGAGTAGATTCCGCGCGGCGCTCCGAGAGTAGATTCGCTCTGCCAATCCCGTCATCGACGGATCTTTTCGTCATCGACGGATGATGGCGTGGCGGTCCGAGAGTAGATACGATTTGCCGATGCCGTCATCGACGGATGTTTCCGGCCTCGGCAAATCGCCGCACTCGTCCTGCTGCCGCTGGATCTTTCCGTCCTTGCATGGCGACGGCCGCGGCGTGGGACTCCGAGAGTAGATTCGCTCGGCGCACTCGTCCTGCTGCCGCTGGATCTTTCCGTCCTTGCATGGCGACGGCCGCGGCGTGGGGCTCCGAGAGTAGATTCGCTCGGCCGCTGTCGGCACCACCGCGCCGCGGCGACCGCGTCGGCCGGGCTCAGCGCTACCTGCCCGGCGGCGGGCTCCCACCGCGACACGGGTCGCTCGGCGCGACCGCCCAAGCCGCGGACCTGCGTCGACGGCGCCCGTCGCGTTGTTGACCCTCGCGCTTCGCCGGTGGTACTTCCGACGCGCCCCCGTTTCCTTTTTGCCAAAGTGTCGGGCGCTTCGACGCGCCGCTCGCCCCTCATCCTCGCCGAACGGAGGAGACGCCGAATGCGGCTCAAGATCATCGCCGGCAACCTGATCATCGTCGCGGTCGTGGGCCTCGGCGCCTTCTTCATGGTGCGCTCGCAGGTCACCGAGGGCCTCGCCCAGCGGCTCGAGTCGCGTCTGCCGCACGAGCAGCAGCTCTTCGCCCAGTCGTGGGACCTGTCGGTGTACCGGCTCCTGCAGCAGACCAGCGCGCAGGCCTCGAGCGCGGACGCGCGCAGCGTCTTCGCGGCCAGCGGGGACAGCCGCCGCCGCCGGGCGTATGAGCTCGCGCAGGACACGAGCGGGTGGTTTCAGGATCCCGCGCGCGGTCGAGGTGGACCGCCCGATCTCGTCGTCGTGACCGACAACAGCGGCGTGGTCGTCGCGCGCGACAACGACATCAACCGTATGTACGGCCAGCCACTCGGAGACGATCTCCCGGACGTCATCGACGTCCTCCGCTCGAAGGAGCCGCGCTTCGCGATCTGGCGCCGTGAGGGCAAGCTGCTGCAGACCGGCATCGCGCCCATCGCCGGCGAGGGTGGCGCGGTCCTCGGGGCGCTCGTGGTCGGTTATGACATCTCGAGCGGTTACGCGTCTTCCGAGGCGCGCTTGCTCGGCCACGACATCGCGTTCGTCAGCGGAGAGTCGGTCTACAGCGCTTCTCTCGACGCGGCCCGAAGCGCCGATCTGCAGCAAGCGCTCTTCGGCGACCTCGCCAGGACGACCAAGGCGGCGCTCGGCGGCCAGGTGAGCTCGTCCTGGTATGCGAGCGTCGGTGGCGACACCTACGTCGGCATCGTCGCGCCGCTGCCGCGACCCGCGGCCTCGGGCGTCGCCTACGCGGTGCTGGCCGACCGAGACGCGGCCACCAGCCTCGCGAGCGCCGCGAACGCGATCTTGTGGCTCACCGGTCTCGGGATCATCGCCATCATCGTTTTCGGGTTCTTGCTCGCGAACCACTTCTTGCGCCCGCTCGAGACGATCGAGGAGGGCGTGCTGGCCGTCATCAACGGCGACACCAACCTCCGCCTCGACGTCGAGAGTGCCGAGCTCGGCGGCCTCGCGTATCGCATCAACCAGCTCATCAACGTGTTCACGGGGGTCGAGGAGCAGGACGCCGAGGGCCGGACGGCAGGCACCTCCGAGTGGGCGCCGGTCGGGGACGTCGAGAGCGAGGCGCCCGCGACGGCTGCCGCGGCCGTGGGGGCGAGCCCGAGCGCCGCCGCTACGCAAGGTGACGACGCGCCGATCGACGAGCCAGAGGCCGCCGCGGCCCTCGCCGCCGAGCCCGAGCAGAGCTACTACGCGCGCCTGTACCGAGAGTACGTCGCCGCGAAGAAGGCGCTCGGCGAAGACGTGTCGAATGTCCCGGAGGCTCGCTTCGTCCAGCGCATCAAGGGCAACGAGGCGAACCTGGCGCAGAAGCACGGTTGCCGTATGGTGCGTTTTCAGGTGCAGACGCGGGCCAACCAGGTCATCTTGCGGCCCGTTCTGATTCGCTGAAGCCGCGCGGCGCTTCCGCTTGCAGCTCGATTGCATGGCTCGTGTCGCGACCGGCTCGCACGAGGTTTGCATGGGACTGATGGGGCTGTTCAGCAGGTCGCCCGAGCAGATGCTGAAGAAGCACGGCGCGCGCGTAACCAACAGGCGGGCGCAGAACCCCGACCGGTGGGAGTCGATCCGCGTCTTGTCGCAGATGCGCACGGAGGCGGCGGTCGAGGCGCTCCTCGGTCGCTTCACCATCCGCGTCGACCCGACGATCACCGACCAGGAGGAGCGCGACCTCGCGTTTCACGGGATCCTAGAGGCGGGCGAGGTCGCGATCGAGCCGGTCAAGCGCTTCATGGGCACCGCCGACAGCATCGCCTGGCCGCTCAAGATCCTGACCGAGCTGCTGCCCGAGGCTGAGGTGAACGACGCTTTGCTCGAGGTGCTGGGCTCGATGAGCACGGACTACGAGCGCGATCCGCACAAGAAGATCCAGCTCGTCGCGACCTTCGAGGAGCGCCACGACTCCCGCGTCGTCGAGGCGGTGACACCGTTTCTCGACGACGTGAACGAGACCGTCCGCTTCCACTCGGTCGGCGCCATCGTCGCTCAACAGGAACGCGACCAGGCAAAGGACGCGTTGCTCGAGGCGTTTGCAAAGGAAGAGAGCGTGCGGGTGCGTGCGCGCATCGCCGACGCCTTCATCGACCACGGGTGGGAGGTGTCCGACGTCGAGGCGGTCAAGACGCGTTTGCCGACCGGGTACTCCATCGACGCCAAGGCCCACCTGCACCGCCGCTGAGCCGCGCGGGCCCTCGCGAACGACGAACGACGAACCACGCGATGGCGGTTGCGCGGGCCGCGGGGCGCCTGGATACTCGGCCGATGGCCAAGCGCGAAGAGACCGTCGACCATCGTCGGGCGGAGGTCGAGGGGGGGCGCCGCGGGGACGACGACGCGGCGGAGCGCGATGAGGCGGGTGCGGAGCCCGACGTCGGCGGGTCGACTGCGCCGGCGCGTCGCAACAAGCGACCGTCGGCGCGACGCAGCCGTCCGCCGTCGCTGATCGAGCCGGACGCGCAGCCGCCGTCCGTGGGGACCTCCGCCGGCGCGTCGCTCGCCGACGAGCGCGACGCAGCAGCGGCTGACACCGTCACCGACACCGACGCGCAGAGCGAGCGGACGGGCCCGCGGCCGCACGCGCGCAGCACCGGCCGCACGACGAGCTACGTTCGGCCGGCGACCGCCGGCGCTCCGGCTCCTCGGCGGGCGCGCGCCTCGACCGGCGAGCCCCCCGCACACGCGGACGACGCACGCGCGCGGTCCGGCGTCGGCGACGAGGCGACCGACGACGGCGCCGTCCTGGTCACCGGCGTGTGCGGCCGCCTGGGGAAGTTGCTCGTCCGGCGCCTGCACCGCCACACGCGCGTCGTCGGCATCGACCGGCGGCCCTTCCCCGATCGTCCGCGCGACGTCGTGTTTCATCAGCTCGACGTGCGTCGCAAGCGCACGCGCGACCTCTTCCGCCAGGGAGACATCCGCGCCGTCGTGCACCTCGGCGTCCTTCACGATCCACGACAGAGCGCGCGCGAGCGCCACGCTTGGAACGTCGTCGCGTTTCAGAAGCTTCTGGACTCCATGTACGAGTACGAGGTCCCGAAGCTGGTCGTACTCTCGAGCGCGAACGTCTACGGCGCGCAGCCCGACAACCCGCAGTTCCTGACCGAAGAGGCGCCGCTGCTCGGCTCGCAGGAGTACGGTGGCATGCGTGACCTCGTCGAGCTCGACATGCTCGCCCAGAGCTTCTTCTGGCGTCACGCGGAGACCGAGACGGTCATCCTCCGCCCGTGCCATATCATCGGCGGCGTGCGCAACGCGCCGAGCAACTACCTCCGCGTCGAGCGCCCCGTAACGATCCTCGGGTTCGACCCCATGATCCAGCTCATCCACGAGGATGACGTGGTCGACGCGATCGAGCTGGCGCTGAGGCCGGGCGTGCGCGGCATCTTCAACCTCCGCGGGCCCGGCGAGGTGCCGCTCTCGCGCGTGCTCCGCCGCGTGAACAAGCGGCCGCTCGTCATCCCGTCGAGCGTCGCGCGCGCGACCCTCGAGCGCATGTGGCGGTACCGCCTCGGCTCGTTCCCCTCGGAGCAGCTCGAGCACGTGCGCTTCGTGTGCATGGTGGACGACACGCGCGCGCGAGAGACGCTCGGCTTCGAGGCGCGGCGCGGGCTCGAGGAGACCCTCGCGGCCGCGACCAGCCCGCGCCGGCAGCACGTGCACAGCCGCTGAACGGCGCCGGGGTCTCGGCGCCGCTCAGCCTCGCACGCCGCGCCCGGCGGTCCGGGCCACCCGTCGCCGGCGTCAGTGGGGGAACAGGCGCCGGTAGTACAGCGCGGCGCGCGGGCCGAAGCGCAGGTCGGACCAGACGACGTGGATCGCGCCGTCGCCGACGCGCACGACCGGATCGATGCTATCCGCGGCGCCCGCCGGACCGCTGTCGAGGCGGTAGTCCTGCGGCTGCCACACCGCGCCCCCGTCGAGCGAGAAGTTCGCATAGATGTCGAGCGCACCCGAGCGGTCGTCCGCCCACGCCGCCGCGACCACGCCGTCACGCGCGGAGAGCGACAGCTCGGCGCTGTTCGAGCTGCCCGGCACGGTCCCCGTGTCGAGCCGGTCCGGTGCCGAGAACGTGACCCCACCGTTGGTGCTGCGCGTCGCGAGGATGTCCGACAGGCCGAAGCGGAAGTCGACCCACGCGACGACGAGCTCTCCGCTGCTGGGCGCCACGATCTGCGGGTCGAACGAGTCGTGCGGCAGCGGGTCCTGGTCGAGCGCGATCGCCGAGCCCCAGGTCGTTCCGCGATTGGCGCTGCGGTTGAAGTAGATGTCGAATGAGTCGCCGGAGCGGTCGTCGACCCAGGCGACGTACACGTCGGCGCCGCGCGCAGCCATCACCGGCGCGACGCTCGCGTTCGCGCCCGGCGCGTCCCCGAGATCCACGCGCGTCTCCGGAGCCGGGAACGTCGCCCCGCCGTCCGAAGAGTGCCGCAGGTAGATGTCCGAGGCGCCGTTGCGGTTGTCCCGCCACAGGACGTAGACGTCGGTGCCCACGACCGCGACGGCCGGCCCACCGGCGATGTAGTCGGAGCCGAGCGCGGTGGTGTCGGTCGCGCTGTCGACCCGCGCCGGAGGCGACCAGCTCAGCCCGCCGTTGGTCGACCGGAGCATGTAGACGTGCCGCACGCGGCCGCCGGTGAACGCCGTGACGACCGCGACCGCGCGCGCGCCGTCGTTCGCGACGCGCAGGTCGAAGGTGTCGCCTGGGAGCGGACAGTTCGCACCCATCGGCTGCGGGCAGGTGAGCGCGGTGGGCGGTGGGGCGTTGAAGAGCGCGCCGTTCGAGATGGAGCCCGCGCTGACGATGCTGCGCACCTTTCGACCGCCGAAGTCCGGCCACACGACGGACAGGGAGGGGCCGTCGACCGTGAGCTGCGGCTCGATCGCGGGGCCCGCGCCGGTCGACACCTGAACCGGCGCGTCCCACGCCGGCGTCGTCGCCGTGTTCGAGCTGAGCGAGCGGCGGAAGAAGATCTGCGACGCCTCCGCGTCCGGACGCGGATCGTCCATCCACGCGACGTAGAGGTTCGCTCCACTTGCGCCGAGGACGGGCCGCAGCGCGTTCCCATCGGCCGGGGCCGGCGCGACGTCGAGCCGTGTGTCCGTGCCGGAGTCCGGCGTGTAGCAGCCCTCGTCCACCACGCCGTCGCAGTCGTTGTCGAGCCCGTCGCACCGCGTCTCGACCGTCTGGTATTGGTCCGGCAGGCGGCACTGCCAGCCGAACGCGCCCTCGCACAGTGGCGCGCGACCGCCGCAGACGCCGGTCTGGTTTGCACAGGTCGGCGGCGTGCTCGTCGGCCCGGACGGGTTGTCGTCGACGACCCCGTTGCAGTCGTCGTCGATCCCGTTGCAGGTCTCCGGCGCGGGATCGGTCGCGCCGACACACGAGAGCGCGCCGGCGACGCACTGGATGGTTCCGAAGCGGCACGCGCCCGCGTTGCTCGCGCCGCAGCGTCCCCCGGTGCCCGGGAGCGGGGCGGACGGCGTGGACTCGTCGACGCGGCCGTCGCAGTCGTCGTCGATCCCGTTGCACGTCTCGGGCGTCGCGCCGCGCGCGTTCAGGCAGACGAGCGCGCCCTTCGCGCACGCGATCACGCCAGCCTCGCACGCACCCTCGGTGCTCCCGCAGGGCCCGCCGGCGCCCGGCGAGTCCTCGTCGAAGGCGCCGTCACAGTCGTTGTCGATGCCGTCGCAGGCGTCGACCGAGCTCGTCGGCGTGCACTTGTACTCGCAGCCGGTCGTCGGGTCCTGGTCGAGGTCGACGAAGCCGTTCGCGCACGAGCCGATGCCGCAGACACCGTCGACGCACGCGCCCGTCGCGTTCGCGAAGTCGCAGGCGACGCCGCACGAGCCGCAGTTTCGCGCATCGGTCTGCAGGTCGAAGCCCTCGTCGACCTTACCGTCGCAGTCGTTGTCGACGCCATCGCAGAGCTCGGCGCCCGTCGGGCTGCACCGCAGCTCGCAGCCGTTGCTCGGGTCGTCGTCCAGGTCGCTGAAGCCCGGGCGGCAGTCGCCCATTTCGCACGTCCCGTCGACGCAGGACGCGGCGGCGTTCTGGAAAATGCAGGCGTTCGCGCAGGCGCCGCAGTTGGCCACGTCGGTCTGCAGGTCGAAGCCCTCGTCGACCTTACCGTCGCAGTCGTCGTCGCGATCGTTGCAGAGCTCGCTGCCGGTCGGCGTGCAGAGGTACTCGCAGCCGTCGTTGACGTTGCCGTTCAAGTCGACGAACCCTGCGGCGCACTCGCCGACGCTGCACTTGCCGTCGACGCACGCCGGGAACGCGTTCGGGAGCAGGCACGTCTGTCCACAGGTGCCGCAGTTGGCCGGATCGGTCTGCAGGTCGAAGCCCTCGTCGATCTTGCCGTCGCAGTCGTCGTCGCGGCCGTTGCACATCTCCGCGCCGCTGCTGACGCAGGCGTCCGGGCCGACCATGCCGCCGTCGTTCATGCCGCCGTCGAGCATGCCGCCATCGACCGTGCCGCCGTCCGGGCCTTGGCCCGTCTCGCTGCAGTCGCCGAAGCAGAAGGGCTCGACGCTGCAGCCGGACGTCAGCCCGCCGAGCAGGGCGCACAGCGCGAGCAGCGACGTGAGCCGCAGCGTGCGACGCGCGCGGGAGCCGTGCGACGACCGCGGCTGCGCCCGCCGCGGCGTCGCTGCAGGCGGTCCGAGCCGTGAGCTCACGCGACGGCGGCGGCGCCACCACACGGTCGCTCCGAGCGCGAGCGCGCCGAGCCACGAGACCCACGGGCTGCTCCCACCAGGCGGCGCGGCGCCTGCGACGGCGCAGCTACAGCCGCCCGCCCCGGCGGCGACCCCGAGCGCGGGCCGCGGGTGCTCGACGATGCTCGTCAGGACGCACTGGCCGCTCACGCAGGTCGCGTTCGACGGACAGGTGATGTTCGAGCACACGTCGAAGACGCACTGCGCCCCGACGCAGACGCGGTCCGTGCGACACGCGGGGGTGCAGTCGTTGAAGACACATTCGCCTTCGACGCAGCTCTGACCCGTCGTACAGCGACCGCCGCACGGCGCCGCGACGCATGCGCCGTCCTCGCAGCGCTCGCCGGCGTCGCAACGCTCGGTACAGACCGGCACGCAGGCGCCGTCCCGGCAGAACGTGCCGGCGGCGCACTGCACACCGAGGCAGGGGTCCGGCTCACACGACCCGTCGGCGCAGCGCTCGCCGGCGTCGCAGCCGAGGCCGTAGCAGTTGTCCTCCACGCACCGCCCGCGGACGCACGTGTCGCCCGCGCGGCAGGTCACGCTCTCGCACAGGTCGCGGCACTTCCCGGTGTCCGGGTCGCAGACCTCTGAGGCGCCGCAGCTCACGTGCGCGCACTTGCCCGGGAGGCAGAGCCCGAGGCGGCCCGCGCTCGGGTCCGCGTAGCTGCGGTCGCACTGCTGCCCCGGCGGGCACGCGAACTCGCCGGTCTTGCAGGGGCTCGCGCACGCGCAGGAGACGCACTCGCCCGCGCCGCACAGCGAGCCGTCGGCGTCCTCGTCGACCTGGCCATCGCAGTCGTCGTCGATGCAGTTGCAGACCTCGCGGTTCGTCGCGGAGGCACCGCGGCAGGTCAGCGCCCCGCCCACGCAGAGCACGGTGCCCGGGGTGCAGACGTTCGGGTCGGGTGGGGCGGAGGGGTCGATGACCATGAACCCGTCGCTCGTCGGGAAGCAGCCGGCGCCCCCGCCGGGGTTGCCGTCGTCGATGATGCCGTTGCAGTCATCGTCGACGTTGTTGCAGACCTCCGGCTGTGGCGCGGGGGCCGTGCACCCCTCCCAGGTGCCGGCGTTGCACGTCTCGGTGCCCGTGCCGCACGCGGTCGCGCAGCCGCGGGTCAGGCCGTCGTCGACCGCGCCGTTGCAGTCGTCGTCCTTGCCGTTGCAGACCTCGGGGCGAGGCTTCGGTGCGGTGCACCCGACCCAACCCCCACTGATGCACGTCTCGGTGCCCGCGCCACAGGCGGAGTCACAGGCGCGGGTGAGGCCATCGTCGACGAGGCCGTTGCAGTCGTCGTCCTTGCCGTTGCAGGTCTCGGCAGCGGGTACCGGGGCGGTGCAGCCCGTGTAGCCGCCGTCCACGCAGGTCTCGACACCGCTGCCGCACGCCGAGGTGCACGCGCGGGTCAGGCCCTCGTCGACGCGACCGTCGCAGTCGTCATCTTTGCCGTTGCACACCTCGATGCCGGGGGTCGGGGCGTTGCAGTTGGTGAACTGTCCGTCGATGCAGATGGCCGTGCCGGGGCCGCACTCGCTCGAGCACGCCTGGGTCAGGCCCTCATCGACCTGGCCGTTGCAATTGTCGTCCTCGCCGTTGCACGTCTCAGGGCTCGGCTCGCGCGCGCTGCACGCGCCGAAGTTCCCCGCGACGCAGGCGCGAGTGCCGTTGCCGCAGAGCGTCGAGCAGGCCTGCGTCACGCCCTCGTCGACCTGCCCATCGCAGTCGTCGTCCTCCCCGTTGCACGTCTCGGGCTGCGCCGTGCAGAAGGGGACGAGGCCCGTGACCCGCACGAAGTAGTCCGAGAAGTCGTTGTCGCCACCTCGGAACAGGTCCTCGAAGCCGAAGTAGAAAGTGTTGGTGCGCGTCGCGCTGCGGTAGACGAGGTAGTGGACGTAGTCGCCGTCGTCGTTGAGCGTGCTGTCCGTGTAGTACGTGCGGTGGCCGCCGGAGGTCGCGAGCGGGGCCGGGTTCGCGGGCGTGGCGGGGCCGCAGTGGTCATAGCTCAGGCCGTCGTTGGGGTCGGGCGGGTTGATGAGCTCCGGGGTCCGGATGAAGAACGAGATTCCGCGGCCCGGGCTGAACCCGGGCTCTTGCGCGAAGTCGATGGTGCGGGTCCACGCGCGGGGCGATCCGTCGTTCAGGCGCCAGCTCCGCGGGTCGCAGGCGCTCGGGTTCGCGCTGTCGCATGCGCACTGCGAGAAGTTGGGGTCCGGCGGGCGGCAGTCGAGGAGCAGGTGCAGGTTGAGCGAGTCGGTGGGGTCCTGGTCGGTCCAGTAGTACCCGAAGATGTCGCGGTACTCCGCCTGCTCCGAGAGCACGCGCACAGAGATCGGATACTTGCCCGAGCCGGGCGGGTCCTCGACGGGGCGGAAGACCGTCGGCTTTGTCGACGCGTCGTCGACCGCGCTCACCGCGCCGGGCGTGCTCTCGCCGGCCTCCGGGTTCGGGGGCGTCCCGCCCGGAAAGCGCGGGATGTCGAGGCACTCCTGGACGTCCGAGCCGATGGGCATCACCTCGCCCGTGACCTGCGACACGAACGCGAGCGCGCGTGGCCCGTAGGCGAGCGCGAGGCCGAGGAGGACGGTGAGGGCGGCGGCCGCCCTGGCGTAGCGGAGACGGGAAGGTCTATGCATGGTCACTCTGAGCGCCACGATAGTCGATTGGCGTGCCTGAGGGCGACCTTGGCGCACGCGGGCGCGCTTCGTTCCCCGGGGCGGGGCTCAGCACCGTGCGGGTCGCGAACGCCGCATCCCGCCGCTCGGCCCACGTCCCCGCAGCCGCTCACTGAATTTTTCCACCCTCGCCCAACGCCGAGGTTTAAATCCCTCCGAGGGTACATTCGCCCTGTCGCGGCGTAGCCGTGGATCTTTCCGCCCTCGCCGAACCGTGAGGTTTAAATCCCTCCGAGGGTAGATTCGCTCGGGGCGGCGGCGCGGTGGTGGATCTTTCCTGTGTGGCGCGAAGGTCAAAAAATCGCTCCGGGGGCGGATTCGGCGCAACGGGGCGGTGGCGGGGTCGATGAGTGGGTATGTCTGACCCCCGTATGTGCATCCCCGGCGCGACC
>JAGQJE010000285.1 GCA_020430775.1 Myxococcales bacterium
CAGCGCCCGCGCCCCCGCCCGCCCCCCGACGACCGGCGGTCCGCACCGCTGCGTCCGCGGCGCGCCGGGAGCGCCCCAGATCGGCGCGCCGCCCGCTGACCGGCCCGCGATCGGCCGACCAGGGCGGCCAGAACCCGCTCCACCCAGCCCGGCCACGAGGCGAACGCGGCGCCACGGCCCCGATCGCGCCGAGAGAGTCGGCGAGAGAGTCGACGTACCCTCGGAGGACCGGCTGCCTCGCCCCGAGAGGGTCGGCGTACCCCCGGAGGGCCGGCTGCCTCGAGCGCGGGCGCTGGGTCTAATCTGGGAGGGGCGATGGTTCCGGGTGCCGGGTCGGACGGCTCGCAGCTACTCGACGCAGCGCCCGTCGAGGCAGCTCGCGCCGTCTTGGCAGTCGCTCGGCCGCGCGCACTCGGCCTCGCCGGGGCGCGTCTCGTTCGAGGTGTAGCAGAGGTCGTCCATGCCACAGACGGTGAGCTGGAAGTCGTTCGAGCGGCAGGTCTGGCTCGCGTCCGGATCGGTGTGGTCACAGGGCACGCGGCAGGCCCCGTTCACGCAGGTCGAGGTGCCGCGGCAATCCCCGTCGCCGGAGCACACCGGCGTCGGCCGGAAGTCCGGGTGGCAGAACCCGTCTGCAGCGCAATAGGTCGTCGCGCTCGCGCACGCCCGCGTCCCTCCGCACGGAGCGAGGCAAGCGCCCCCGACGCAGCGTGCGTCTGCGTCGCAGTCTGCGGTCGACGCGCACTCGTCCGTGCTCGGCCGGCAGTACCCGCCCTCGCACGTTGCCCCAGGGCCGCAGCGGCTCGCGGCGCTGCCGTCGCATGCGCGGGTGCAGCGCGAGTCGAGGCAGACCTCACCCGTCGCGCACTGGTAGGTGAGCTGACACACCTCTCCTGGCGTCCGGCACACGCCGCCCAGGCAGACCCCGGTCGGGCCGCAGTTCGCGTCCACGACGCACGCGCCGGCGCGGGGCACGCACACGCCGCGGAAGTCGCACAGGCAGGGGTCGGTGCCGCACGTCGTGCCCCCGCAGTCGCCACCCGGGCTCGTGCACGTGCGCGCCGGTGTGCAGACGCCCTCGGCACAAGCCTCACCCGCCGCACAGTCGCCGTGAACCTCGCAGCTCGCCGACTCCCCGACGCACTCCCCCCGTCGCGCGTCGCAGTCCTGCCCGGCCGGGCAGTCGCCGTCGCGGGTGCAAGCGACGCCCTGACCCCCGGAGGCGGGCACGCAGACGCCACGCGCGCCGCATACGGCGCGTCGCGGGCAGTCGCCGTCGGTGGCGCACGTGACGGCGCCCACTGTGTCCGAGTCGTTCCAGATGGGGCAGCCCGAGAGGCTGGCAGCGAAGAGGACGGCAAAGAGCGGTAAGGCGGTTCGGCGCATCGAAGAGGGCTCCAGCGTGGGTCGGCGCGCGCCGCGGTCGCCGCGGTGCGGAGTGAGTGCAAGCGAAAAGCGCGCCAGGACCCATGTCTGCCAGTGGACGCGGCTTCTCCCGGGCGGATTCACGCGTGCGACATCATTATACGCGCGCTCGTTCGAGCGAGCCGTTGCCGGGTGGACACCGTACTTGTGAACGAGCGTTCACGGGCCCGGTGCCCGCCGCGTGGCGTCTAGCCGAGGAAGGTCGCGTCGAGCGCGCCGACCTTGCGAAGCGCCTCGAAGGTGGCGACAGCGACGGCGTTGCTCAGGTTCAGGCTGCGCACCGCGCCAAGCGTGGGGATCGACCAGACGCGCTCCGGGTAGGCGTCGAGCAGCGCCGGCGACAGCCCGACCGACTCCTTGCCGAAGACGAGCGCGTCGCCCGGGGCGAAGTCCGCGTCGAGGTAGCTCCGCGTCGCCGCCGAGGCGAAGAGGTGCAGGCGCGCGTCCGGGTGGGCGGTCGTGAAGTCCTCGAGCGTGGCGTGCTGGTGCAGGTCGACGAGCGGCCAGTAGTCGAGCCCGGCCCGCCGCACGGCGTGCGCGTCGATTCGAAAGCCGAGCTTGCCGACGAGGTGCAGCGCGCTCTGTGTGGCGGCGGCGGTCCGCGCGGCGGCGCCGGTGTTCGGCGGGATCTCCGGCTCGACGAGCACGATGCGAAACGGGCGTGGGAGCGCGTGCGCGCGGAGCTTCGGGCCGGCGGCCATGGGGGCGACGGTACCCCTGCCGGCGGCGCGGGCAAGCCCGGCGACGCCACCGGTGCAGCCAGCTACGAGCCGTCGTCGATCGTCTCGGCGCCCGCCGGTGCCTCCCCGCCGGCGCTGGTCGCGCCCCCCGGGGTCGGCGGCGTCTGGAGCAGGGCGGGCGAGCCGCTCCGGACGGCCTCGCCGGTGAGGCCGTAGGTGCCTTTGACCTTCTTCCAGGTCTGGGCGACCACCGTGTCCGACATCAACAGCGTCCGCGCGTCGTACCAGCGTATCGACACATACGACACGGCCGACTCGTTGTCCTCGCCGGCGGTCTCGACGTTGGTGATGTCGACGTCGGCGATGCGGATCGACTTGCCCCAGCGGCTGTGCGTCGCCTCGAACTCCGCGCGGTACGCGGGGACGACCCGCTGAATGGCGAGATCCATCCGCCCCCACCGCGTCTCGCTGTTGAGCCCGTAGACAGCGTCCTTCAGCCGCTCGGTCGGGCTGAGGTTTTGGAACACGCAGCCCGCGCAGAGCGAAAGACAGACGACGAGGGCGGGCAGCGCCTGCGCGACGAGACGAGGCATGGGCGGACGCTACGCGCAGCCTCTCGGCGAGCGCAAGCAAAGCGCGCCGCGCGAGCCGCCCGTCGGGCTGCTACGGGGCGAGCGGCGTGGTGTCTCCGGCCGCGTCGACGAGCCTGTCCGCCCGCCCGTCGCCGTCGTCGTCGTAGAGGGTCGTCCGCTCGCCCGACGGCGCGACGAGGGCGACCTCGCGGCCGTCGGGGCTCCGTTCGACGCGCGTCTCGCCTCCGTCCGCGCCGACGATGGCCTCGAGCTCTCCGTCGTCGTCGTACCGGAAGCGCGCCTCGACCGCGTCGCCGTCGAGCGCGAAGCGGGCGAGCGTGCGGCCGCGCGCGTCGACGTCGTAGCGTACGCCTCGGCCCGCGTCCGTGACTCGTGTAGTTTGCGCCTCGCTGTGCGGTCGCGTGCCCGCGTCCGCGGCGGAGGGGAGCCACCTGTACAGGCTGCGCGACGGAGCGTCCGCCGTGAGCGTGTAGGGCCCGTCGCTCGCGAGGAGGTACACCGAGCCGTCGGGCGCCGCCTCGACCTGGCCGCTGTTGCTCGCCATGCACCCTGCGGTGGCCGGGCCATCGACGAAGTCGCTCCAGGTGCACTCGTCGCCGTTGCCCGCGATGGCGAAGAGGCGCTCGCCGTTCTCCATACGGATGAGGCGACCGGTCCACATGAAGAGCAGCCGCCCGCTCGGGTCGAGGCCGAGGCCCGACGCGCCCCAGTGATCGGGGGAGCTCGCGTAGTGTGCCGTGGTGTAGCCGTCGCCTTCGTAGCCGCCGGGGCTCGCGGAGCCAGCGAACGGGAGCGTCATGACGGGTCGCGTCCAGCCGTCGGGCTCGACCACTTTGAAGAGGACGCGGTGGTAGTCGTACAGGCTGCGCTCGGCGACGGCGCCGTCGTGGGTGACGACGACCCGAACCGGGCTGTCGACGGCTCGGTAGCGCAGGAGCGTCCGGATGCGGCCGTCGTGGTTGATGTAGCGGATCCGCGAGTGGTGCATGTCCGCGATGTACAGCACGCCGTCCGGCGCAAACGCGAGGTCCGAGACGTTCCCGAAGTGCGCCTTCAGCGGGTCGCCGCTGTCCGGGTCGCCAGGGACGACGTCGCCGATACCCGCGTCGGTCTCGTAGGCGCGGTGAAACGCCTCGCCGGTCGCGTGCGCGAAGTTCTGCACGCCGGCGACGCGCTGAAGGCGGCCCACGTCATCGATCTTCCAGACGACCCCTCGCACGCCGTCGGCGAAGTAGAGCTCGCCGTCGGGCGAGAGCGTGAGCGCGGTCGCGACCGGGATGGCGGTCGAGGCTGCCGGCGCGCCCTGGTCGTCGTACCGCGCGCATCGGAAGAGGCTGCACGTGGTGCCGTCCGGCGGCTCGGCCGGCACGAAGGCGCCGCCGGCGACGCGCTGCAGCGTGGCTGTCTCCGGGTCGACGCGGTAGATCGCGCCTCCGGCCGCCTGGTGCGAGGGGGCCGACGGGTCCGGGTAGGGGCGCGAGAACGCCACGTAGATCGTGCCGTCCGGGCCTACCGTCGCGCCGGTCATGTCGCCCTCGGCGTCGATGAGCGGCGTGCCGTCGTCGAGCGCGTCCCCTGCCGCGCCGACCTGCGCGGCGCGCTCGATGACGCCGTCGCCGAGCCGCGTCACCGATCCGTCCGCGCGGTACAGCGTGTGCGCCCGCGCGTCGTACGCGCCGCTGCCCGCCACCGTGAGGCCGAGCAGGCCCTGCTCACCCCCGCGCCACGCGCCGAGCCGGACCTCTTGGTCGTCGCAGACCGTGTAGACGGCGCCCTCGCGGTCGAGAGCGAACTCTGAGTCGGTCGCCGCGCTCCAGACGGCGAACGAAGCGAACGGCGCCGGCACGTAGGCCTCGTCGCCGGTCGCGTCGAGCTCGGGCAGCGTCTCGGCGCGGGCTTCGGTCGATGCGTAGCTCAGGCACGTCCGCGCGTAGGCCCTCACCGGCGCGTCGACCACGCGTCCGGCCGCGTCGCGCCCGTCCCAGCGCGTCGAGGCGTAGCGCCAGCCGTCTGCTTCGCTCAGCTCGAGCGCGCCGTCGCAGCCTTCATCGGCCGGGTTGACCGGTCCGCCGTTCGGCAGGTCGCTGCGCCACACTGAACAGAAGCGGCGGCCGGCGACGTCGAGCGTGACGCGCCGCTCGCGCAATGCGTCGCGCGGCCGCGCCTCGTCGCCGGTCGACACGAGGTGCTCGGCCCGAAAGCGCGCGTAGAGCGGGTCGTCCGCCCTCGTCGCCATCGGCCCCGCCGCGTGCAGGCGCGCCGCGCTCCCAGCGACGGCGAAGTCCGCGCCGCGGGTCTTGGTCTCGCACGGCACGCTGAGGTCCTCGCCGCACGTCGAGTCCTCGACGTTCATCTCGTCGCCGGCGGCGAGCGGCTCGGTGGCGCGCCCGTCTTCGCGCCCGCGTCCGAAGCCCCAGGCGTACGGCGCGAGGCGCTCGATCGGCATTCGGACGAGCGTCCGCCCTCGCTCGTAGAGCGTCGCCACCCGCTCGAGCTCGTCGCTCGTGAAGCCAAACCGCGCGAGCTCCGCGGCGTCCTCGGCCACGCCGTCGCCGTCGAGGTCGAGCTCGGCGCGCCCGTCGGCGTCGACGCCGGCGATCTCGAGGACGATCCCGTCGGCGGTCGGCACCCACACGCCGAGCGCTCGGTCGTAGCGGCCGACTGGGACCACGGCGCCGACCGGCGCACCGACGAAGCTCTCGACGTAGACCGACGCCGGCTCGCTCAGGGTCACGTCGGTCGCCCCTGCTGCGTCGGCCTCGTCCGCGCCGAGCTCGACGGCGTAGCTGTAGCCGACGTGGGCGGGAAGGTCGCCCGGCATGGCGTCGCCGCCGTCCGCACCGACCGTCAGCTCCGTCGCGCGGACGTGGACCGCCCGAGGCAGCGGCCGCGTAGAGCCGTCGCGCAGGTGCATCGTCCCCTCGGTACGGGGCGCGAAGAGCACCGTCGCGCGGCGCGCGCCGTCCCCGTCGTGCGTCACCGAGCCGCGGGCGACCTCGACCCCCGCGGCGCCTCCGTCCAGGTGCACCTCACTCGCCTCCGCGTCGAGCGGCGTCAGCGCGACCGCGGAGACGAACCGGCTCACGTGCCAGCGCGTGTGGATGCGGCGCTGGACCTCGGGGTAGCCCGCCTTGGTGAAACGCACGACGACCCACCCGCCGCCGTTGACCAGCAGGTCGAAGCGGCCGCTCGCGTCGGTGAGTGTGTAGCCGAGCTCCGGCGCGGCGAGCACCTCGACCCGCACGTCAGCCAGCCCGCCGCCGGCGCCGCTCGTGCGCACGGCGCCGAAGAGGTGGCTCGCGCGCCTCGGGACGAGCGCCCCCTCTGCGACGTCGAACTGCACCGGGTCCGGCCCGTCGGCGACGAAGCCCCACTCTGCCGAGAAGGGAGGGACGCCCGACCCGAGCGCGGCGTCCTGGGCGGCGAGGCTGAGCGTCGGGCGTGACTTGGTTCGCACCGCGGCGCCGAGGCGGTCTGCCGTGACCTGATCCGCGGTGTCGACGGCCTCGACGGCGAGGTCGCAAGCCGCGTCGCGGGTGAGGCCTTTCACGCGGACGACGACGCCGTTCGCGAGCGTGTCGGCCGCGTGCGCCGCGCGGGTCGCCTCGGGGGCCGGGGCCTCCTGCCAGAGCACGCCGTCTCGGTACACGCGGTAGCCCGTGATGCCGTGGTCGTCTTGGGCCGGCGGGAAGCGCAGCAGCACCGTGCGCGCGCCGACCTCGTCCACAACGAGCGCGGCCCCGGAGGGCCAGGTGGGCGGCGCATCGCCGGCGGCGCCGACCCCTGCGTCGAGGCCAGGGCCCTCCGTGAGCGTCGGGCGCCCCGGGCCCTCACAGCCCGCGGCGGTGAGGGCCGCGATGAGCAGCAGCGCGCACGCCGCGAGCCGCGCGCGCGGACCCCCCGCCTGGCGGAGGCCGCCTGCAAAAGAGTTGACAGGGACCGCACGGGTGAGCGAGCATCGCGGCCCCGTGCATAATGGGCGATCGGTGTGCATGGAGCACACACCATAGAGTCAGCCCTTTGGCGCGCATAGACGCGAAGCGCGCAGAAGGCGCTGATTTCGGTCATGAATATGAGGGTGGCACGGCTTCAATGATCCAGCGTTGCTGAACTTGTCTCTGGAGCCAAGTGAACGCCCGCCGAGACTAGGCAAGGCCACGCCGCCCGGCCACCGCGCGCTGCATCCGCGTGAGGCGAGGGGCGGGTAGGCGGCAGCGCCGCTCGCCGACTCGATGGCAGGCCATCCGGAGCCGCGGCCGCGGGTGCTATGGTCGCCGGCCGCGGGGCGCCGGGCTGTGCGCTCCCGAGAGGAGGACGGTTGACCGACGAAGCGATCGCTGCGCTCTACGACCACCTGCCGCCTCCCGGCGAGGTGACCGACGACGCGCTCCTCGAGGGCTTCCTCGACTACGCCGCCGAGCGGGGCCTCACGCTCTATCCGGCGCAGGAGGAGGCGATCCTCGAGCTCTTCGAGGGCCACAACGTCATCCTCAACACGCCCACCGGCTCGGGCAAGTCGCTCGTGGCGCTCGCGGTGCACTTCATGGCTCTCGCGGAGGGTCGCCGCGCGTTCTACACGGCGCCCATCAAGGCGCTCGTCTCGGAGAAGTTCTTCGACCTGTGCCGGAGCCTCGGGCCGGACCGCGTCGGGATGATGACCGGCGACGCGACGGTGAACCGCGACGCGCCGATCATCTGCTGCACCGCCGAGGTCCTCTCGAACCTCGCGCTGCGAGAGGGCGACCGGGCCGACGTCGACTACGTCGTGATCGACGAGTTCCACTACTACTCGGATCGCGACCGGGGCGTGGCGTGGCAGGTGCCGCTGCTCGAGCTGCCGCAGGCGCGCTTTCTGCTCATGAGCGCGACGCTCGGCGACACGTCGGTGTTCGAGCGCGAGCTGGCCGAGCGGACCGGCGCGCCCGCCCGGCTCGTGCGGTCGGACGAGCGCCCCGTGCCGCTCGACTTCGAGTACCGCGAGACGCCTCTGCACGAGACGATCGCGGACCTGCTCGAGGCGGGCAAGACGCCGGTGTACGTCGTGCACTTCACGCAGCGGTCGGCCGTCGAGCACGCCCAGGACCTCATGAGCGTCGACTTCCTGTCGAAGGACCAAAAGCACGCCATCGCGCGCGAGCTGTACGGCTTCCGCTTCGATACGCTTTTCGGTAAGGATCTCTCGCGCTACCTGAAGCACGGCGTCGGTGTGCACCACGCGGGCCTGCTGCCGAAGTACCGCCGCCTGGTCGAGCGCCTCGCGCAGCGCGGGCACCTCCGGCTCATCTGCGGCACGGACACGCTCGGCGTGGGGGTGAACGTCCCGATCCGCACCGTGCTCTTCACGAAGCTCTGCAAGTACGACGGCGAGAAGACCCGCGTGCTCACCGTCCGGGATTTCAAGCAGATCGCCGGCCGCGCGGGGCGCAAGGGCTTCGACGAGCGCGGCAGCGTGGTCGCGCAGGCGCCCGAGCACATCATCGAAAACCGCGTCGCCCAGCAGAAGGCCGAAGGTGACCCGAAGCGCATGCGCAAGCTCCGGCTCAAGAAGCCGCCCGAGCGCGGCTACGCCCACTGGGACGCCGAGACCTTCGAGCGCCTGCAGACGTCGGAGCCCGAGCGCCTCGTCTCCCGCTTCCACGTCTCGCACTCGATGCTGCTGAACGTGCTGATGCGCCCCGGCGGCGAAGGTTGCGTCGCGATGAAGGGGCTGCTCCGCGGCGTCCAGGAGACCCCGCACGCCCGGCGCAACCACGCCCGCCACGCCATCTCGC
Organism: Myxococcales bacterium; assembly: GCA_020430775.1. Taxonomy (GTDB): domain Bacteria; phylum Myxococcota_A; class Polyangia; order Polyangiales; family Houyiibacteriaceae; genus JAGQJE01. Next base: position 8,470 of record JAGQJE010000285.1, read on the forward strand.
TGCTGCGCTCGCTGATAGGCGCCGGCATCGTCGAGCTGACGCCGGACGGCGCCGTCGTGAACGCCGACCTGCAGGAGGACTTCTCGCTGCACAACGCGCTCTCGCTCTACGCGGTCGAGGCGATCGGCACGCTCGACATCGACGCGGTCGACTACCCGCTCGACGTCGTGACCTTCGTCGAGGCGACCCTCGAAGACCCGGGCGCGGTGCTCTACAAACAGGTCGACCTCGCGAAGACGCGCGCGCTCGCGGCGATGAAGGCCGAGGGGCTCGAGTACGACGAGCGCATGGCCGAGCTCGAGAAGATCGACCGGCCGAAGCCGAACCTCGAGCTGCTCTGGGGGACCTTCGCGGCCTTTCAGGAGCGGCACCCGTGGGTCGGCTCGGACGGCCTGAAGCCCAAGTCGGTCGCGCGGGACATGTACGAGCAGGGCGCGGACTTTCGGCAGTACGTCAAAGAGTACGGCCTGCAGCGCTCCGAGGGGGTGCTGCTCCGGTACCTGACCGACGCGTTCAAGGCGCTCGTGCAGACCGTCCCGGAGGGCGCCAAGACCGACGCGCTCTACGATCTCACGGAGTGGCTCGGCGAGACGGTGCGCCAGGTCGACGCGAGCCTCATCGAGGAGTGGGAGAAGCTCCGAGATCCGGACGCCGCGGCGAGCGCGCCGGCGAGCCTCGACGAGGAGCCGCCGGAGCCCGAGCGCCCGGACGTGACGCGCAACGTCAAGGCCTTCACCGTCATGGTGCGGAACGCGTCGTGGCGGCTGCTGCGGGCGCTCGCCGCGAAGGACTACGAGGCCGCGGCGGAGCAGGTCGAGGCGCTCCCCGACGAGCCGGCGTGGGACGCGGCGCGCTTCGCCGCGGCGATGGCCCCGTACTGGGAGGCGCACGAGGCGCTGCGGCTCGATCCGGAGGCGCGCGGCACGCGGCACGTCACCATCGAGCGGGGCGCGGCGCGCTGGTCGCTCCGGCAGGTCCTCGTCGACCCGGCGGGTGACCTCGACTGGCGCTTCGAGGCCCGGGTCGACCTCGAGCGCTCCGCGGAGGAAGGCCGCCCCGTGCTCCAGCTCGTGCTCCTGAGCGCCTGATGGAGGCCGCCCCAACGCGCGTTCCCCGAGAAAAAGACGCTGTCGATAAAAAAACTGGGAATTGGACCTTGCAAAAATCCTGTGTGACCGTACATTCCAATCGTTGAGTCGCTGAGGTCCACGCGAGGTCGCGCCAGGCTCCCAACATCTCCCCTCCTCTCTCTCTCCTCCCTCTCCTCTCCTCTCCCTTCTCGCCCCGACGTCGCACCGCTACGACCGACCACACGAAGAGCCCGGGGCCTCGGCCTCGGGCTCTTCTGTCTCCGCCGCGCGCACCGACCTGGCGACATCGCCGGAGCGGCCGCTCAGCCGGACGCGAGCGCCTCGCCCCGGACGACCGCCAGGACGGCCTCGCCGTAGCGCTCGAGCTTGACCGCCCCGATGCCCGACACGGCGGCGAGGGCGTCGCGGCTCGCCGGGCGCCTCCGGACGATCTCGGCGAGCGTGGCGTCGTGCAGGACGACGTAGGGCGGCACCCCCTGCTCCTTGGCCAGCGCGCGCCGCCGGTCTCGGAGCGCGGCGAAGAGCGCCGCGTCGCTCGGGTCGTCGAACGCGGCGGCCGCGAGGCGTTTGCGCCCCGTCTCGCCGCGCCGAGCGCGCGCGGGCGCGGACCGCAGCGAGAGGGTCGCTTCGCCGCGGAGCACCGGGCGTGCCCGCTCGGTCAGCTTGAGCGATCCGTGCGCGTCGAGGTCGACGTGCACGAGCCCGAACGCCACGAGCTGCCGGAACACGGAGCGCCACTCGGCGACTGAGCACGCGGCGCCGATGCCGAAGGTCGACAGGGAGTCGTGGCGGAGGCTGCGGACGCGGTCGCTCGGCACGCCGCGGAGCACGTCGATGACGTGGCTCGCCCCGAAGCGCTGACCGGTTCGGTACATGCACGAGAGCGCCTTTCGGGCGAGCTCGGTCCCGTCGAAGGTCTTCACCGGCGTCTCGCAGGTGTCGCAGCCGCCGCACGCGCCTTGGAGCGTCTCCCCGAAGTACTCGAGCAGCACCGCCCGGCGGCACCGCGTCGTCTCGCAGTAGCCGAGCAGCGCGTCGAGCTTGCCGCGCTCGATGTGCTTCTGCGCGTCCGGGGCGCTGCTCTGCTCGACGAAGGAGCGGACCTTGGCGACGTCGTTCAGGCCGTAGACCATCCACGCGTTCGACGGCAGCCCGTCCCGCCCCGCGCGGCCGGTCTCCTGGTAGTACGCCTCGAGGCTGCGCGGCAGGTCGAGGTGGGCGACGAAGCGGACGTCGGGTTTGTCGATGCCCATGCCGAACGCGATGGTCGCGACGACGATGACGCCGTCGTCCTCGACGAAGCGCGCGAGGCGCTCGGTGCGCGCGTCGGCCGGCAGCCCGGCGTGGTAGGCGAGCGCCTCGTAGCCCTCCGCCCGCAGGCGCTCGGCGACCGTCTCGGTCTTCGCGCGGCTCATGCAGTAGATGATCCCGGCGTCGTGCGCGCCGGGCCCGCCGTGCTCCGCGGCGAGGAAGCGCAGGAGCTGCTGGGTGGGGTTCTGCTTGGGCTGGACTCGGTAGCGGATGTTCGGCCGGTCGAAGCTCGAGATGAACGCTCGCGGCGCGTGCAGCCCGAGACGCTCGACGATGTCCCGCCGCGTGGGGTCGTCCGCGGTGGCGGTCAGGGCGACGCGCGGCACGCCGGGATACCGGTCGCCCAGCACGCGCAGGCCGAGGTACTCCGGGCGGAAGTCGTGGCCCCAGGACGAGACGCAGTGCGCCTCGTCGATCGCGAAGAGCGCGAGCGGCGCGCGGTCGAGCAGCCCCAGCGTCCACTCGCCGAGCAGGCGCTCGGGCGCGACGTAGAGGAGGTCCAGCTCGCCGCGGGCGACGGCGCGCTCGGTCGCCCGCGCTTGCTCGCGCGGCAGGTTCGAGTGCAGGGCGGCGGCCCGCACGCCGGAGCGCTCGAGCGCTGCCACCTGGTCCTGCATCAGCGCGATGAGCGGCGAGACCACCACGCCGACGCCCGGTCGGCACAGGGCGGGGACCTGATAGCAGAGCGACTTGCCGCCCCCGGTCGGCATGAGCACGAGCGCATCCCCGCCGCCGAGGACGTGGTCGATGATCTCGCGCTGCTGGCCGCGGAAGGCGTGGTAGCCGAAGACGGTCTCGAGGACCGCGAGCGGATCGGGCGGCATCGCGCGGCGCAGCTACGCCTGCGCGGGCGGCTGCATGAGCTGCATCGCGAGCTGCAGCGCGAGGCTGTAGTCCCCGCCCATCTTGAGCTTGCCGCCGAGGAAGAGCTCCTGCGGCGTGGTCTTTCCGTCGCGGGCGGCCTCGAGGTCGGCGTACGCGATCTCGCAGGTGAACCCCGGGGTCTCGGGCGGCTCGGTCACGTTGAAGCCAAGTTTGACGGGCACGTCGCCGAGCTCCGGGACGCCGCGCACCTTGATGTGGCAGGTCAGGGGGCGGCCGGCGAGGGCGTCCTCGAAGCGCTTCGACGCGATGGGCGGGACGCTCTGCGCAGCCGCCGCCTCGTCGAGGGCGCCGTCCTTCAAGGCCTCGCCGAGGACGAGCCCGACCGCCTGCGGAGGCACCTCGAGCGCGACCTTCACGGGGATCTCGCCCGCCGTGTCAGCGACGGTGACCGCGCCGCGTCGCGCCGAGACGTAGAGCTCGCCCTCGCCGGTCAGGCGCACCCGCGCAGAGCCATCGACGGCCTCGATGTCGGCGAGCGCGGCCTTGGCGCCCGGGTCGCCGGCGGCTGCCTTCTGGCGGAGCAGGGCGATCGCCTTTGCGTAGAGAGAGGGGATGTGGTCGCGGAGGAGGGGGAGCGTCTGGGTGGTCATGGGCGAACGAGGGTACACGATCTTGGCGCGCCCCGCCGGCCCGAAGCGCCTGTTCGTCGCGGGAATTTTTCTTCGCAACCGACCGGAGCGTTCGCCCGATGAGGCGCCATGCCTCGACCGAAGCGAATCGCTCGCCCCCACGTCTTGCTCGCGGTGTGTGCCGCCGTCCTCGTGCCGCTCTGTGGCTGCGCGACGGGCCAGCTCCCCTCGGAGGCGGTCGTTCAGGACGCACGAGGGGCTGACCTGCTCGCGCTCGGGAGGCTCGACGAGGCCGAGGCGCGCTTTCGCCTCGCGCTCGAGTACCAGCCACGCTTCGCCGACGCGCACGTGAACCTCGGCCTGGTCGCGCTCGCTCGTGGCCGTCTGGACGAGGCCGAGCGCGCGCTGCGCTACGCGCTCGCGCTCAACCCGGATCTCGCCGCTGCGTGGGTCGACCTCGGCGTCGTCGCGGAGCGCCGTGGCCGGCCGGCGGGGGCCATGGCGCACTACCGACAGGCGCTCGCGATCGATCCGGGCTTCGTCGACGCGCGCCAGAACCTCGCGCGAGCGCTCATCCTCACGGGCGACCTCGAAGGCGCGCGGGCGCAGCTCCTGCGTCTGAGCGCGCTGCGGCCAGACGACGACGACGCGGCGGTGACCCTGGCCTACGTGGAGCTACGCCTCGGGCGACACCGGTCCGCGCGAGCGCGGGTCGCCGAGGTGCTGCGGCGCGCGCCCGATCACGCCGGCGCGCGCCTCGTCCGGGCGATCGCCCGGGGCATGGAGGGCGACCTCGAGCGGGCGACGCGAGCGCTCGAGGCGCTGCGGACCGACCCGACGCTCGGGCAGGCAGCGAGCGTGCGCTTGCAGGCGCTGCGCGTCGCGACGCCGGCGCCCTAATCGCGCCGACGCGCCGCCCGCCGCGTGCCGACGCTCCGGCCTTTCCGCTTGCCCGTGCGCGGGGTCGGTGCTCATGCTTGCCCCGTGTTCGGCATCGGTTTCGGGGAGCTGGCCGTCGTGGTCATCGTCCTGCTGCTGGCGGTAGGACCGGATCGCATGCCAAAGCTCATGCGGGCGCTCGGCAAGGGGATCCGCGAGTTCCGCAGCACCATGCGCGACCTGCGGCAGACGGTGGGGATCGACGACTGGATGCGCGACGAGGAGGTCCGCGACCCGCTCGGCGTGCGCGAGCTGCGTGAAGAGCTGCAGCGGACGGCCGACGAGATCCGCGCGCCCGTCGGCCCGGCGAAGCGGCGGGAGCAGGATCCTTCCGCGACCGGGCAGGAGGCCGACGCCAGCCTCACCGCCTCGCCAGCTTCCACGCCAGCCTCCCGGCCTGAGACCGCGGCTGCGCCTGCGCCTGCGGAGCCCGCGCCTGCGCCTGCGGAGCCCGCGCCGCCCGCGGCTGA
>JAGQJE010000286.1 GCA_020430775.1 Myxococcales bacterium
CTGGTCCGCGTCGTCGGTGACGCGGAGGTGAGCCCGTCGGCGAAGCAGCTCTTCGACCAGCTCGGCGAGATCGCGGAGGTCCCGCAGATCCCGAAGCCGCGGGGCGTTCGCGCCACGCTCCGGCCGTACCAAAAGCAGGGCTTCTCGTGGCTCGTGCTCCTACACGAGCTGGGCAGCGGTGGCATCCTCGCGGACGACATGGGCCTCGGCAAGACCCTGCAGACGATCTCGCTGCTCCAGTGGGCGAAGACCAAGCACGGCGCCAAGCTCAACCTCGTCGTCGCGCCGACCTCCGTCGTGCCGAACTGGGCGCGCGAGATCGCGAAGTTCGCGCCGGGGCTCGAGACCGTGATCTGGCACGGCCCGAACCGGCACGACCGGCAGGACGCGCTCGATGGCGCCGACGTGGTGCTCACGAGCTACGCGCTCGTGCGACGCGACGAGGAGCTCCTCGCGAAGCTCGACCTCCGGTACGTCATCCTCGACGAGGCGCAGCACATCAAAAACCCGGTCAGCCACACGGCGCGGGCCGTCAAGCGCCTGCAGAGCGAGCGGCGCCTCGCGCTCACCGGCACCCCCATCGAGAACCGCCTGAGCGAGCTGTGGAGCATCTTCGACTTCGTGTCGCCCGGGCTGCTCGGGAGCCTGAAGGCGTTCGAGGAGAAGGTGGCGCGCCCGATCGAGCGCGGCGACGAGGCGACCGCCGCTCGGCTCCGCGGCACGGTCCATCCCTTCGTGCTGCGCCGCCTGAAGACCGACGTCGCCGCGGACCTGCCCGAGAAGATCGAGCAGGAGATGATCGTCGAGCTGACCGATCCGCAGCGCGCGCTCTACGGCCAGGTGCTCACCGAGGTGCGCAAGAGCGTGCTGAGCGAGGTCGAAAAGCAGGGCGTCAGCAAGGCGCAGATCCAGATCCTCGCCGCGCTGACGCGCCTGCGGCAGGTCGCGTGCGACCCGCGCCTGATGAAGCTCTCGGAGCCGACCTTCGACGACGGCGACAGCGGCAAGCTCGCCGCGTTGCGCGAGGTCTTGAGCGAGGCCGTCGCGGGCGGTCACCGCGTGCTGGTGTTCAGCCAGTTCGTCGAGATGCTCGGCCACATCCGGCGCGCGCTCGACGAGGACGGCATCGCCTACGAGTACCTCGACGGGTCGACCAAGGATCGACTCGAGCGCGTCGATCGCTTCAACCAGAACGACCAGATCCCGGTCTTCCTCATCTCCCTCAAGGCGGGGGGCACCGGCCTGAACCTCACCGGCGCCGACACGGTCATCCACTTCGACCCGTGGTGGAACCCGGCCGTCGAGGACCAGGCGACCGACCGCGCCCACCGCATCGGCCAGGAGCGCGTCGTCACCGTCTACCGCCTCATCGCGGAGGGCACCGTCGAAGAGAAGATCCTCGCGCTGTCCGCGAAGAAGCGCGCGCTCGTCGAGAACGTGCTCTCGACGGACGGGAGCCCCCTCAAGGGCCTCACCCGCGCGGACGTCGACGCCTTGTTCAGTTGAGCGGCCCGGTGCGACGCGCCGGCGCGGCTCAGTCGATGCCGAGCTCGCGCCGAAACTCGAGGCACTGCGGGCTGCCGACCTCGAACTCGCGGCAGGTGGTGCCGCGGTCGGCGTAGATCCGGCAGGCGTTCGGCGAGTCGGGCGTGCCGAGGTGCACGCACGCGCCGTCCGGCGTCGTCGCGAACGCGACCATCCCGAAGTGCCCGGGCTGGACGGCCCGCGCGAGGTCCTCGCGTCCCGCGGCGCGCCAGCGGACCAGATCCTCCGGAGGGATCAAGATGCGGCCGTCCGTGCCGGTGCGGCAGCACGCGCCGCATGCGAGGCAGTCGAGCTGCGGTTCGGACGGCTCGCGCATGGGTACATGGGATAGCGCCGCCCGCGGCGCGCGGCCATCAGGACCGCGCGCCGCCTGGGCGTTGCGCGCCGAGGGCCTTCGCCGCCGGTGCGCCGCCGCGCCGCGCGTCAGTGGCAGACGGCCGGCTGCGGCTTCTCGAGCGCGGGCCGGAGCTGCACGGGGACCGTCACGTCGACGACGCCGGGCGGCGAAGGAGGCGTGAGCTGCAGCGCACGCAGGCCGCGCAGCACGCACTCACGCAGGCTCGGGTCCTGCGCGGTGTCGGTCGACGCGCACGTGAGCGGGATGGTCCCGTCGGCGGCGATGCGCGCGTGGATCGTCATGTTGCCGCCGAGCGTCGCGCGTCCCTTGGCGACCTGGATGCAGATGCGGCCGACGCCGCTGACCGCCTTGATGAGCGCGTCGGTGGCGGTCTTGTCGAGGTGACCGGTCGGCTCGGTCATGGACGGCGCGGGCAGACCGGCCGGGCAGAGCGGCGCGGCCTTCGGCGCGGGGGGCGGGCTCGGCAGCTCCGTCCCCTGGGGCAGCGCGACCGCGAGGACGACGAACGCGCTCGGGCTCTCGTCGATCTGCTCCATCACCTGCGCGAGGCGGGTGAGCTTGACGTCGCCCGACGCCGTCACGACCACCGGGCGCGGCGTGGCGCTCTTGCCGCGATTGAGCATCGCGACGACCTGCTTGTCGTTGAGCGGGCGGGAAAAGCGTCCCGCCATCGGCGCGTCCGTGCGGCGCAGGTAGCTGTGGTTGCCGGTGACGATCACGACGCGGACGTGGTCGTAGGAGCTGACCGGCGCCCGCGTGAAGGTGGCGACGGTGAGCTCGCCGCTGCCCGACTGGCCGATCGTCGACAGCACGCGGACCGGGCCCTCGTCGTTCGCCACGCGCGCGGCGAGGTCGTTGCCCGGCGCGGGCAGGGGCCGGATGGACGGCGCGATGTCGCCCTCGAGGCGGAACGGCCCGGTCTTGTCCGCGCGGCGGAGGATGCACGCCTCGGAGGAGCCACGCGAGACGGGCGTCTGGGCGGCCGCGACGAGCTCGGCAAAGGTTGCGTTCGGGGAGAGCGTCCGCGGCTCGGGCTCGGCCTCGACGATCGCGGGCGCGGTCGGCTGCGCCGGCTCCTTCGGCTGCGCCTCGGCGGGCGCGGCGGCGGGCGTCTGGGTGGTCTCCGCGGGGGTGGGCGTGGCCGCCTGCTCCGCCGTCTGCTCCGTGTGTTCGGTCGGAGCGGTTTCGGGCGGGGGCGTCTTGCCGGCGCAACCGCCGAGCGTGAACGTGAGTGCCGCGAGCACAGCCCACGGCGTCCTGAGGGGGGAGGTTGACATGGCCGAAGCCTACACGCTCTTACACGAAGTGCCCGGTAATCGTGGGGGGCGCGGCGTGCGGCGTGGTATAGCTGCCGCTCGGTCGAGGTGCGGGAGAGGGACGCATGGAGCAGGTCGTCGTCGTAGGTGCATCGCTCGCGGGCCTGCGCGCGGCCGAGCAGCTCCGCCGTCGCAAGTATGCGGGCCGGCTCGTCCTCATCGGGGCAGAGCCGACCCTCCCCTACGACCGCCCGCCGCTGTCGAAGGAGGTCCTCCGGGGCGAGCTCGAGCCCGACGCGATTGGGCTCCGGCGTCGGCCTTACGAGGAGCTCGACCTCGACCTGCGGCTCGGCGCGCGGGCCGTCGGCCTCGACCCCGCGGCCGGGCGCGTCGAGCTCGACGGCGCGGCCCCGGTCGCCTACGACGGCCTCGTCATCGCGACGGGCTCGCGGGTCCGGACGCTGCCTCGGCAGCCGGCGCTCGAGGGCGTGTTCACGCTGCGCACCGTGCAGGACGCGCTCGCCCTCCGCGCCGCGCTACAGGCAGGCCCGCGGGTCGTCGTCATCGGGGCCGGCTTCATCGGTGCGGAGGTCGCCGCGTCGTGCCGGCAGCTCGGCCTCGACGTGACCCTGGTCGAGGCGCTCGAGGCGCCGCTCGCGAAGAGCCTCGGGGCGGAGCTCGGGCGCCGCCTCGCGGCCGTGCACGAGGCGCAGGGCGTGACGGTGCGCTGCGGGGCCGGGGTCGCGGCGATCGAGGGGCGCGGCGGTCGCGTCGAGCGGGTCGCGCTCGACGACGGGGCTTCGCTCGACGCGGACGTCGTCGTCGTCGGGATCGGCGTCGTGCCGAACGTCGAGTGGCTCGACGGCAGCGGCCTCGACGTCGGCGACGGGGTCGAGTGCGACGAGACGTGCCGCGCGAGCGCGCCGAACGTCGTCGCCGCCGGCGATGTCGCGCGCTGGTACAACCCGCTCTTCGACGAGCGCATGCGCATCGAGCACTGGACGCACGCGACCGAGCAGGGCAAGCACGCCGCCCAGACGCTGCTCCTCGGCCCGGACGAGGCCCAGCCCTTCGCGCCGGCGCCGCTCTTTTGGTCCGATCAGTACACGCTCAAGATCCAGGGCGCGGGCCGGTTTCGGGCCACCGACACGCGCCACGTCTGTCACGGCGGCCTCGACGACGACCGCTTCTGCGTGCTCTACGGCCGAGACGACCGCCTCGTCGGCGTCCTCACCTTCGACCTCCCCGCGAAGGCCATCGCCTACCGCGCCATGATCACGCGCCGCGCGTCGTGGGCTGAAGCGCTCGAAGCCGCCACCGACTGAGCGCGGACGTAAGCCGGTCAATGTGCCGCTCAGGGCCCGAATGGGCGTGCCGTCACGTCGCAAGCCCAGCGAGCTTCGGGTTCTGAGTGGTGCAGTGAGCGAGCGAGGACGTAAGCCGGTCAATGGGCCGCTCAGGGCCCGAATGCGCATGCCGTCACGTCGCAAGCCCAGCGAGCTTCGGGTTCTGAGTGGTGCAGTGAGCGAGCGCGCCCGCAAGCGAGGGAGTGAGAGGTACTCTGCGTACCTCGCAGCGACTGAGCGCGGACGTAAGCCGGTCCATGGGCCGCTCAGGGCCCGAATGCGCCGTCTAGTCTTCGATGGAGATCGCCTGCGTCGGACACGCATCGGCGGCGTCTTCCGCCGCCTCGCGGAGGTCCTCGGGTGGTTCGCGCAGGAGCACTTTCAAGCTCCCGTCCTTCGCGAACGCGAAAATCTCAGGCGCGGCGCCCACGCACAGCCCATGGCGAGCGCAGCGCTCCTCGTCGTGGATGATCCTCATGTCGTAGTCTCTAATCGAGTGCGGGCCCGGTGACCAGTCGCGGATGGGTGTGGACGGCCCGCGTGGGGTGGGAGGCGGCGCGTGATCGAGCTCGACGGAGTCGGGCGGACGCTTGCGGCGCCTTCGCCAAGCGCGGACGCCCTCGACGATCCCCTCGCCGACGACGTCGACGACGAAGTCCACGAGCAGCTCGACCACCGGCCCCACGGCTCAGCTTGTCTGAGGGCGGGTCGCCTGGACCGCCTCGAGGACGGCGTCGTGGATGGCGCCGCTGGTCGCGACGACGCCGCGGTTGTCCTCGAGCTTGCGGCCTCTCGAGAAGTCGAGCCGCTTGCCGAAGACGTCCGTCACGCGTCCACCCGCCTCTTCGACGACGATCGAGCCGGCCGCGTGGTCCCAGATCTTCTCTCGGTAGTGGGCGCTCGTCGGCAGGCGCAGGTAGATCGACGCGAGCCCGTCGGCGATCGCTGCGTACTTGGCCTGGCTGTCGAGGCGGAAGGGGTCGCGGGTGATTCCGAGCCGCGCCGCGATGCGCGCCGAGCGGCCCTGGTCGCTGTGGCTGGCCTCGACCGACTCGCAAAACCGCGCCTCCGACGCGCTGCGGAGGTCGTTGACCTTCGCGCGGCGCGCGGGCGGCGTGCTCGAAAAGAGCGCTCGCGCCTCGGTGCCTCGGCCGCGCGCGGCGCACAGCAGGAGCCCCGGCGCGCCCCCTGGCCCGGCGAGGCGCGGGCAGCCGAGCACGCCGAGCACGACCTCGCCGCCGTCGATCAACCCGAGCGCGATCGCGTAGTGGTCGCCGCGCAAGAACCCCTTCGTGCCGTCGATCGGGTCGACCGTCCAGTAGGGCCCGGTCGCGCCCGCTGGATCGAAGCCACCCTTGTCGATCCAGGCCAGGGTGTGCTCTGCGTCGGTCTCGTCGCCGCGGACGGATCGGACGTGCTCGACGACGAGCTTGCGCTCCCGCTCAGCCTCCGGTTCGCGCAGCGCCTCCGCCGCCTCTTCGCCGACGATCGCCCCGATGGCCGACCGGTCCGACAGGACCGCGCAGACGATGGCCTGCGAGGCGAAGTCGGCGACGGTCACCGGGCTCTTGTCGTCCTTCGATAGGGTCGCGACGTCGCCGATGGTGCGCTGGACGTTCCGGCAGACCTTCGCCGCGCTGCGGACCGCGGACACCGCGACCGCCAGCTCTTGTTCGAGATCGATAGCCATCGAGGTGAGTCTTTCAGCCCGGGGCGCCTGGTTTCAAGGTGTCGCGGACACGGTGATGGTCTCCGCAGCGTTCGCGGCTGCCTGATCGATGTCGAAGGGGAGCGGGATGGGCTGGTTGACGAGCCACCGCTTCAAGAGGTCGTCGTAGTGCGGCGAGTCGCGGAAGTGGTCTTGCCCGCCCGGGAGCTGGATGGTGCACGAGGGACCGGTCGTCGGGAGCTCCTCGCAGATGAACCGCGTCGACGGCCCGTGCCCGTACGCGTAGGACTTCGGCCAGTCGCTCGGGGACGCGACGTTCACGGTGAAGAGCCCGCCCGGCGCCGCCCAGGGGCCGTTGTCGAACGTCGACCCGAACATCGAGAGCAGGTCGGCTTTCAGCGTCAGGGTGTGCACGCGGCCCCAGAGGTAGTCGCTCGGACCGGTCGCCGCGAAGGGGGTGAACAGCCCGGAGAGGTTCTGACCCGCCTCGTCGAGCGCCTTCGCGACGATGTCGGCCTTGGTCTCCGTCGCCGGCGTCGAGACGTCGTCCCAGTACACGTCGCCCGCCGCGAGCTTGGCCGGGTCGGTGAGCGAGAAGACGAGCGCGGACCAATTCGCCGAGCCCGTGAGCCCCGCCGCGGCGACCTCGTCCGCGAAGGTGTCTTTGCGCAGCGCGAAGATCGCCGCGTGGAACGCCGAACAGCCCGCCGCCTCCCGGAGCACGTCGGGGTCGGTGAGGGCGGGCGCGTCCGGTTCGATGCCGTCGAGGCCGGTCGGGCAGGTGTACTGCCAGGCGCGCAGCAGGCCGACGATGTCCTGCGCCGCCGGCGTGAGGGTGACGCCCGCGCCGTCCGCCACCTCGAGGATCTTCGGGGTGAGCATGCGCCCCATCACGACGAGCGTGTCGCCGACCGTCGAGAGCATCGTCGCCGCGGTCTGCTGGTCGCTCGCCTCGAGCAGCTCGACGATGCGCGCGTGCCGGAACCCGTTCGCGACCCCGGCCTGGAAGTAGGGCACGCCGTCGTTGAGCGGGTCACCGTCGGCGAGCTGGCCGGTCATGTCGTTGTTGGCCGTCGCGATGAAGCCCTCGCCCGGGTTCATCGCCTGGGGCAGCTCGGCGTAGGAGTAGGGCGGCCCCCACTCGGCGCTGCCGTCACCGACCACGGGCATCCACGGGCGCAGGCCGTCCGCGTTCGCGGCCCAGGGGCGCGTGGGCACCTTGTTGTAGGGGAACCAACCGATGTTCCCGCTCCTGTCGATGACCACCCAGTTCTGGCCGATGGTCGTGATGTTCTCGAGCGCGGCCCGCGCCTCGCCGATGTCGTTCGCGGTCATCATGGCGTAGGGAAACTCCGCATCGGTCGTGAAGTCCTGCCCCGTCCACCGCAGCGACACCGCCGTGCCCGCGTCCTCGTCGACGGACAGCACGGGCCCGTGGTGCGGGACGAAGCGCAGCGTCTTGCTGACGGTGGTCCCGTCCGGCAGCTCGAAGTCGTGCGGCACCTCGATGAAGGGCACCTCATGGCCCTCGAACATCACCCCCTTCTTGTCGGGGCTCAGCGTCTCCATGTACACGTCCGCCTGGTCGAAGTAGGTCGTCGTCGCGCCCCAGGCGATGCGTTCGTTGTGGCCGATGATGATGAAGGGCAGCCCCGCGAAGCTCACGCCGGCGGCGTGGATCGCCCCGGTCCCGTGCGTCTTCGAGTCGAGGTTCGCGAGGTACCAGATCGCCGGGTTCGAGAGCGTGAGGTGCGGGTCGTTCGAGAGCAGGGCGTGCCCATTGGCAGACCTCGTCGGCCCGACGACCCAGTTGTTCGAGCCGATGGTCTGGTCGGCGCCGGGCCCGGTGAGGCCGGCTTCTTCGAGCGCGGCGCGCGCCTCGCGCAGGGCGCGTCGCATGTCGCGCGGGGCCCGTTTGAGGGCGGCCGGCTGGTGCCGCTCGGCGGCGTGGCCCTTTGCCTTCGGCCCCGGACGCGGCGCCGGGGCCATGTAGCCGTGCGGCAGGGTCGGCGAGTTCACGGACGGCGTCAGCCCGAAGAGGTCTTTCGCCATCACGGCCTGCAGCTTCGGGTCGCTCGAGTCGGCGAACGCGGCGCGCTCCATGCCGGCGGCGATGTCCGCGTCGCCGCTGTTGGTGAGCTGCTCGACGAGGACGAGGATCGTCGCGAGGCTGTCCTGCACCGTCCAGCGCGGGATCGACGCGGGCGTGTAGTGCAGGAGCGGGAAGCTCGCCTCGGCCGGGAGCCGGGCCCCGTTCCTGCCCGCCTGCAGGTCATCGAGCCAGGCGTTCACGCCGCGCGCGTACGCTTCGAACAGCCCGCGCGTCTTTGGCGAGAGGCCCGCCTCGACCGCCTGCTCGAGCGGCGTGCCGTCGCGCTTCGAGAAGAGCTGGCGGTTGGTCGCGGACACGTCGAGCGCGAGCGAGCCAGCCACCTGGGTCAGCCGGCCGGTCGGCAGGCGCCTCCGGAGGTCCATCTGGAAGAAGCGCGAGCGCGCGTGGAAGTAGCCGAGCGCCGCGGCGCAGTCCTCGTCGGTCTGGCACTTGGCGTTGAAGACGCCGTGATCGTCGAAGTAGACCTCGACCGGGCCGCTGAGGCCGGGGATGTCGGGTGCGACCACGGGCGTGCCGCCGTCCGTGCCGCCGTCCATACCGCCGTCGGTGCCGGCGTCGGTGCCGGCGTCCATGCCCGCGTCGACACCGCCGTCGGCGACCGTCCCGCCGTCGGGCGTGGTGCCGGCGTCGACCCCGGCGTCCTCCGCCGACACGGACAAGTTGCTGCCGCACCCGGCGAGGAGCAGCGTCCCAACGAGCACGTACACGAACCGCTTGGCGGGCATGGGGCCCCTCTCTGCGCGCGGGCGCGCGCTCCGATCACTCGACCATCTCGCACACGGCGATACCCGCGATGCCGCGCGATCGTCAAGCGTGTTCGCCGCTCATGGGCGCTCGACGGCGCGCAGGGCGTAGCGTCCGGCGCGCTCGTCGATCTCGCAGGGCGCGCCGAGCGCCGCGGAAGCGTGCGTCGACGTCAGCACCTCGCGCGCGGGACCTGCGGTCAGGATGCGCCCGCCGCGGAGCCAGAGCGCGTGGGTCACGAGCGTCGGGATCTCCTCGACGTGGTGGGTGACGAGGAGCAGGGTCGGGCCGCCCGCCGCGCCACAGACGCGCGCGACGTCGGCGAGGAAGCGCTCGCGGGCGACCGGATCGAGGCCCGCGCAGGGCTCGTCGAGGATGAGCAGCGGCGGCTCGTGCACCAGCGCTCGCGCGATGAGCGCGCGCTGGCGCTCGCCTTGTGAGAGCGTCGCGAAGCGCTGGGCGGCGCAGCGTTCGGCGCCGATCCGCTCGAGCGCCGCGCGCCCGCGGGCGCGGTCGGCGTCGGTGAAGGTCTGCCAGGGGCCGAGCGAGGCGTACAGGCCGGAGGTCGCGACGTCGAGCGCGGTGTCGGTGCGGTACACGCGCTCGCCGAGCGCCGCGCTCACGAGGCCGATGCGTCGCTTGATGTCGGGCATGTAGCAGCGCCCGTACTCCGCGCCGAGCACGGACACGGTGCCGCGGCTCGGCCACTCGTACCCGGCGATGATCGACAGCAGCGTGCTCTTGCCCGCCCCGTTCGCGCCGAGGACGGCCCAGTGCTCGTTGGCGCGGACCGTCCATCGGATGCCGTCGAGGATCGTGTGGCCGTCGCGAACGTACGCGTCGACGGCGACGTCGAGCACGGGGGTCGGGTCGCTCATGCACGGGGCCATACCACGCCCGCGCCGCCGGTCAGGTGCCGCCGCGCTTCGATGCGCGGGCCGACTTCAGCCGCGGGCGCGGTCGTGGTAGGTGACGTGGCATGAAGCGGCTGAGCGACCTGACGGAGCTGGGGCGGCATGGGGTCTCGATGGCGCGCGCGGCCGTGCGCAAGCGCCTCGACGCGACCCGCCCGCTGCCCGAGGCGGAGCGACGCGACTACACGCTCGCGGAGCTCGGCCGGTACGACGGGCGCGACGCCGGCGCGCCGGTGCTGCTCGCGGTCCGCGGCAGGGTCTACGACGTGACCCGCGGCCGGGCGTTCTATGGCCCGGGCGGGCCCTACGCCGCGTTCGCCGGGCGGGACTGCACGCGCGCGCTCGCGCTGATGTCCACCGACACGATCGAGTGCATCGGAGACCTCACGGGCCTGACGCCCGCGGAGCTCGCGCAGCTCGACGAGTGGGTCGAGCGCTTCGAGCGGAACTACGCCGCGATCGGCGCGCTCACGAGCGAGTGAGCCTCTGGCGCTGCGTTACGGATTGTCATCATCACGGGATCGCACGCGAAACTAGCGCCTGCGACCGCGGCTGCTCTTGCGCGAGCCGGCGGTGGAGGGCATCTTCCGTCGTCCGAACACCCACGCCGAACGAGCCGAAGAGGAGCACCGGACCCATGCCGAGCCTGAACCCCGAGCAGCTTCGAGAGACCGCGGCGGCCGCCCAGATGATGTCGCGCGCCGTCTACTACTCCATGGTGAAGCTGCGCGACACCTCGGGCCTGACGCCGGTCCGGCTGGTCGAGCGGTGGGCCGCCGAGCAGCCGAACAACCTCGCCATCGTGAGCGACGACGGGACGTACAGCTACCGCGCGTTCGATCGACGCGCGAACGCCGTCGCGCGGGTGCTGCGGCAGGCCGGCGCGACCAAAGGCGAGTCGGTCGCGCTGATGATGGACAGCCGCCCCGAGTACCTCTTCTCGATCATCGGCGCGGCGAAGCTCGGCATGGCGACCGGGCTCATCAACACCAACCTCACGGGCGCGCAGCTCGAGCACGCGCTGCGCATCACGGACGCGCGGTGGATCATCGTAGGCTCGGAGCACCTCGCGGCTGTGAAGGCCGTGCTCGGGCGGCTCGACCTCGCCGCCGAGCGCGTGCTGGTGTGGGACGACCCCAAGGGCAAGCGCGTCCGTCACCCGAAGGGCAGCACCGACCTCGCCGCCGCGGTGGCCGACGCGTCGGGCGATCCCGTCGAAAGGGCCGACGGCTACGACATGAAGGCGCCCTTCGTCTACATCTGCACGAGCGGGACGACCGGCATGCCGAAGGCGGCGCTCGTCCGCAACCAGCGCTACCTGCAGGCGTCCTACTATTTCGGCCAGGCCGTGCTCCGGGTGCAGCCCTCGGACGTCATGTACACGTCCGGACTGCCGCTCTACCACAACACCGGCATCAGCCAGGCGTGGGGCGTCGCCTTGACGGGCGGCGCGGCCGTCGCGCTCCGGCGGCGCTTCTCCGCGTCGGCCTTTTGGGACGACTGCGACCGCTTCGACGTCACGATGTTCACCTACGTCGGCGAGGTCTGCCGGTACCTCGTCAACGCGAGCCCGCACCCGAAGGAGCGCAGTCACCGCGTCCGCTGCGTGCTCGGCGCGGGCCTGCGGCCCGACATCTGGGAGGCGTTCGAGCGCCGCTTCCAGGTCGGGCAGATCTACGAGTACTACGGCGCGACGGAGGGCAACGTCGGCCTGATCAACCTGACCGGGCGGCCCGGCATGGTCGGCCGCATCGCGCCGGCGCGCGGGCACGTGCTCGCGAAGGTCGACCCCGAGACCGAGGAGCTGGTGCGCGGCCCGGAGGGCACGCTCGTCGCGGCGGGCGTCGGCGAGTCGGGCATCCTGCTCGCCAAGATCGGGCCGATGGCCGAGTTCGAGGGCTACGTCGACAAGAGCAAGAACGCCTCGAAGGTGCTCGAAAACCCGTTCGGGCAGGGCGACCGCTACTTCAACACGGGCGACATGCTCACGCTGCACGAGGGCAACTGGGTCTCGTTCGCCGACCGGCTCGGCGACACCTTCCGGTGGAAGGGCGAGAACGTCTCGACGAACGACGTTCAGGAGACCGTGAGCCGCGCCGAGGGCGTCGACGAGGCCAACGCCTACGGCGTGCAGGTGCCCGGATGCGACGGGCGGGCCGGCATGGTGGCCGTCACCACGAAGGGCGGCTTCGACCCGGACGCGCTCGCGCGGCACGTCGTCGAGCACCTGCCCGCGTACGCGCGCCCGCTCTTCGTCCGCGTCGAGGACGCGCTGCAGATGACCGGCAGCTACAAGTACGTCAAGACCGGGCTCAAGGCAGACGGCTTCGACCCGTCGAAGATCGCCTCGCCGCTGTACTTCCTGCACCCGGACAAGCGCACGTACGTGCCGCTCGACGCCGCCGGTTACGAGGCGATCGTCTCCGGCGCGGTGCGGGTATGAGCGCGACGCGAGCTCGAGTCGTAGGCTTCCGGGTATGAGCGCGCCGATCGATCTCCGGTGGCTCTTCACCAAGACGTGCCAAGACGTCGTGAAGAAGTCATCGTCGCCCGACCTCTACGACAAGCTGCGGATGGCCGGCTTGCTGCGGCAGCTCCTCGTCGGCCCCCGCGCGCTCGCGCGGCTCGTCAACCGCGGGCCGGACCACGCGCTCGAGTTCTGGTATCGCGAGCCCGACGAGGCGGACCGCGAGCGGTGGGAGAGCCCCTACGGCTTCGACGCGTCGCGGCGGCAGCTCGCCGTCGGGACCGTCCGGCGCACCGACCTCGACACCTTCCTCGCGGCGAGGGTCATCTGGCTCGAGCAGTGGCTCTCGGTCGATCAGCTCCTCGCGCTGACCGCGCACGCGTACGGCGGGCAGTACGAGGTCGTGCCGGACGGCGTCTCGAAGGAGGCGTTCGTCGCGTTCGAGGCCTCGGTCCAGCACGGCGCCGCGGGGTTCGTGTCGATCGCGCTCCAGGAGGCCGGTGGCGTCGCGCTCAGGGGCCTCATCCCGCTCGCGGAGGCGCGCCCCGATCGCGCGGAGTCGCCCAGGCCGTCCGCCGCGCCACCGGCGACGGCAGGGGCGGCGGGCTGCCCCTTCAGCGGCGCGCTCGACCTCGACCGCCTCGGGGACTGAGGGCCGGGCTACCGGCGGCGCCCTTGCGGCGCGGCATCCGAGGTCCGAAGATCAGCGACAGCTCAGAGCCCGAGAGGTCCACCATGGGATGGTTTCACGACGTCACCGCCACGCTCCCAAGCGTCGAGGAGGCGCTCGAGGGGCGTTCGACCCCGCTGCCACACGCCGAGCGCCACGCGGTGCTCGGCACAGCGCTCGCGCCGCCGTTTCCGGAGTACGTCGAGCGCGCGTTGTTCGGGATGGGGTGCTTCTGGGGCGCCGAGCGGCGTTTTTGGGAGCTGCCGGGCGTCTACTCGACGGCGGCGGGCTACGCGGGCGGGGTCACGGAGAACCCGACCTACCGAGAGGTGTGCTCGGGGCAGACGGGCCACGCCGAGGTCGTCCATGTGGCGTTCGACACGCGAAAGACCGACTACGAGGCGCTCCTCCGTTGCTTCTGGGAGAGCCACGACCCGACCCAGGGCATGCGCCAAGGCAACGACGCCGGTACCCAGTATCGCTCGGCGGTCTACTGCTTCGGGGACGCGCAGCTCGCAGCCGCGATGACCTCACGTTCGCGCTACGCCGAGCGGCTGAAGGCAGCCGGCAAGCGCGAGATCACGACCGAGATCCGGCTCGCTCCGCCCTTCTACTTCGCAGAGGACTACCACCAGCAGTACCTGGCGAAGAACCCGAACGGCTACTGTGGCCTCGCCGGCACAGGGGTCCCGCTCGAAGCGCGGTGACCCTCAGGCCGTGGGGCGCGCCGGCTCCGGGCCGGCGCCCGGGCCTCACTTGCCGTAGGTGAGCTGCGCCGACGCCCAGATCGTGAGCACCTTGTACTCGCCCGAGCAGCCGACCTTCAGGATGTCGCCCTCGCGGCAGACGAGCGCGTACGTTCCGTCGGTGATGGGCGGGCCGGGGTCGGGGACGTTGAGCGCCTTGCCCGAGATGGTGTGCTTGCCCCAAGCGACGGCCGTCGCGAGGTCGAGCGTCGCGTTGTCCCAGTGGAGTCCGGCGCCGAGCGAGGCGAAGTAGGCTGGCCCGCCCGGCGGGGTGAAGGATTGCGCGCCCTCGTCCGTGGTCGAGCTACGCGCGACGTTGCCGCCCACGCGCACCGACGCGAAGTCCGAGACCTTGTACTCGAGGCCGAGCTTGCCCGAGAGCGCGTTCTGCCATCGGAAGGGAATGTAGATGGTGCCTTGCGCGCCATCGAGCCGCTCCCCGTCGCTCTTCCGGTAGATCTCGATCGTCTGGCGCTGGTTCACCTTCTTGGCGAACTGGATGCGGAACTGCGCGGCGAGCAAGAGGCGCTGGTCGAGGAAGTGAAAGCCTGTCTCGAGCGCGAGGGCGTGGGGCGTGTACCAGTTCGACTTGCCGATGAGCGCGAGTGGCTTGCCCGTCGTGGCGTCGGGGATCGCCGGAGAGGTCAGGTCGCCGACCATCTTCACGACGGACTTGGTCCGGTACATGATCCCGATGTCGGCGACGTCGCCCGCGTGGATGGTGACGCCGATGCGTCCAGCGGGCCGGCCGAGGCCCCAGAGATCCTCCGTTACGGGCTGGCGGAGCGGGATTCCGCGGATGACCTGCTCATAGAGGGTCGCGTTTTCCATCGCGAAGGGGATGCGCAGCGCGCCGCCGATCCAGAGCCAGTCCGTGATGCGCACGGACGAGCCCAGCGCGAAGTCTCCGTCGAAGAATTGCACCTTCAGCGTGCCGCTCACGGCGTCGCCCTTCGCGCCCGAACCGGGGATGCCGGTGCCCTCGATGTTGTCGACGTTGTCGAAGGAGGAGCCGTAGCCGGCGAGGATGTACGCCCCGAAGCCGACCACCGCGCGGTCGTGGACGCGGCCGGCGAGGAAGAGGGCGCCGAGGGGCCCGAAGCCCCACTTCGAGTAGGTCGACTTCTGCTGGATCCCGGCCGAGACGCCGTTCTCGTCACGGAGCGGCCCGCGGAGCGGGGCCTTGTTACGGACGAGCAGGGGGTTGAAGTTCAGCAAGAGCTTGAACTTCTTGATGCCCTCGAGGTTCGCCGGGTTGATCGCGATCGCCGCGGGGCTCTGGATGAACGACGTGCCCGTGAGGCCCATCGCCGTGCTCCGCGTGTCGTACGCGGTCGGCTCCGTGTTGGCTCGCGCGACGCCCGCCGTGGCCCCGAGCACCGCGCACACGACCGCCATCCCAATGAGGTGCTGCTTCATCCCACTCTCCCGCCTCGACCATCCCCACCTGAGGCGCCCGAGTATAGGGGCAGCGCGGCGGCAGTAAACTGATTATTTTTCTGACGAGACGGTCAATTTCTGTAATAAGCCAAAAAGCCTATGGCTCTGGAGCACGCTGCGACCGCCGGCTCCGTGTCGGCGCGCGCGCCTCACTTGCCGTAGGTGAGCTGCGCCGACGCCCAGATCGTGAGCACCTTGTACTCGCCGGAGCAGCCGACCTTCAAGAGGTCACCTTCCTGGCAGACGTTGGAGTACGAGTCGTTGCGGATGGGATCGTCCGGAGGGATGTCAACGATCAGCTTGCTCCGCGAGATGTTGTGCTTACCCCAGGCGACGGCGGTCGCGAGGTCGAGCGTCGCGTTGTCCCAGTGCAGCCCCGCGCCAAGCGAGGCGAAGTACGCGGGACCGCCCGGCGGCAGGAAGGACTGCGCACCCTCGTCCGTGGTCGAGCTGCGCGCGACGTTGCCGCCGACGCGGAGCGAGGCGAAATCGGAGACCTTGTACTCGACCCCGAGCTTCCCCGAGAGCGCGTTCTGCCAGCGAAAGGGGATGTGGATATGCCCGAGCGCGCCGGGGAGCAGCTGCCCGTCCTGGTCGTAGATGTCGAGTCGCTGCTCCTGGTTGACCTGCTTCGCAAATTGGATGCGGAACTGGGTGGCGATCAACAGCCGCTGGTCGAGGAAGTGAAAGCCCGTCTCGATCGCGAGCGCGTGAGGCGTGTACCAGGGGTCTGCATACGTGTCCGCTTAGGCCACGGGGTATCACCGATGATCCGGTGACACGCGATCGAAGTGCGCTAGGGGTCGGCCATGAGTACGACCGGACCGAAGCGACCGTTTGCCCGCCGCAAGCGCACACC
>JAGQJE010000287.1 GCA_020430775.1 Myxococcales bacterium
CTAAACGCAACGCGATCAACGTCGCAAGCGCCGCGCGCTACGCGCTGACGGACCTCGCAGACCTCGAGGTCGACGAACAGGGCCGCGTCACCGCGACCTACGGCGACGCTATCGCCGCGCCCTTGAGCGCGTGCGTCGAGGCGTGGCTGAAGGCCAACGACAACTTTATCCCCGCATCGGGCGGGGGCGGGACGCGCAGCAATGGCTCGCGCATCCCGCAGGCTGACCTCGTCGGGATGACCGATGAGCAGCTCCTGCGAGCCGATCAGGCGATGAGGTCCGGTCGGGGACGAGCTAGCTAAGCGGGCGCGAAAGGCGCGCCCGAAGAGGATCCATTATGAGTCACACCCTCTACGACCAGATGCGCGCATCGCAAAACCCGTTCAATGTCGGGTTCTTTCGCTCGATCGCGACCAGTGACGAACTGTTCTCGATCATGCCCTTTAGGGCAGAGGGCGGCTCGGCATGGAGCTACGAGCGCGAGGTGAGCGTCGGGAGCTTCGGCTTCATCGCCCCCGGCGGCACGGTCAGCGCCAGCAATGGCACGACCGAGCGGATCGAGATCCAGAAGCGCGAAGCGACGAGCGACTTCGTGATCGACAACTTCGTGATCGATAACCCTGGCAATAGCGGGGTCGATCCGGTCGCGCGCCAGCAGCTCATGAAGGCGAAGGCGGCCGGTCGCGCACTCGCCGGCAACGTCATCAATGGCGGCGCGGTCAACGCGGCGACGGTCGGCCCGGAGCTTTCGGCGGCGGTGACGCTCGCAGCCGCGAGCCCGTTCGTGAGCGACCGCGCCGAAGGCGGCGACATCAGCTACACGCACGCAACGACCACGTGGAGCTTCCGCGCTCCCGGCGACCGCGACTTCGGCCCCGAGGTCGTGAGCGCATCGGACAACGCGGCCCTGACGCTCTACGGCGCTAGCCCGAGCAAGTGGATCAGGATCAGCACGACCGCGGCGAGCGCCACCGAGGACGCTGTGGCGCGCGTGACGTTCTCGGTGAGCGGCAACGAGTTCTCGGGTCTCGGCGCGCTCATCTCGCCCGCGCAGACCATCGCCAAGAGCGGCGCGGTCCTCGACTTCGCGATGCTCGACGAGCTGAACGACAAGGTGAAGGACCGATCCGGCCGCCAAGCGTACATCGTCAGCTCCCCGATGCGTCGCCGCATCAACACGCTCATCCGCGCGGCGGGCCTGAGCGACAATAACTTGGTCCTCGGCGATGGGCTCAGCGCGCCGAGCTTCAACGGCATCCCGATCCTGGTGAACGACTACATCACCAACGACGGCACCGCCGGCCGCGAGAGCATCTACCGCGTCAACCTCGAGCTCGACCGCGGCGTTTGGATGGGGGCCATGGGCTCCGATCCGATGACGGTCGAGGGCGATCCTCGCGATGCCGTCGTGATGGGCTTCCGCATGCGCGAGGTCGGCCAGGTCTCGAATAAGTCGCAGTCGCAGTACCGCCTGAGCTGGTACGGCGCGCTCGCGCTCGGCTCGGATCTTTCGGCCGCGCGCCTCTTCGACGTCAAGGTCGCAGCGTCGTGATCTCGGTCGACACGCTCCCGCGTGATGGAAGCGGCATCTTGCAAGGCGCTTGGCGCGTTCTGCACGATGACGCCGACTACACGGGGCAGCTCGGCGCGGCGAGTTTCGTCGACGGCGAGACCGTCGCGCCGCTTGCCGGTCGTCAGCTCGGGGTGCTCGTCGCCGCGATGGGCGCCGAGCTGTGGATCGAGCCGTGGGGCGCGGACCTCGGCGGGTACGCTCTCCCCCCCGGCGTGCTCGCTGAGGTTCCGCCCGGCGTGCTCGAAGGCATCCCTGTATGCCCACGGCGCGCGAAGGTCGC
>JAGQJE010000288.1 GCA_020430775.1 Myxococcales bacterium
CGCAGGGTCGCCGGCCAGCGGGCGGCGTAGCGGCTCGCGGCCCGCTCGTCGATGTTGAAGTAGAAATACACCGGCCGCTCCGAGACGACGGTCGTCAGCAAGGTCGCGCCGGCGGAGCCGCCGCTCACGAGCGCGCCGTCGTCGACGAGGTGCCGCCCGACCCGCCCCGCGACCGGCGCGCGGACGTCGGTGAAGTCGAGGTTCAGCCGGGCGCTCTCGACCGCCGCCTGCGCGGCCGCGACGGCGGCCCGCCCGGTCGCGACGTTGCCGCGGCGAGTCTCGAGGGTCTCCTGCGACACACCGCCGCTCGGCGCGAGCTTCTCCGCCGCGGGCAGCAGGCTCTTCGCGAGGGTGTACTGCGCCTCCGCCTGCGCGAGCTGCGCCTTCGCGGCGTCGAACGCCGCCTGGAAGGGGCGGGGATCGATCTTGAAGAGCACGTCGCCGCGCTGCACCTCGGCGCCGTCATCGAAGAGGATCTTGGTGACGTAGCCGCCGACGCGCGCCCGGACCTCGACCGACTGGACCGCGGCGACGCGGCCCGTGTACGAGTCCCACTCGGTGATCGTCTTGACCGTGGGGGTCTGGACCGTGACCTCCGGCGGACCGCCGGCGCCGGGCGGCGCGCCACCCTGGGGCTTGCCCGAGCAGCCCGCGGCGAGCAGCAACGCGGACGCGCCGAGCGCGGCAGCGATCCCGGTGATCGCGCGCGTCGAAGCGAGCGCGCGCGGGAAGTGCCTCTCCTCGAGTCGATGCATGAGCCGTCCGTAGGTGGGGGTCGTCGGTCGTGAGCGCGCGCACTGTACGGCCGTCAGCGCGGACGTCCATCCCTGCTTCCCCCCCGGAGGCCGTCGGCGCCGATCAGATGGTGTCCCAGGCGAACTTGCCGTCCTCGAAGGCGCCGTCCGCGAGCGCCTTGATGAGCTCGTCGTCGTTGTTGTCGATCTTGCGGAAGTTCCGGCGGATGCGTCCTCGCGCCTGCCCGGCGAAGACGTGCGCGATCTGGATCTCGCGCATCGCGCCCTCCTCGCCGTTCGCCTCGATCGAGGCGTGTGCGCGGGAGAGCACGCACGCGAGCACGAACAGGTCGATCATGATGTCGGCGAGGCGCCGGCTCGCGAACTGCTTGCCGATGATGTTCTTGCCGTGCTTGCGCAGGACTCGATCGACGGCGAGCGCGAGCTGGCGCGTGGCGGTCTCGAAGCCCTCCGCCTCCTCGCTCAGCGCCGGGTGCAGCTTCGTGAAGCGCCCCTTCGGCCGGCCGAGGTTCGTCTGCAGCGAGGCGTGCTTCATGGCGTAGTTGGACAGCACGCCGAAGCCCTTGATCGGGTCGTTCAAGAGCCCCTTCATGGTGCTCGACAGCTCCTTGAGCTGGCTCGCGACGTCGTTCATCGCGGTGAGCGCGACGAAGAGGCGCAGGATGTCGTTGGTGCCCTCGAAGATGCGGTTGATGCGGCAGTCGCGCAGGACCCGCTCGTACGGAAACTCGCGCATGAAGCCGTTGCCGCCGGCGACCTGGAGGGCCTCGTCCGCGGTGCGCCAGAGCGCCTCGGTCGTGAAGACCTTCGAGATGGCGGCCTCGACGGCGTACTCCTCGTAGCCCGCGTCGACGAGCCCCGCGACCATGCTCACGGCCGCCTCGGCCGCGTAGCACTCGACGACCATGTGCCCGACCTTCTGCTTGATGAGGCCGTACTCGGCGATGGGCTTGCCGAACTGCTTGCGCTCGGTCGCCTGCTTCGTCGAGAGCTGGATGAGCTTCTTCATGGCGCCGACCGAGCCGCCGCCGAGCCCGGTGCGGCCGCTGTTGAGGATGTGCATCGCGACCTTGAAGCCCTTGCCCTCCTCGCCGAGCAGGTTCTCGGCCGGGACGCGGACGTCGTCGAAGTGCACCATCGTCGTCGAGCTCGCGCGGATGCCCATCTTGTCTTCGTGCGCGCTCGTGCTGACGCCCTCGAGCTCGCGCGGGACGATGAAGGCGCTCATGTGACCGCGCTGCTCGGCGTCCCCCGTCTTCGCGAAGACGGTGAAGAAGCGCGCGAAGCCGCCGTTGGTGATCCAGAGCTTGTTGCCGTTCAGGACCCAGTGGTCGCCGTCGCGGACCGCCGTCGTCGTGATGGACGCCGCGTCCGAGCCGGAGCCCGGCTCCGTGAGGCAGAACGCCGCGACGCGCTCACCCGTGGCGAGCTCGGGCAAAAAGCGCTTCTTCTGCTCGTCGGTGCCGTAGAGCAGGAGCCCCTTCATGCCGATGGAGCTGTGCGCGCCGACGGTCACCGCCACCGAGGCGTCGTAGCGCGCGATCTCCTGCAGCGTGCGGGAGTACGCCATGTTTCCGAGGCCCATCCCGCCGAACGCCTCGCCGATGACGAGGCCGAAGAGCCCAAACTCCTTGAGCTCGTCGATGAAGTCGCTCGGCATCTCGCCCTCGCGGTCCCACGCGCGGAAGTCCTCCTCGCGGGGGCCGAGCAGACCGCTCAGCGCGGAGGCGATGTCGCGGAGCGTCTCCTGCTCCGACTCCGCCATCTGCGGAAAGGGCAGCAAGACGTCCTCTTCGATCTCGCCCATGCACAGGGAGCGCATGAAGCTCGTCGTCTTGTCTTCGACCATGGCGGTCCTCCGGAGCGCGCGTGTCGCGTGGTAGCGCGTGTGGACGGTGGTTACGTTCGCCGCGACGGCGACGAAGCGGGAGCGATCGGCGGGCCTGCGCGGCCCGGCGACGCCGATGGGCCCGACGGTACCGCAAACGCCGCCACACGCGAACGATGATTGCGCGGCGCGCGATCGTGCGGCGCGCGGCGGCTCGTCAGGCGCCGGCGGCCGGGCGCAGCGCGTACGCGGCGGGCGCCGAGCGCGGCCCGACGTCCGACCAGGGCTTGTCCTCGCTGTTCTTGACCACCTCGTCGCGCCGCGTGAGCACCTCGCACCCGGTCCGCGTGACCAGCAGGCTGTGCTCGAACTGCGCCGAGAGCCGCCGGTCCTTCGTGAGGACGGTCCAGTCGTCGGCCTGCAGCTCGGTTCGGTAGTCCCCGAGGTTGATCATCGGCTCGATGGTGAAGACCATGCCCTCGCGCATCCGGGGGTTCGGGCCGCGGTAGCGGTAGTGGGGGATCTGCGGCGGCATGTGGAACTCGCGGCCGACGCCGTGCCCCACGTAGTCGCGGACGACCGAGCACCCGCGGCTGGTCGCGTAGTCTTCGATGGCCGCGCCGATGTCGCGGATGCGCGCGCCGTGCCGCACCTGCTCGATGCCGAGCTCGAGGCAGCGCCGCGCCGTCTCCGTGACGCGCTTCGCGTCCTCGCTCGGCTCGCCGACGTAGTACGTCACGCTCGTGTCGCCGTGGTACCCGTGCTCCTTCGGGTAGTACGTCGTCACGTCGACATTCACGATGTCGCCGTCTTCGAGCCGCCGCGGGCCGGGGATGCCGTGGCAGACGACCTCGTTGACGCTCGTGCAGACGCTCTTCGGGAAGCCCTTGTAGTTCAGCGGCGACGGGTAGGCGTCGCGCGACGTGATGAACTCATGGACGAACCGGTCGATCGCGTCCGTCGTCACGCCCGGGGCGATCACCTCGCCGACGGCGACCAGACACTCGGCCGCCATCTGACACGAGACCCGCATCTGCTCGACCATGCGGGAGCTCATCAACTCGATCGACGCCAAAACCGACCTCCTGGGCGACACGCCCTCCGCAGCCCTGTACCGCCCGGCCCGGCCCGGAGCAACCGCGCGCGGTGCCCGGAGATACGCCCGCCGGCGTCGAGCGACGACTGGAAGCGGCCGGTGGTGGGCACGGCGAGCGGGCGCGGGCACCGCGGGGCGGACCGCCGCGGACGACGCGTTGGCGCCGCGCTACCGGGGCTACACGGCCTTGTCGAGGAAGCGCCCGCGCGAGTAGTACGCGACGTAGGCGAGCGCGGCGAGGGCGTTGCCGCCCGCCAGGACGCGCCAGAGCCAGACCCGGTCGGCGTCGAGCCACACGGCGACGGCGTACGCGAGCGGCGCGACCACGGCGAGCACGACCACCGCGTCGAGGACGAGGCTCGAGAGCGTCGCGCCCGCGCCGGTCATCGCCTGTGACAGGACGAGCCCGATGCCGAGCAGCGCGTAGCTGAGCGCCACCGCGTCGAGGTACTCGCGCCCGATGGCGACCACCTCGGGCCGTGGGTCGAAGAACCCCACGAGCTGCCGCGCGAAGGCCAAGTAGAGGAGCGCGAGGGCGACCATCGCGACGAAGTTGTAGGCGGCACAGACCCAGCCGGCGTGGAGCGCTCGGCGCCGCCGCCCGGCGCCGAGGTTCGCCCCGACGTAGGCCGAGGCGGCCGCGCCCCACCCCATGCCGATGAAGAGCGCCATCGTCTCGAGGCGCAGGCAGATGCTGTACGCGGCGAGGGCGCTCGGGTCGGCGGCCGTCGTGTACTCGGCGCTGACGAGCGCGACGATGAAGAGCGCGAGCCCTACCCGCAGGACGAGCTGGGCGCTCGACGGCCAGCCGATCCGGATGAGCGCGCCGAGGACGCGGCCGTCGGGGCGGAGATAGACCCAGCGCAGGCGCGTCCCGGTGAGCCCCCACGCGAGCACGGCGAGCCCGACCAGCACCGGCACCGTGCGCGCGATGAGGGTGGCCCACGCCGCACCGGACAGGCCCATCGCCGGCACCCCGAGCGCCGCGGCGACGGGCCGGCCCCACGCGAGGAGCTCGGGCGCAGGACCGGTCCCGTAGATGAACACGACGTTCAAAAAGAGATTCACCACGTTGCCGCCGACGAGGAGCGCGGCGGCGCTCTTCGCGTGGCCGAGCGCGCGGAGCACCGCGGTGAGCTGCAGCAAAAAGAAGATCGAAAAGCAGCCGCCGAGCATCACGCGCAGGTAGGGGACGGCCAGGTCGGCGACCTGCCCCTTCGCGTACATGACGTCGTGAACGATGAAGTCGCTCCCGAAGACGCCGACGAGCCCGAAGGCGACGGACAGCCCGCCGACCAGCCACAGCGACGTGTAGACCGCGCGACCCACGCGCTCGCGGTCGCCCGCGCCGACCTGCCGGCTGATCACCGCTACGGCCGCGGTCGAGATGCCGTTCGACAGGATCGTCGCGACCGCCGTGACCATGTCGCAGAGCCCGAGCGCCGCGAGCGCCGCGGTGGCCACGCCTCGCCCCGGGACGCGGCTGATCATGAACATGTCGACGAGGTTGAACGAGGTGTGCAGCACCATCCCGACGACGAGCGGCGTGCCGAAGCGCAGCAAACCCCACGGCAGCGAGCCCCCGGTCATCCGCTGGCCCCCCTCGGGCGCGGATCGGGCGGCTCGGCCGGCGGGAGGCTGGTCGGAGGCGGCGGTCATGGACGGCAGCGCGATGCTACCAGCGCCCCCGAGCCTGCCCCGACTACCAGCACCCCCACCCCCACCCCCGCCCGACCCCACGCCCGATCCCACGCCCGAGACCCAGGCCGATCCCGATCCCGAGCCCGTGCCTCTGTCCGATCCCGCGCCCGAGTCCGAGGCCGAGCCCGTGCCCGAGCCCGAGCCCGAGCCCGAGACCGAGCCCGTGCCCGTGCCCGTGCCCGAGCCCGACCCCGACCCCGCACCCGCCCCGCACCCGCGCCTCCGCCTACGCCCGAAACGCCGGCATGCCATGGTTGACGGGTGCGAGCGTGGGCGCTACTAGTCGGGGCCTACGCCCTACCGAGCCGAGCGGACCATGTCGAAGACGTACAACAACCTGCCGATGTCCGAGTCGCTCGCGAAGAGCACTGAAAAGATGGACGCGTTCTACACGGGTCCGAAGCTCATCGCGCTTATCACCATCACGCTCGTCCTCGCGTTCACGCTGCTCTGGCTGATGGCCGCTGACATCGTCGGTCCGAAGTTCCACGACGACCGCAACGTCAACGAGATCCATAACTACTACGTCCCCTGAGCACGGACGGGCCCGGTCACTCCGCCCCCAGGCCGCGCGCCCGCGTGACGCCCTGTACGGACGCGCGCTCGCGGTTCAGTAGCGTTGCGACCACCGGCCCGCTGGCGCCGACGGCGCCGGTCCGTCGATGTGCGCCCACCACCGCCGCGCCGGGCGGACCGTGCTGTCGAGCGGTCGCGCCGAAGCCGACCACGTGCCCCGTGAAGGTGGTATGGACGGGGCCGAGGAAAGAGGTGTTGAGATGAGACTGCTCGTCGTCTTGCTCGTAGTGATCCGCACGATCGGGTGCGGGACGGAGCCTGCGCCCCCGGTCACGCCCGGCAACGCCCAGGCGTCGATCGGCACGAACCTCTCCGAGGTCCACCCGTGGGAGGAGAACATCCCGTTCGTCGACGCGATGAAGACGTCCGACGAGTGGAGATCGGACCAAGGCCCGGTCGACGTGGACGCGCACGGCTGGGTGCGCTCGCTCGCGCCAGGTCAGAGCGCCTACACGGTGATGTTTGGGGACTTCGCGCACGGCTACCCGGACGGCGAGTACATCGTGCGCTACGACGGCGAGGGGACGATCACGTACGACGGGGGAGCGCGCAAAGTCGACGCGAAGTCCGTGACGGGGCGCGACGTGATCTCGGTCGACCACACCCGCGACCAGATCGTGCTCACCATCAGGGCCACGAACCCGAGCAACTACATCCGCAACATCAGCGTCCTGATGCCGGGAGGCGCGTGCTCGAACGACGGCGCGCGGCTCTGCCACGAGAGCTCGGACTGCACCACCGGGGCGACCTGCGTGTCGTTCGAGCGGATCTACAAGACGCAGATCTTCTACCCGCCCTTCCTCGCGAGCCTCAAGCCCTACAGCACCATCCGCTTCATGGCGTGGATGCGACCCAACGACAACTGGCTCGACCCCAACGGCCCCACGTACCCGCACTGGAGCGGACGCGTCCTGCCGGACGACGCGCGCTACAGCGGCGCGCGCGGCGTCCCACTCGAGGTGATGGTCGCGCTCGCGAACCGGCTCCATAGCAACCCGTGGTTCACGATTGACTACCTCGCCAACGACGCGGACGTGACGGCCTTCGCGACCTACGTGCGCGATCACCTCGCGCCGGACCTGAAGGTCTACATCGAGCACTCGAACGAGGTCTGGAACCCGGAGTACCCCCAGCACCAGTACGCGGTGTCGCAGGCGTACGCAGAGGGCATCAACACCTCCGACGAGTTCGAGAGCGCGCTGCGCTACCATTCGAAGCGCTCGGTGGAGATCGCGGAGATCTTCGAGCAGGTCTTCGGCGGGACGAGCCGCCTCGTGCGCGTCATGGGGTCGCAGGCATACAACCCGTGGGTCAGTCAGACGCTGCTCGACTACGGCGACGCGCTCCAGCACACGGACGCGCTCGGCATCGCGCCCTACGTCGGCTCGACGATCGAGTACGGCGACTACGGGCGGCTCATGGGCATGACGCTCGACCAGCTCTTCACCGAGGTCAGCACCCACTACTTCGACGACGCCATGAACGCGATCACCGGCTCCGAGGCCGTCGCGAGCGCTCGCGGCGTGGGGCTCGTTGCCTACGAAGCCGGCCAACAGCTCGTGCAATGGAACGCGCCGCAGTACGCGCTCTCCGATCCGAACAGTCTCGCGAGCAAGTTCGTCGCGATGAACCGCGACCCCCGCATGAAGCAGCTCTACCTGAACTACTTCAACGCGTGGAAGGCGGCCGGCGGCGGGCTCGCCATGCACTACTACGCCGTCGGCTCGTACACGCGCTTCGGGAGCTGGGGCGCGCTCGAGTATCTCGGCGAGCCGCGCTCGAGCGCGCCGAAGTACGACGCGCTGCTCACCTTCAGCGCGAGCAACCCGCCCTGGTGGTGACCGCGGCGCGCTGAGCTCGAATCGCTCGGGCGGCGCGCCACGCGGTCGGTTTCCTGGGCCCGCCCGCGGGGACGAAGCGCGGGTCCGCGCGACCGCTCCTTCGCGGACGCGCGCCTGCCGCGTGTGCGCCAGCGGAGCGCCGCGCCGGGCACGCGCGGCAGGCGCTCCAGGCGGCACGCGTCGGTTTCTTGTGCGCGTGGGCGCGCCGGACTACGTTCGGCGCCGATGTAGGACAAGGTGGTTTCACGTAGGAGTGAAGAACACCTGTTCGCATGCACAGGAGACGACGATGGCTTCACATGGTGGACCGCGGGTGTACCGCTCCCTCGCCGAGTTCGAGCGCCAGGAGCTCCAGCCCTACAAGAAGCTCGGCTGGTCGCTCGACGACCTGTACGCGGACGCGGCGTTCAACCCGGGCGAGGACGACTCCCTCCGCGACGACGAACCCGCGGAGCTCGACTTCGACTTCGGCTGACGGCCGCTTCCGGAGCCGCCAGTCGCCACGAGCGCCGCGGACGCGATCACGGCGAGCCGCGCGCTTTTTTTGCCAGACTACTGAACAGAAATTGCTTCCTCGCGCGGCCGCTGATAGAGACTCGACACGATGGGTCGAGTGGTCGCGGTCGCAAACCAAAAGGGCGGGGTCGGCAAGACGACGACCGCGGTGAACCTCGGCGCGAGCCTCGCCGTGGCGGAGCAGCGCGTCTTGCTGATCGACCTCGATCCGCAGGGGAACGCGTCGACCGGCGTCGGCGTCGAGCCGGGCGAGATCACCCGCGGCGCCTATGAGCTGCTCCTGCACGAGGCGCGACCCGCCGACCTGGCCGGGCCGAGCTCGATGCCGAACCTCGACGTCGTCGGGTCGACCCTCGACCTGGCGGCGATCGAGCCGGAGCTCGTGGACGCCCCCGACCGCGCGACCCGCCTCCGGGACGCGCTCGCGGACGTCCGCGACGCCTACGACTTCATCGTCATCGACTGCCCGCCATCGCTCGGGACGCTGACGATCAACGCGCTCACCGCGGCGGACCTCGTGCTCGTGCCGCTCCAGTGCGAGTACTACGCGCTCGAGGGGCTCTCGCAGCTCGTCGGCACCATCGAGCGCGTCCGGAACGGTCTGAACCCGTCGCTCCGCATCCACGGCGTCTTGCTGACGATGTTCGACCGCCGCAACAACCTCGCGCGCGAGGTGGCCGCCGAGGTCCGGCGCCACTTCCACGTCTATGACACGGTCATCCCGCGGAACGTGCGCCTCGCGGAGGCGCCGTCCTACGGCAAGCCGGTGGTGCTGTACGACGCCGCCTCCCGCGGCTCGTACGGCTACTTGAACCTCGCCCGCGAGTTCCTCGAGGGCCTGCCGGAGGTGGCCGCCTGATGTCCATTCAAGCCGGAACGAACGACGCCCGAACCCTCGGCCAGAAGCGCCGCCTCGGCCGCGGCCTCGACGGCATGCTCCCGGCCGCGCCGGCGCCGACCGAGCCCAAGGCGAGCGCCACCGCCTACCTCGAAGAGCTCGCGCCGAACCGCAAGCAGCCACGCCAGCGCTTCGACGAGGCGAGCCTCCGCGAGCTGGCCGACTCGATCCGCGCCCACGGCGTGCTCGAGCCGATCCTCGTGCGGAAGCTCGGCCCGAGCCGCTATGAGATCATCGCCGGCGAGCGCCGGTGGCGCGCCGCGCAGCTCGCCGGCCTCAAGGAGCTGCCCATCTACGTGCGCGACCTCGACGAGGCGAAGGCCTTCGAGGCCTCCATCGTCGAGAACCTCCAGCGCGAAGACCTGAACCCCATCGAGGCGGCGCGCGCGTTCGAGCGGCTCATCAACGAGTTCGACCACACCCAAGAGAGCCTCGCCGAGCGCATCGGCAAGAGCCGCTCGACGATCACCAACGCGCTGCGGCTGCTCAAGCTCCCGGAGCCGGTGCTCGCGCTGCTGGAGGATGGGGCGCTGAGCGAGGGGCACGGGCGCGCCCTGCTCCAAGCGCCGACGCCCGAGTCCGTCGAGAAGATCGCCCGCAAGGTCGTCGCCGACAAGCTGAGCGTGCGCGACACCGAGCGGCTCGCGCGCTTCGCCGCGCTCGGCGAGGCGGCGAGCGAGGCCCCGAGGCGGCAGAAGAGCGCCAACGTGAAGGACCTAGAGCGGCGCCTGTCGTATGCGCTCGGCTCGCGGGTCCGCGTCGAGGAGAGCGCGACCGAGGGCAAGGGCAAGGTCGTCGTCCGGTACACGAGCCTCGAAGAGCTCGACAAGATCGTCAAGCACTTCACCGCCTGAGCCGGGGCGCCGTCGCGCGGCGGCGTGCCGCCGGCACCGCGTCAGGCCGGCACGCGGGCCTCGGCGGCTGTGACCGCGTTGCTGAGCAGCATCGCGATGGTCATCGGGCCGACGCCGCCGGGCACGGGCGTGATGTACGACGCGCGCTCGCGAGCGGCCTCGAACGCCACGTCGCCCGCGAGCGAGCCGTCGTCGAGGCGATTGATGCCGACGTCGATGACGACCGCGCCCGGCTTGATCCATTCACCCTCGATCAGCCGGGGGCGCCCGACCGCGGCGACGACGAGATCCGCGCGCGCGACCTCCTCGCCGAGCGCGACGGTGCGCGAGTGCGCGATGGTCACCGTCGCGTGGCGCTCGAGGAGCATCATGGCGATCGGCTTGCCGACGAGCGTGCTGCGACCGATCACGATCGCGCGCTTGCCCTTCGGGTCGAAGCCGACGTGGTCGAGCATGCGCATGCAGCCGCTCGGCGTGCACGGGCGCAGGCCGGGGCGGCCGACGGCGAGCAGACCGGCGTTCACCGGGTGGAGCCCATCGACGTCCTTGGCGGGGTCGATCGCGTCGACCACCGTCTGGTCGTCGAGGTGCCGGGGCAGCGGGAGCTGCACGAGGATGCCGTCGATGGCGTCGTCCGCGTTGAGCTCGCGGACGAGCCCGAGGAGCGCGTGCTGCGACGTGTCGGCCGAGAGCCGATGCACGCGCCCGGCGATGCCGGCCTTGCGCGCCGCGCGCTCCTTGTTGCGGACGTACACCTCGGAGGCAGGGTCTTCGCCGACCAGCACCACGTCGAGCCCGACCTCGCGGCCGGTCCGCGCCGCGAACGCCGCCGCACGCGTCTTGACCTCAGCCCGCACCGTCTGCGCGAGCGCCTTGCCGTCGATGATCCCTGCCATGGCGCCGTCTCTACCAGACGCCCGCACCGACCGCACCCCTGCCCGGCGTAGGGGGTGCGGTCCCGCTCGGTGGGACCCCGAGAGTCACGCCCCCACTCGACCCCGCACCCGCTCCCGCTCCCGTGCCCGCTCCCGTGCCCGTGCCCGTGCCCGTACCCGCTCCCGCTCCCGATCCCGTTCCCGTGCCCGCACCCGATCCCGCACCCGTGCCCGCTCCCGATCCCGCACCCGACCCCGCACCCGCTCCCGCACCCGTGCCCGTACCCGCTCCCGTGCTGGTGCCCGCTCCCGTGCCCGATCCCGCACCCGCACCCGTGCCCGTACCCGTACCCGCTCCCGTGCCCGTGCCCGTGTCCGTACCCGATCCCGCACCCGTGCCCGTACCCGATCCCGCACCCGATCCCGCACCCGTACCCGCTCCCGTGCCCGTACCCGTACCCGTACCCGTGCCCGCTCCCGTGCCCGCTCCCGCTCCCGATCCCGTTCCCGTGCCCGTGCCCGACCCCGACCCGAACTCGCACTCCACGCATCTGCGCCCACGTGGGCGCTGAAGTCGGCCGCGCAAGCCGTGGCCGCGCGCCGGCTTGGGGCGGCCGCGCTGCCGCTACGGTCGCGGCTGCCGGCGCACGAGGCTCGCGCCGAACGCCGCCACGGCGATCGACCCGAGGACGAGCGCGCCCCAGAGCAGCCACGTCTTCCAGTCGCGCGGCGGGGGCTCCGTCGGCGCAGGGGCCCGCGCGGCGACCTGATGCGCCTCACCGAGCGTGGCCATCGCCGGTTGCCACGACGGTCCACGGCGCGCGCGCATGGCGTCGACCAACTGCGCGACGGGAGCGTCGGCGCGAGGGGATCGCGGGCTGCCCGCGACGAGCGTGTAGGGCGGCGCGCCGCTGGCGACGAAGACGAGGACCTCGGGCTGGTACCCGAGGCGCAGCGTGACGGCGCCCGCGGGGGTGCTCGAGGACAGACGCCAGTACCGGTCCCGGACCACGGTCGGGAGCGAACGCGGCGCCGAGCGCTCCTCCGCGCCGCCGCCGTCGACCTGGAACGCCACCCACGGCCCGGCGCGCGGGCGCCACGGCGCGTCGAGCGCGTCGCGGCTCTCGAGCGTCCACTCCCCGGCGGCGTTGCCGGCGACCTCGACGTCTACGCGCGCCACGGGGAACCGGCCGTCGAGGGCGAGCTCGTAGGTGGCACCCTCCGCGTCGCTCGAGGGTCGGCCGCGCAGGCGCTCCCACTGCCAGTCGGCTTCGGCGACGGGCGTCACGACCTCGGCGACGACGCCGGTGAGCGGAAGGGCGTCGGTGGGCCGCAGCGGCAACAACCGCAGGTAACGCGCCGCCCCGTCGAGCGGGACGCGGCCTTGCCGCAGGTGCTGGCCGTCGCGCGTCAGCGCCAGGACCTGCACGCGGGGCTGCACCGTGCGCCACTGCCGCAGGTCGTCGCTGCCCTCGACCCGATACAGGGCGTCGAACGCGGGCGCCTGCTCCGGCCACTCGAGGCGGAGCGCGACGACGCGGCCACGCACCTGGCTGGCGTCGACCAGCCAGGCGTTCGCCGGCGCGCCGACCGTGTCGTCCCCATGCGCCGCGACGTGGGTCTCGACGCGGCGCACCCGCCCGTCGGCGTCACGCTCGCTGATCAGCGTGACGTCGCTCGCGCCCGCGGCCGGTCCCCGCGGCAGCGGAAACCACGGCACCGCGACCTGCGCCGGCGCCTGCGCGAGCGGCTGCTCGGGCGATGAGATGACCGCCGGCACGGAGGCGCCGGCGGCGTCCCACACGTCGACGTCGCCGAGCGAGGGCAGCGTCGCCGCGCGGTACACGTCGCGATCGAGCACCACGCGGTAGACGCCCGCGTCCGGCACCGAGAGCTCGAGCGGCCACCCGGTCGCGTGCGGGCGCGGGGGCGAGGCGAGCGCGAGCGCCGGCGACGACGCGAGCAGCACCGAGAGCAGCCGCTTCATGGCTCGGCCGGCGCGGCGCCCGATGCTTGGCGCGGGGGCGCGGGGGCGATGTAACCGATCACGCTGCACAACAGACCGTACGCGATGAACGAGCCGATGCCGAGGAGGTTCCCGAGGTGCTGGCGGTCGACGAGCACGAGCTTGGCGAGCACGACGGCCAT
The DNA here is from genome assembly GCA_020430775.1 of Myxococcales bacterium. Classification (GTDB taxonomy): domain Bacteria; phylum Myxococcota_A; class Polyangia; order Polyangiales; family Houyiibacteriaceae; genus JAGQJE01. Next base: position 13,089 of record JAGQJE010000288.1, read on the forward strand.
CAGCGCGGCCCCGCCGAGCCAGAGCGCGCGCTGGCGCCTGCGCGAGCCGGCGATCCACGCGGCGACGCCGAGGACGCTCCACACCACGGTCAGGCTCGTGTGCGCGAGGCTCGACGGCATCATGCTGTGCGCAGTCCACGGCACGCCGCCCCAGTGGTGCACCGTCCGCAGCGTCATCGCCGTTACCAGCGCGAACGCTGCGGCGCTAAGCACGGCGACGAGCGCTCGCTGGGTCGACGCGGCCGACGGCGAAGCGCGTACGCGCAGCGCGAACAGGGCGAGCGCGGCCCACTGCGCGAGGGCGAGCGGGTTGAGCAGCGGCACCCACGGCAGCGGCGCGGCGGCGCCGGGCTGCCACAAGGCGACCCACCAGCCGATCGCGATGACGGTCACGAGGCAGGCGGGCAGGGCCGCGCGGAACACGTCGAAGCGCCCGCCGAGCGGCGCCGCGAGCCACGACCAGCGGAAGTGCGCGACCGCGAGCGCGCCGAGCCAGGGCGCCGCGGTGAGGGCGAGCTCCCAGCCCTGGCCGAGATCGAGGCGCGCGGCGGCCCACCCCCCGAGCAGCCCGAGCGCCGTCGGCCACACGAGCCACCACGCGCAGAACACCCAACCCACGGGCCGCTCCCCGCCGGCGCGCAGCGCCCAGAGGCTGCGGACGCCGAGCGCGGCGAAGGCGGGCCAGGCCAAGAGCCCGGCGCCGGCGAAGGGCTGCCCGTGCGCGTCGGCCTGCCAGAACGCGATCGGGATGGCGACGGCGACCGCGCCGAGCGTCGTCATCACGAGCGCCGAGGCGCCGCGCCGCCGGTGCGCCTCTGCCGCGAGCCACCCGGTGACCGCCGCGCACGCGAGCAGCACGTCGGCCTGTGAGGTCGGCGCGACGAAGCGCTCCACCTCGTGCACCGCGTTGCCGCACCACCACGCGAGCCCCCAGACGTACGCGACCAGGGCCATGCCGCGCCGGCCGGCGTCACGGTAGACCCAGGCGGTGGCGAACGCGCCGAGCGCGAGGAGCAGCGCGCCCATGAAGGTCGGGTTGGCGACGGCCTGCGCGTCCGCTCGCGACCCGGTCAGGCCGATGACGAGCGCGCCCGCGGCGAGGAGCTGCAGCGCGACGCCGCTCGAGCGCTGCAGGCGGCTCTCCCGCTGGGTGCCGAGCCACACGAGGCCCGCGCCTTCGAGCGCGAACACGCTCGCCGTCGCACGCGCCGAGAGCGCGAGCGGCACGGCGAGCGTCGCGAACCCCACGGCGAGCAGCGCGTGACCCTGACCGAGCACGGCGTACCGCGGGCGGCGCACGAGCGCCCAGGCGAGGAGCGCGTAGAGGGTCGCGAGCCCGAGCGCGCAGAACGCGAGCGGCAGCCGCGCGCCGTCGAGCAACGCCGCCTGCAGCGAGAAGGCGACGAGCGGGGTGCCGAAGAGCAGGCACCCGTCGACCCGGTCGCCCTGCGCGGCAGGGCGCTGGCGGGCGTAGAGGATGGGGACGAGCAGGTAAAAGGCGAAGAACAGCGCGAGGAAGGGCTGCGCGCTGGCGTACTTGTCGGGCTCGTACTGCAGGACGCCCCACGCCGTACCGATGGCGAACGTGAAGACGAAGCCGAGGAGGTTGAGCGCGCGCCACGGGCGGACCCAGGCGATCGCGAACACGCCCGCGTTCAGCAGCGCGTAATACGAGAAGAGCGCGACGTGGTTCGCGGCGCCGGTCGAGAGCCAGATGGGGGCCATGAAGCCGGCGAGCACGCCGAGGACGGCGAGCGCGCTCGAGTCCTGCAAGACGGCGAGCAGGCAGAGCCCGACGACGAGCGTGATGGAGAGCCCGAACGCAGCCGACGCGGGGATGAGCGCGTAGAGCTTGAACGCGGCGAACACCGTGAGGAGCAGGACGCCGACGGCCGCGCCCTGCACCGGCAGCGCGAAGCTCCGGTGGCGCTCGCGGCGGCGCCAGGCGAACACGAGCGCCGCGAGCGCCGCGGCGACGACCGCCGTGAGACGCAGCTCGATCGGAAAGCGCAGCCAGCCCTCATCGCTCGCGTATCGGAGGAGCGCGGCGACGCCGGCGAGGAGCACGAGCATGCCGATCTTCACCGGGACGTTGCCCTCGGTGAGCCAGCGCTTGACCGCGTGGGCGGCGCCCTGCCCCGCGGCGGGCCGTCTGGGCGGCGCCGGCGCGGGCGGGGACGTGGGCGCCGGCGGGGCGGCGTCGCCGATGGACGGCACCGGCGGCGAGGGAGCGGGGTCCCACGGAACGGAGCGCGCGGGCGCGGGCGCCGACGCCGGGCGGGCGGCGGCCGAGGTGGGTGGCGCAGGCGTGGGGCCGGAGTCGAAGGCCGTCCGTCGCAGCGCGGGATCGAACGTGGCGGGCGGGGCACCGCTCGGAGGCGCGGCCATGGCGGGCGGACGCACGCGCTCCGATCCGTGGGGCGCCCCGACCTTCGCCGGCCGCGGGGCGTCGCGGGCCTGCCGGGCCGGGGTCGCGGAGGCCGGGGCCTGCCCGCTCAGGCGCGCCACGTCCGCTTCGAGGCGAGCGACCCGACCCCGCAGCGCGACGATGAGCGCCACGCAGACGAGCAGGAGCGGTCCGACGACGCACACCAGCGACAAGACCGCCACTACGGACAGCAACGCCTCCATCGCTGGCTCCTCCTCGGACGCACGCCCCCGCAACGCGCGAGAGGCGGAGGATAGCCCGGGCCCCGCGGCGGGTCGATTCGCCCCGCCCGCCCCGTGCATGTCGCGACCGAACCGATTCTTCAACGGGCCGCGCGGGCCCTGCTATGGTCACCGCGATGCCCGGAGGGAATACAACGATGCAACGCTGCCACCGTGAGCTGCGCCTGATCCGCTTCTCGTTCGTCGCCGCGCTGGCCCTCGGCCTCGCGCTCGCGGCGGGCTGCTCGAAGAAGGAAGAGGCCACACGGCCCGCCCAGCCGAAGCCGGCGGCGACCAAGCCGGTCGTCCAGGCGCCTGAGCCGGAGCCGCTCGAGCCCCTCCCGCTCGAGGTGCACGTCGACAAGGACAAGGTCCTCCTCGGTCGGCAGCTCTTCTTCGACACGGCGCTGTCCAAGGACGGCACCCTGTCGTGCACGAGCTGTCACCAGTTCGACCACGGCGGCGCCGACCCGCGCGTCGTCTCGCCCGGCGTCGGCGGCACGCAGGGCGCAGTCAACTCGCCGACCGTGTTGAACAGCGCGCTGAACTTCCGGCAGTTCTGGGACGGACGCGCGGCGAACCTCGACGAGCAGGCCCTCGGACCCGTCGAGAACCCGGTTGAGATGGCGACCACGTTCCCGGACGTCGTCCAGCGGCTCGAGAAGAAGCCGCAGTACGTCGCCGAGTTCGGCAAGCTCTACAAGGACGGCATCACGAAGACGAACATCGTCAACGCGATCGCCGAGTACGAGAAGTCCCTCATCACGCCCTCGCGCTTCGACCGCTACCTGCGCGGCGACAAGGGAGCGCTCACCCCGCTCGAAAAGGAGGGGTACGAGACCTTCAAGAGCGTCGGCTGCACGAGCTGCCACGTCGGCCAGAACGTCGGCGGCACCATGTACCAGAAGATGGGCCTCGTCCGGGATTACTTCGAAGACCGCGGCCACGTCACCGAGGCGGACTATGGGCGCTACAACGCCACGCACGTCGAGGCGGACAAGTTCTTCTTCAAGGTGCCGACCTTGCGCAACGTCGCGCTCACGGCGCCGTACTTCCACGACGGCAGCGCCAAGACCCTCGACCAGGCCGTGCGGACCATGGGGAAGTACCAGCTCGGCCGCGACCTGACAGACGAGCAGGTGAAGGCAATCGTCGCGTTCCTCGGCAGCCTGACCGGCGTGTTGCCGCCCTGGGCCAAGCAGGACGGGAGCTTCGGCGACGCGTTCAGCGCGGACGGCTCCACGCTGACGCTCCCCGTGGCGCCCGCGACGCCGCCCGCCACCGGCGAGACGGCGGGCGAGAAGGCCGTCGGCGAGAAGGCCGTCGGCGAAAAGGCCGCCGGCGACGACAGCGCGGGCGAGCACGCGCCCCCGCCCGACGCGAAGGGCGCCGAGGGCACGCACGCGCCCTAAGCGAAGACGCGATGCCGGCCGCGCGCGCGCTGAGCCACCTCAAGGCGCTGGTCGTCGTGGGGCTCGTCGCGCTGACGGGGACGATGGGGGTGATGCACTTCGTGCTCACCACGCCCTTCTCTCGCATCGTCCCGGGCTACCTCGCGGACGCCCGGGCCCTCGTCTACGTCAGCGGCGCGCTGCTCATCGCCGGCGCGGTGGGCCTGTGCTGGTCGCGCACGCGGCGCCTCGCGGCCGGGTGTCTGATGGTGCTCTTCGTGCTGCTCTTCCCGGCGAACCTCAACGAGGCGCTGCACGTCATCGAGCCGATGCCGGGGCTCGCGCCGCCGCGGTGGTTGCTGTGGCTGCGGCTGCCCTTTCAGCTCGTGCTCATCGGCTGCGCCTACTGGATCGCGAAGCGGCCCGCGGAGCCGTCTGCCCCCGACGAGGCCGCGGAGTACGCGACGCGAAGGGATCGCGAGCGCTGACGCCACATCATGCGCCCAACGCCCGCAAACGGTGGCATGCTCGCGGCGAATCCCGACCAGGAGATCGTACGATGGCAAAGCTGACCGAGATCGAAGGTATCGGCGCCGCGAACGCGGCCGCGCTCACGAAGGCGGGCGTCACGACCGTCGAGTCGCTCCTCGACAAGGGGGCGGACAAGAAGGGCCGCGAGGCGCTCGCGGCGGCGTCCGGGCTCGCCGAAAAGCGCATCCTTCGCTGGGTCAACATGGCCGATCTCTTTCGCGTGAAGGGCATCGGCGAGGAGTACTCCGACCTGCTCGAGGCGGCCGGCGTCGACACGGTCCCTGAGCTGGCCCAGCGGAACGCCGCGAACCTCACCGCGAAGATGGCCGAGGTGAACGCCGCGAAGAAGCTCGTCCGCGCCGCACCGACCGAGAAGGTGGTCGCCGGTTGGATCGAGCAGGCGAAGACCCTGCCGCGACGGGTTACGCACTAGCCGGACGGGCGCCGCCGGTCGGCCCCGTTGGGGGGCACGCTTCGCCGCGCCCCGACGTGCTAGAAGGGCGGGATGCCGCGACGGTGCGCGGGGCCGGCGCGTAGACGAACGCGGGTCGTACGTGTCCGCCGCCCGGCGGGCGGGCGGCTGCGTCGGCTCGCCGTGGGCGCGCTCGCGACGCTCGTGCTCGTCGGCGCGGGCGCCACGCCTCGGGCGGGCGCGCAGGCCGTCCGGGATCTGCGCCTCGACTGGCGGACCGTGCAGACGGCGCACTTCGACGTCACCTACCCGGCGCACCTCGACGCGGTCGCGCGCCGCTTCGCCGCCGTCCTCGAGCGCGCCGACGCGCGCCTCACGACCGTGCTGGGCCACCGCGTACGCCAGCGCGTCCAGGTCGTCCTCACCGACGACTCCGACAGCGCGAACGGCTCGGCGGCCGTTCAGCCCTATGATCGCATCCGCCTCTTCGCGACGGCGCCGGATGATCTCTCCGAGCTCTCCGACTACGACGACTGGGCGAGCGCGCTCGTCACCCACGAGCTGAGCCACATCGTGCAGCTCGACTACGCCGGCGGGCTGCCGTGGCTCTTCAACCACATCTTTGGTCGCCGGATCTCCCCGGGCACCACGATGCCGCGGTGGTTCACCGAGGGGCTCGCCGCGTACTTCGAGACCGCGGAGACCTCGGGCGGGCGCGGGCGCTCGAGCATCTTCGACATGTACCTGCGCATGGCGACGCTCGAGGGGCGGCTGCTCTCGCTCGACGAGCTGTCGAACGCCATCGACGAGTGGCCGCAGGGGACCGCGTACTACCTCTACGGCTCGCACTTCCTCACCTTCATCGTCGAGCGGCACGGAGTGGGCTTCCTCGGGGCGCTCGCGCACGAGTACCAGCGCCGGCTCATCCCCTACGCACTGCAGCGCGCCGCGAAGCGCGTCAGCGGGGAGACCTTCGACACGATGTACGCCGCCTGGCGCCGCTCGCTCGAGCGTCGCTACGAGGCCGTCCGAGCGCGGGTCGAGCGGGAGGGGCGCGTCGAGGGGACGCGGCTCACGCGCCACGGGATGCGCACGCGGGCGCCGCGCTTCCTCGACGGCGACCACGTCGTGTTCTTCACGAACGACGGGCGCTCGGACGCCGGGCTGCGGGTGCTCGACCTGCGGACCGGCGCCGAGCGCGAGCTCACCCGGACGCGCGGTGAGAGCTATCCGACGGCCACGCCCGCCACGCCCGCCACGCCCGCAACGCCCGCAACGCCCGTCACGCCAGTCGCGCCAGCCACGTCGGCCACGCAGGCCGCGAGCCGCGGCGCCCGCGCGATCGTGTACGACTCGGTCGACACCACGCGGCAGATCTACGCGTACTACGACCTGTTCCGCGTGCCCGTCGCCGGCGGGCGCCCAGAGCGCCTGAGCCACGGCATGCGCGCGCGCGCCCCCGACCTGTCACCGGACGGCCGGCGGGTCGCCTTCACCGTCAACCACGCCGGCACCACCGACCTCGCGCTCGCCGACGTCGACGACGTCGACGGGAGCACGCGCATCCTCACCCGGAGCCCGCGCTACGGGCAGGTCTACACGCCGCGCTGGTCGCCGGACGGCGCGCGCATCGCGTACAGCCGCTGGAGCGAAGGCGGCTTCCGGGACGTGGTCGTCCTCGAGGTCGACTCGGGTCGCGTCACCGAGGTCACGCACGACCGGGCGCTCGACACGGGGCCCGCGTGGTCGCCCGACGGCCGTACGCTCTACTTCTCTTCGGACCGATCGGGGATCGCGGATCTCTACGCGTGGGACTCAGCGACCCACCACATCACCCGGCTCACGCGCGTGCTCGGCGGCGCCTACCAGCCCGCCGTCTCGCCGGATGGGCGCACGATCGTGTACGTCGGGTACACGAGCGCCGGCTTCGACCTGTACCGGCTGGATCTCGGCCGGGCGGCCCCCATGCCCGCGGCGCCCTACGTGAACACGCGCCCGCGCCCGAGCGAGTCCTCCGCGTCGTGGCGCGGCCAGAGCGGACGCTACCGTCCGGTACGGACGCTCTACCCTCGGAGCTGGGTGCTCGACTTCGACTCGGACGCCTTCGGGCGCGCCGTCGGCGTGTCGGTCCACGGCGACGACGCGGCGGGGTTCTACAGCTACCAGCTCCGGCTCGGCGTCAGCCTCGAGGAGGGCTACGTCAACGCGGACGCCCGCTGGACCTTCGAGCGCTCGCAGGTGCCCGTCACGCTCCGCGCCTTCCGGCACGTGCGCCCGGCCGGCGGTCTCGTCGTCGCGGACCAGCCGCGGCGCTGGATCGAAAACGACCGGGGCGGCTCGATCACGCTCTCGCACACCTTCCCGCGCTCGTTCCACGCGAACGCCCTCTCCCTGACCTACGCCCTCACGCACATCGGCCGCACCGGGCACTACGGCGGTGAGCTCGATCCGAACACCAGCCCGCCGACGCTCCCGAAGCTCGGGCTGCTCGCGGCGGTGCGCGCGGGGTGGGCGTACTCCGACGCGCGGCGGCGCGCGCTCGACTTCACGCCGTCCGCGGGCCGGGTGCTCTCGCTCTCGGCGTCGGTCGCGTCCCACGCGACCGGCAGCGCCTTTCGCACCGAGAGCGTCTCCTGGTCGTGGACGCGCTACCTCGAGAACCCCTTCGTCGCGCACCAGGTGCTCGCGCTGCACTACGCGGGCGGCCTGAGCGGTGGCGAGCTCGGGCGCCGCGGGGTGTTCGCCGTCGGCGGGTTCCCGACGATCGACTGGCTCGACGCGCTCCAGCACGGGACGAGCCTCGGCGGGCAGGCCCTGCGCGGCTACGCGCCCTTCAGCCGCGTCGGGACCCGGTTTCAGCTCCTGCAGGCCGAGTACCGCGTGCCCCTCGTGCGCATCGAGCGCGGCCCGGACACGGTGCCCTTCTACCTGAACCGCATGTACGGGAGCGTCTTCGTCGACTACGGCGACGCGTATCGCGGCGCGCTCGACCTGCGCACGTTTCGCGTGGGTGCGGGCGCCGAGCTGCTCACCGCGTTCACGCTCGGCTACTTCGAGGGCTTCACGCTCCGGCTCGGCGCCGCGTACGGCTTCGACGAGGGCGGCGGGCTCCGCTTCTACGCCAACCTCGGCGCGCCCTTCTGACCGGTCACGGCGCGGCGCCGGCGGCCGGCTCACCGGGCTCGGGGGTCATCGGCCCGAGCCCGCCGTAGGTCTCGTGCTGCGCGGCGGTGATCTCCCGCGCCCCCGCGATCTCGCCGAGCACGGTCGCGCCCTCGGTCGGCGTCCGCGCGTAGGTGTCGCGGTCGACGCTGTAGAGCCCAAAGCGCGGCCCGAAGCCCTCCGCCCACTCGAAGTTGTCCATGAGCGACCAGTGGTAGTACCCGCGGACGTCCACGCCCTCGGCGCGCGCGCGGTCGATCTGCTCGAGCGAGCGGACGATGTGCTCCGCCCGCCGCGCGCCGACCTCGGTCGCGACGCCGGACTCGGTCACGGTGAGCGGGAGGTCGGGCCAGCGCTTCCCGAAGTCGTCGAGCACGGTATAGAGCCCCGGCTCGTAGTACTCGTACGCCATCTCAGGGATCCAGTGGGTGGGGTCTTCTGGCGGCAGGCATGGCCCGCTGCCGGGCGGGACGATCCCGGCCACACAGGGCAAGCCGTCGATCCCCGGCAGCAGGATGGGGCCGTGACCGGTCACTCCGGCGCGGAAGTAGTACTGGACGCCGAGCCAGTCGAGCTTGTCCTTCCAGTCCGGGTGGGGCTCCTCGGGCTCCATGTCGAGGTCTGCGTCGAACGCCCCCGCGCGGAGCGAGTCGACGAAGAGGTGGTGGTAGACGTAGATGACGCGGTCGGTCGCGGCGACGTCCACGGGGTCGGTGCTCGGCTTCCCGTCGTTGGCCGGCACCCAGTCGGCGACGTTCAGCGTGAACCCGACCGCGGCGGCGACGCCGTCCCCGTCGGCGTCGACGGTGTCGTTCGCCTTGATGGCCTCGTAGATGGCGACGTGAGCCCTGATGAAGTTGCGCATCACACCGACGAACGCCGGGAAGTCCGTGAAGAGGAGGCCCTTACCGGGCGGGAAGAAGCCGACGCCGTAGCTCGCGACGAGGTAGTTGATCGGCTCGTTGACGGTCGCCCACTCGTCGACGCGGTCACCGTAGCGAGCCGCGAGCTTGCCGGCGTACGCGGCGAGGTCGGCGATGATGCGATCGGCGTCCGGCCCGTTCCAGCCGCAGCGGTTGGTCGCGCTCGGGCCGGCGCTGCATCCCGGATCACGCGGGTCGTCGACCCACACCGGGTTCGCGAAGTGATGCACGGTGAGCATCGGCTTGATGCCGCTCGCGACCAGCTTGTCGATGAGCGCGTCGTAGTGTGCGAGCGCGGCCTCGTCGAAGACGCCCTCCTCCGGCTCGATCCGCGCCCACGAGGGGTTGAAGCGATAGGCGTCGAGGTGCATCGCCTCGATGAGGTCGACGTCGGTGAGCGCCTTCTCGTAGCCCTTCACGGCGTCGCCGACGAAGGCTTTGCCCTTACCGAGCCCGCCGTCGTCCGTCCGCTCGCTCCAGATCCACCAGTTCGAGTGGACGTTGTCTTCTTCGATCTGCGCCGCCGCCGTCGCGACGCCGAAGGTGAAGCTGCCGGCGCCCGCCGGTCCCGCGACCGGGCCGGCCTTCGGGTAGCCGCCCGGCGGCGACGACGAGCCGCAGCCTGCGACACCCACCACCGAGGCGAGCCCGATGAGGCCCGCCGCGAACATCACACCCTGCGCACGCATCGCGCTGTTGTAGTGGCACACGCGCGGTGAGGCGAGCCGCGTGGTATCCAAACGCATGCGCTACGTTCTGTTCGGTGACACGGGGGTCCGGGTCTCGGAGCTCGCGTTCGGGACGATGTCCTTCGGCGGCGACGCGGACGAGGCCACCGCGGCTGCACTCTTCGAGACCTGTCGCGAGGCGGGCGTCACGCTCTTCGACTGCGCCGACGTGTACGCGCAGGGTCGCGCCGAGTCGCTGCTCGGCGAGCTGATCCGCCCCTGCCGCGACGAGATCGTGCTCACGACCAAGGCGTACTTCCCGACCGGGCTCGGGCAGAACGACCAGGGCAGCTCGCGCTATCACCTCGTGCGCGCCGTCGAGGCGAGCCTGCGCCGCCTGCAGACCGATCGCGTCGACGTGTTCTTCCTGCACCACTGGGACCGGCTCACCCACCTCGACGAGAGCCTGCGGACCCTCGACGACCTCGTCCGAGCCGGCAAGGTCCTCTATCCGGCCGTCAGCAACTTCGCCGCGTGGCAGGTCGAGAAGGCGCTCGGTCGCTGCGCGCTCCACGGTTGGGCGCGCCCCGTGTGCGTGCAGCCGATGTACAACCTCCTGAAGCGCCAGGCCGAGGTCGAGCTGCTCCCGATGGCCGCGGAGGAGCGGCTCGCGGTGCTGCCCTACAGCCCGCTCGCCGCGGGGCTCCTCACCGGCAAGTACGGGCCGACGCGCGCGCCGCGGTCCGGGAGGCTCGTCAGCAACGCGATGTACAAGGCGCGCTACGCCGACGCACGGGTCTACGACGTGGCCGACGCGTTCGCGACCTACGCGGCCGAGCGCGGGACGAGCCCCGCGGCCCTCGCCGTGGCGTGGGTGCGCGATCATCCGGCGGTCACCGCGCCGCTGCTCGGGGCGCGCAACCCGGCGCAGCTCGCGCAGGCGCTCGCGGCGACCGAGGTGCGGCTCGACGCCGACGAGCGCGCGCGGATCGGGGCGCTGGCCGGGGAGCCCGCGTCGGCGACCGACCGCGCCGAGGAGGGCACGGACGCCGAATTCGGCGCCCGCTGAGCCTCGGGGGGAGCCCGATCGGGCCGCACGCGAGCCCGCCAGCCGCCGCACGGCTCGGAGCCGCGCACCGCGCCGGCGCGCCGCGGTCGGCTTCGCTGGCGGAGAGCCCGCGCTTTGGCGTACTGTCGGGGCCGTGCGAAGACTCGTCGTTACCGCGGTCGGCCTCGTGTGGGTCGCCACGATGCTCGGATGCCAGGAAAAAGCGGCGCCGCCCGAGCCGGTCGGAGCCAAGCGCGTCGCCATCGCGGGCGAGCGCTGGACGACCGCGACGCCGGGCTCACCGGCGGCGTCCGAGGCGACCCCGCTCGCGCTCGCCCTCGTCCCGGCGGCGCGGAACGGCCACCCCGCGGTCGCCGCGCTCGTCTCGTACCACCTCCCCGCGACGTTCCGAGCGCGCTATGGCGAGGCCGCGCTCTCGCACCTGCGCATCGTCGCGGTCGAGCGCAGCGCGCACCGGGTCTTCTCGGCGCCGGTCGTCGCGCCGCCCGAGGGCGCCCAAGCCGCCGCCCCGGTGCACTTCGACGACCAGGCCGAGGGGCCGGCCGCGGGCGAGCCGATCGTCGGCTCGATCGGCCTCGACCTCGGCCGCGTGCTGAACCTCCCGACCGAGGGGCTCTCGTACTCGGTCTTCCTGTGGATCGACGAGCTGACGAGCGCGCCGAAGGGCGTCCACGTCGATCGCTCGGACGCGCGCAAGGGGCTGATGCCGATGCCCGTCTCCGGCGCGGTCGCGCTTTCGGCGCGGCCCGACGCCTCCGTCGCCGCGAACGAGCAGCCTGCCGTCAGCCTGCGGACGACGGCGGGCTCTTGGAAGCTCGAGGGCGAGCTGATCCCGGACAAGACGCACCCGCTCGACCCGCTGCTCGTCCTGGTCGAGGCGCCCCGCCGCGGCGGCGCGCTCGCCTACGGCAGCACACCCCTCGGCAAGATCGACGCGCCCGTCTACAGCTTCTACTTCGATCCGCGCAACCTCTTCACCCCGGCGCAGATCACCGAGGGTCCCCTCTTCGCGTTCGCGATGTACGGCCACGTCCGGACCGCGGTCGTCCGCGTGGACGCGCCCCAGCCGGGCGGCGACGGCGAGACCCACGCCGCCGGCGACGCCGCCCCGCCCGCCCCCGCCAGCTCGAGCCCCTAGCCAGCCCGCCTGGCTCCCGGCAGGTCGGGTTCATCTACTCTCGGAAGGCTCGGGCCGCCGCTTCGGGCTCGGCATCGCGACCGGATCTACTCTCGGAAGGCTCGGGCCACCGTCTCGGGCTCGGTCTCGCGACGTGGCGCCGGCGCGCCGGGGGCCGGGCCGAACGCCGCGGATCGGCGGTGACCCGGCTCCTTGACGCTCTGGCAATCAGGGGCGCGCATGGTACACAGCCCGACCATGTTCGAACCGGTCTCGCCGCAGGTCTCGTTCCCCGCGCTCGACGCCGAGCAGCTTCGGTTCTGGCGCGCGCAGGCGATCTTCGAGAAGACCGCCGCGGACGCCGAGGGCAGGCCCCCCTTCGTCTTCTACGAGGGCCCGCCCACCGCGAACGGCATGCCGCACCCGGGCCACGTGCTCACGCGCGTCATGAAGGACGTGTTCCTGCGCTACCGGACGATGTGCGGGTACTACGTCCCCCGCCGCGGCGGCTGGGACACGCACGGGCTGCCGGTCGAGGTCGAGGTCGAGAAGGACCTCGGCATCAGCGGCCGAGACGCGATCGAGGCGTACGGGGTCGAGGCGTTCAGCCGCAAGTGCATCGAGTCGGTCTTCCGCTACATCGAAGAGTGGAAGCGGATGACGGACCGCATCGGCTTCTGGGTCGACCTCGACGACGCCTACGTCACGTTCCACCGCTCCTACGTCGAGAGCGTCTGGTGGGCGCTCTCGCAATTCTTCGAGCGGGGCCTGCTCTACCAGGGCTACAAGGTCGTGTGGTGGTGGCCGGGCGGCGGCACGGCCCTGTCGGCCGGCGAGGTCGGCCAGGGCTACAAGACGGTCGACGACCCGTCGGTCGTCGTGCGCTTCGCCGTCGAGGGCGAGGCGCGGACCTCCCTGCTCGCCTGGACCACGACCCCGTGGACGCTCCCCTCGAACGTCGCGCTGGCGGTCGCCCCGGACGTCGACTACGCGACCGTCGAGGGCGAGGACGGCGAGCGGCTCATCGTCGCCGCCTCGCTCGCACAGGCGGTCGTCGGCGCGGACGCCCGCGTCGTCGAGACCCGCAAGGGACGCGACCTCGTCGGGACGCGCTACCGCCCGCCCTTCGACTACGCGACGCCCGAGGGCGGCCGCGCCTTCGAGGTGCTCGCGGCGGACTTCGTCTCGCTCGACAGCGGCACCGGCCTCGTGCACCTCGCGCCCGCGTTCGGCGAGGACGACTTCCGCGCGTGCGAGGCGCACGGGATGGGCTTTTTGCAGCTCGTGCGCCCGGACGGCACCTTCCCGCCCGAGGTGACGGACTTCGCCGGCCGCTTCTGCAAAGAGGCCGACCGCGACATCATCCGCCTGCTCCGAGCGCGGGGCGTGCTCTTCTCAGAGGCGGTCTACCGGCACGACTACCCCTTCTGCTGGCGCAAGGACACCGACCCGCTCATCCAGTACGCCCGTCGCTCGTGGTTCATCCGCACCACCGCCGAGATCGACGAGGTGAAGGCGAGCAACCAGCGCGTTCACTGGGAGCCGGCGCACATCAAGGACGGGCGCTTCGGGCAGTTCCTCGAGGGCAACGTCGACTGGGCGCTGTCCCGGGAGCGCTTCTGGGGGACGCCGCTGCCGATCTGGGTGAACGACGAGACCGGCGCGATGGAGTCTGTCGGCTCGGTCGCCGAGATCCTCGCGCGCAACCCGGACGCGTTCGCGCACTTCGACGCCGCCAAGGCCGAGGACCCGTCGCTCAGCGAGCACCTGCGCGTGCACAAGCCGTGGATCGACGCGGTCACGTGGACGCGGCCCGGCGAGCCCGGCGTGTACCGGCGGGTGCCCGAGGTGATCGACTGCTGGTTCGACTCGGGCTGCATGCCCTTCGCCCAGTGGGGCTACCCGCACCAGCGCGCCGACGCGTTCGAGGCCGCGTTCCCCGCGGACTTCATCACCGAAGCGGTCGATCAGACCCGCGGGTGGTTCTACTCGCTGATGACGATCAGCAACCTGCTCTTCAAGGACCGCGACAAGCCCCACCCCTTCAAGAACTGCGTGGTGCTCGGCCTGATGACCGACGCCCACGGCAAGAAGCTGAGCAAGCGCGACAAGAACTACACCGACCCGATGACCCTCATCGACCAGGTGGGCGCGGACGCGGTGCGCTGGGCGTTGTACGCGGGCACGGTCCCCGGCCAGAGCACGCGCTTCTTCGACGGGGCGGCGAACGACGCGGTGCGTGACCTGCTGCTGAAGGTCTGGAACGTCTACAGCTTCTTCGTCACCTACGCGAACATCGAGGGCTGGGAGCCCGGCGACGCCGCGCTGCCGGTCGCGAAGCGCCCGGACCTCGATCGCTGGGCGCTCGCGGAGCTCGACGCGGCGGTGCGCGAGATCCGCGCGGCGCTCGACGACTACAAGAGCCACGTCGCCGTTCGCCACCTGCAGGCGTTCGTCGACGCGCTGTCGAACTGGTACGTCCGCCGGAGCCGCGGGCGGTTCTGGTCGGCCGAGGACACGGCGGACAAGGCGGCGGCGTTCGCCACGCTCTACGAGGTGCTGGTCGACCTGACGACGCTCATCGCCCCCTTCGTGCCCTTCATGGCGGAGTCGCTCTACCAAAACCTCGTGCGACGCGCGGACCCCGGCGCGCCCGAGTCCGTTCACCTCGCGCGCTATCCCGCGCCGCTCGACGCCCGCGAGGACGCGGCGCTGCGGAGCGAGGTCGCCGACACGCGCCAAGTCATCGCGCTCGGTCAGCGCGTGCGCAACGAGGCGAACCTCAAAGTGCGGCAGCCGCTGCCCGAGGCCATCGTCGTCGTCCGCACCGACGCCGAGCGCGCGCGCGTCGAGCGCTTCGGCGACGCCGTGCGCGAAGAACTCAACGTCAAGCGCCTCTCTTTCACCGACGAGCCGGCGAGGTACGTGAGCGTCGGGTTGCTGCCGAACTTCCGCGCGCTCGGTCCGAAGCTCGGCAAGCAGATCCCCGCGTGCAAGCGCGCCCTCGCGGAGGCCGACGGGGGCGCGCTCTACGCGGCGATGGAGCGCGACGGCCAGATCACGCTCGACCTGCCGGGCGGCCCGGTCACGCTCGGTCCGGACGACATCGAGGTGCGGCTCGAGGCGAAGCCCGACTTCGCGGCTGCCTCGGCCGGCGGCCACGTCGTCGTCCTCGACACGCGCGTCGACGAGACGCTCGCGCGCGAGGGGCTCGCCCGCGAGGTCATCAACCGGATCCAGCGGGCGCGCAAGGCGCTCGACCTGCCCTACGACGCGCGCATCGCCGTGCGCTTCGTCGCCGACGGCGCGCTCGGCGAGGCGATCGCGGCGCACCAGGCGCACATCGCCCACGAGACGCTCGCCACCACGCTCGAGCCGGGCGAGGGCGACGGCGCCGCCGAGCAGACCGACGTCGACGGGATGGCGCTGCGCTTCTGGGTGCAGGCGCGCTGACGCTCACTGCGCGGGCGCCGGGGGCGGCTCGGGCAGCCCGTCCCGCGCGTGACGGGCGGCCGCCGCCGCGGCGAGCCGCTTCGCGCGCCGCCGGAGCCACGGCCACGCGACGACCACGAAGCCGACGATGACCACGCCGAAGAACTGCGAGGTCGACAGCCCCTCGATGGTGCCCCGCGCGTCCGCCCGGAAGAACTCGAGCACGAAGCGGAGCGCCGCGTAGAGCCCGAGGAAGGCGAGCATCACCTCACCGTCGAAGCGCTTGCGGGGATGCAGCCAGAGATAAAGAAACGCGGCGATGATCGCGCAGCCAACCGACTCGGCGAGTTGCGTCGGGTAGACCGGGAGCGAGGCGAGCCCCGGGTCGTGCAAGAGGCCGGCGCGGAACTGCTCCTCGCTCGCAGGCGACCAGGGCGGGAAGACGAACGACAGCGGCCCGTGGCTGACCGACCCGAAGCAGCAGCCGGCGAGGAAGCAGCCCATCCGCCCGAACGCGAGGCCGAGCGCGATGCCCATGCCGACGAGGTCGACGCCCTTGAGCACGGGGAAGCGCTCGCGGCGCAAGAACCACAGCCCGAACGCGCCGGCTGCGAGCAGGCCGCCGTAGTACGTCAGGCCGCCGTTCCAGAACTTCGCCCACGCGAAGCAGTCGCGCGCGATGGGGCGGCACACGGTGGCCGCGGCGTCCCACCGTCCGCCGATCGCGCCGCACTGGGCTGCGCTGATGTGCCAGCCGACGAGCGAAGGGTCTGTGCAGAGGTGCACGTAGTCCCAGAAGTAACCGTCGGCGAAGACGTGCATCAGCCGCCCGCCGGCGACGCCGAAGAGCACCGAGAAGAGGCCGAGGTCGATGATCGTGTCGCGGTCGAGGCCCATGCGACCGGCGAGGCGAGCGGCGAGCCACGTCGCGAGGCCGAAGCCCACCATCAGCATGGTGAAGTACGCCGGGACGGGCTGGTCGAATACGCGGACGAGGGTCGGGTGCATGGTCGGGCGGCGCGCGGCTCGGGCCCGTCACGCGGCCGGCGCCTGGTCTATGCGTCGGCGTGCGAGGGCGTTTCGGTCCCGGCCGACGCTTGTCGAACGCGGCGGCCTTCGAGCAGCGCGTCGATCAAGATGAGCGCTACGCCGATGGTGATCCAGGCGTCGGCGATGTTGAAGGTCGGGTACTCCCAGCCGGGCGGGATGAACCAAAACCCATCGCGCACGTAAAAACGTATGAAGTCGACCACATAACCGAGCTGTATGCGGTCGACGAGGTTGCCGATGGCCCCGGCGAGGATGAGCGGGGCGCTCACGGCGAACGCGCGCCCGCCGCGGCCGAGGACGAAGAGGGCGCCGAGCACGACCATCGCCAGCACCGCGGCGAGGTAGAACACCGTCTTACGCAGCGGCGGTGCGAGGCCGGCGAACAGGCTGAAGGCGGCGCCGCAGTTCTCGGCGTAGCGGAGCTGCAGCCAGCCGTCGATCAGGGTGACGCTGTCCGTCGGGAGGCGCTGCGACCGCAGCAAGCCGTCGGCGTCGGGCTGGCACACGGGCGGGGGCGTCCCCGGTCGTGCGCCGGAGAGGTGGTCGACGGCCCACGCCTTCGAGCCGAGGTCGACCGCGACCAGGGCGGCCACGACGACGACGAAGACGACGAGCGCGCGGACCGAGCGTCGGCGGGACGGAGCGGGAGGGGCAGCGGTCATCAATCCGGGCCTCGATCGGGGTCTTCGACGCCGCGCGGCCGGCCGAGCGCGGGCGGCGTGCGACGGCGGAGGCTACCAGCGGAGCGGGGCCGGTCAAGCGCATCCGCGGCCCGTCGATGCACCCGCGAGGCCGACGTGACACATTTTTATAGTTATATTTCAGTTACTTATATTTTTGTATCACATTTTCCTTGTGCGTGTGTCACGCCGTGCTACCTCTAGGCCGTGAGCGACGAGAAGCACGACAGCGCTGAGCCCGAACGGGAAGAGGGCGCGACTCCGCCGGAGGCCCGGTCGGAGCGTCGTGTGCTAAGGCGGCGGAAGGCCGCCCGCTCGGGCAAGAAGGAGCGCGTCCTGCACACCCGCGTCCCCGAGGTCCTGGAGGAGGAGCTCAAGCGGCTCGCCACCAACCTCCGGCTGCCCGTGTCGAACGTCGTGCGCGCGATCCTCGAGGACGCGCTCGACACGATGGACGCCGTCGGGCGCCGGGCCGAGGGCGAGCTGCGCGGCGCCGCCGAGATGCTCGAGACGGAGCGCCAGCGGCTGCGGCAGCGGTCGCTGGCGGCGCCGGGTCAGACGGACCGCCCCCCTGCCCCCGCGACGCCGCCCCCGCCCTCGTCGCCGCGAACACCCGGGCTCCACCGCATCGCGGGCGCGATCGCGTTCACCCCGATCGTCCTCGCGGAAGACACGCGCTGTGCCGTCACCGGCGAGCTCCTCGCCGCCGGCAGCCAAGGCTTCCTCGCGCTCTTCACCGAGCCGGGACGTCAAGAGATCGTCGGTCCGGGCGCCCTGCCCAGGCCACCCACTTCGCAACCGGAGAACAACCCATGACCGAAACCACCACCACCGAGCAGAAGGCCCGTGAGTCGAAGGCCTACTTCGAGACCGCCATCGACAACGTCTTCGACATCGCCCGTCTGTGGACGCAGCACGGCCTCAACGTGGGCAAGCAGGCCCTCGACACGGCCGCCGAGTCGCTGAAGAAGACCTCGGACAGCCTGAACGAGCTGAACGCGCGCATCGAGAAGAAGGCCAAGCGCGACGCCTGAGGCGCCGCGCCGATGTCCGGGGTGCGGGCCGGGGCGCGGGGGGGGGCACCCTCCCCCACCACCCACCACCCATCCCCCTCGCGTCCGTCCACCACCACGGCTCGCACCCCGGCGTCACTTCATCTCGGTGAGCGTGCTCATCACCCGCCGGCTCGCGCCTCACGGCGCGGGCCGGTTTTTTTTCGGGCCCCCCACGCGAGCGCGCAGGACCTACCGCCGACAGGGGCGGGCGCTGCGCGCGCCGTGGCGCTCGACCACGACGGCGCCCGCAGGCGGCTATCGGCCAGCCGGGGCGCCGCCCTTGCGCGGGTCCGACGCGGCGTCGAGGGTGCCGTCCGATCGGATCGCGATCGCCTGCACGACCGCCAGGTGATCAACCACGGACACGTCGTGCCCGAGCGCGCGGAGCGCGTCGATGGTCGCGTCGGGGAGCGCCGGCGAGCGCTCGACCTCGAGGCCACCCGGAGGGCCCTGCTCGTGGATGCGCGGCGCCGCCACCGCCTCGCCCGCCGTCATGCCGTCGACGAGGACGTGCAGCGCGACCTGCTCCACCGCCGTGACGATGCGGCTGCCACCCGCGCCGCCGGCGCAGAGCACGGGGCGCCCGTCGCGGAACACGATGGTCGGCGACATGGTCGACACGGGCCTGCGGCGCGGACCGGGGAGGTTTTGCGCGCCGCCGACCAGCCCGAAGGCGTTGGTCTCGCCGACGGCGCTGGCGAAGTCGTCCATCTCGTCGTTCAAGACGATCCCGGCGGCGGTGTACCGGGCGCCGAAGGGGAGGTTCACCGTGGTCGTGACGGAGGCGACGTTGCCCTCGGCGTCGACCACGCACAGGTGCGACGTGCCGTGCTCGCGCTGGAGCGCGGGCGCGGGTGAGGGCTCCGACAGCGGCAGGGCGTAGTCCGCGGCCGGGCGTGCGCGGTCGGGGTCGAAGAGCGCGGCGCGGCGGGCGATGCGCGCAGGCGCGCCGAGCGCGGCGAGGGGGATGTCTACGAAGTCCGGGTCGCCGAAATACCGCGCGCGGTCGGCGAAGGGTCCCTTCCAAGACTCCGCGAGCGCGTGCAGGCGCCCGACGCCGAGCGCACGCGAGGCGGCAGGGATGCGCTCGAGGACGCGCAGGCTCGACAGGAGGGTGAACCCGCCCGCGCTCGGCGGGGGCGCGGTGAACCACCGGAAGCCGAACGCGCGCCCGCTGAGCGGCCGCCGACCGAGGGCGCGGTAGCGCTCGAGATCGTCGAGGGTCAGCACGCCGCCGCGGCGGCGGTTCGCAGCGACGATCGCCCGCGCCACCGGCCCCGAATAGATGGCGCGCCGCCCTTGCTTCGCGAAGGCGCGCAGCGTCCGGGCGAGCTCGGGCTGGCGGAGGCGCGCGCCGGTCGCGGCCGCGCGGGCGATGCGCCGGAGCAGGGGATCGCGGCGCATCTGCGCGGAAAAGGTGGCGCTCAGGTTGGCGACGTAGGGCGCGAGCACGACGCCCTCGGTGGCGAGCCGGATGGCGGGCGCGGCGACCGCGTCGAGCGGCAGCGTGCCGAAGCGCATGACGAGCGCCTCGACGCCTGCGGGCTCACCCGGGACGCCCGTCGCGAGCCCGCCGAGCTGGGACGGGCGGCTCGCCGGGCCGGCGCCCTCGCGCGGGGCGTCGTCGCGAAACATCGTCGCGGTCGCGGCCGCGGGCGCGCGCTCGCGAAAGTCGACGAACCACACCGTGCGGTCGCGCGCACGGTAGTAGAGCGCGAACCCGCCGCCGCCGAGGCCGCTGCTCGCCGGGCTCGCGACCCCGAGCGCGAGCAGCGTGGCCGCCGCCGCATCCGCCGCGTTCCCGCCGCGCGCCAGCACCTCGGCCCCGGCCTTCGACGCGAGCGCGTCGTCCGATGCCACCGCGTAACGCGAATAAACCGCGCTCCCGCCGGGCTGCGGACCATCGGCCCGAGCGGCCGACCCACCCGCGACGAACGCGATGCAAAACGCAACCGCCCCAACCGCACCCCACCACATCAGCGCCCGCACCCGCACCCGCACCCGCACCCGCACCCGCGCCCGCACCCGCGCCCGTACCCGCACCCGCGCCCGATCCCGTGCCCGCACCCGCACCCGCGCCCGCACCCGCGCCCGCACCCGTGCCCGCACCCGTGCCCGTGCCCGCACCCGCGCCGCGCCGTCCTCGCTACGCATTCGGCCACCTTGCCGAAAAAGCCCTTCGAGTGCTACCGCAGACCCCGATGCAGCTCGTCGTCATCATGGACCCCGTCGCTACCGTCAAGGTCGACGAGGACACGACGTTCGCCCTGATGCTCGAGGCGCAGTCGCGCGGGCACGCGCTCGGCTACTGCGAGGCGCGGGACGTCTCGTTCGAGCGGGGGCGGGTCGTGGCGACCGTGCGGCCCGCGACGGTGCAGCGCGACCCGAGCGCGCCGATCGTCCTCGGTCCGCCCGCGCGGCTCGATCTCGGCGAGGCCGACGCCGTGCTGATCCGCAAAGACCCGCCCTTCGACGCGTCGTACTGGTGGCTGACGCTGCTGCTCGAGCACCTCGAAGGAGAGACGCTGGTCGTCAACCGCCCGCGGGGGCTCCGCGAGGCGAACGAGAAGCTCTACGCGCTGCACTTCGCCGCCGTGATGCCCGAGACGATCGTCGACGCCGACAAGGCGCGCATCCGGCGCTTCGTCGAGGCGGTGGGCGGTCGCGCCGTCATCAAGCCCATCGACGGGCACGGCGGTGAGGGGGTCTTCGCGCTGGTCGCGCACGACCCGAACCTGAACGGGCTCATCGAGGCGGTCACCCGCGGCGGGCGCGAGCAGGCGATGGTGCAGGCCTTCATCCCCGAGGTGGCAGAGGGCGACAAGCGCATCCTGCTGATCGACGGGGAGCCGCTCGGGGCGATCCTCCGCGTCCCGCAGGGGGGCGACGTCCGCAGCAACATCCACGTCGGCGGCGCGGTGGTGCACGCCGAGATCACCGCCGCCGACCAGCGCATCATCGAGGCGGTCGCGCCGCGGCTCAGGGCGGACGGGCTGTGGTTCGTCGGGCTCGACGTGATCGGCGGGTTGCTCACCGAGGTCAACGTCACGAGCCCGACCGGCATCCAGCAGATGTCGCGGCTCAGCGGAGAGAGCCGCGAGGCGCCGGTCCTCGACTGGATCGAGGCCCACGCCCGCGCCTGATCCCGCCGGACGCGCCGTCATTCGCGGGGGCGCGCCGGCTCACGCACCCGTCGCGGGCGGCGGCGCCGGCGGCCGCTCGCGCGGCTGGATTCGGTCGCGCAACGCGGCCACCAGGTCCACCCCGGACGCCGCCTCCACCTGCTCGGCCGCGCTGACGAGCGCGCGCGCGAGCGCGCCGTCTCGGGAGCCGCCATCCCGCTCCGCACCGGCGCCTTCGGGCGCGGCGCCCAGCACAGTCAGTCGGTCGACCGCCAGCGCGCCGATGGTCCCGCTCACCTGCTTCAGCACGGGCATGAGCTTCTGCATCAAGAGCACGTCGCGCCCGCTCGGGCCGCTCGCGCGGTAGGTCGCCGCGAGCTGCCGCAAGACGTCCGCCGTGGCGCGCCCTTGCTCGGCGACGCTCGCCGCGGCCGCCTTGGCCGCCGCGACCTCTTGGGCCTTCTTGGCCTCGGCGGGCTGGATGACGTCGGCCTCGAGCTGCAGGCGCACCTGCTCGATCCGCGCCTCCTGCATCTGCTGCTCGGCCCGCGCCTGCGCGATGTCGGCCTGCACGGCGGCGCGCTCCTCGGCGATCATCGCCTCGCGCTTGGTCCGCGCGTCCGCGATGCGGCGCTCGTTGTCCTTCTGCGCGATGGCGATCTTCGCCTCGACCTTGGCGATCTCGCCTTGCATCGCGTTGTGCCACTTGACCTCTGCGGCGGCCGCCTGCGCGTCGGCCTCGGCGATCTCGGCGTCGCGCCGGATCTGGGCGATGCGCATGCGCCCGATCGCGTCGAGGTACCCGACCTCGTCGCTCACGTTCTGGATCTTCAGGGTGTCGAGCACGAGCCCGATGCGGTTCAGGTCGTGCTCGGCCTCTTCGGTGAGCTTCACGGCGAACGCCTCTTTGTCCTGGTTGACCTGCTCCGGCGTGAGGGTCGCGAGCACGCCGCGGAGGTTGCCTTCGAGCGTCTCGCGCGCCACGCGCATGATCTCGTCGCGCGACCGCCCGAGGAAGCGCTCGAGCGCGTTGTGCAGGAGCGGCAGCTCGCCTGGGATCTTGATGTTGGCGACGCCCTGCACGATGAGCGGGATCCCGCCGCGCGAGTAGGCGTTCCGGACGTTGACCTCGATGATCATGTTGGTCAGGTCGATGCGGTCGACCGTCTCGACGATGGGCCGCCGCCAGCCGCGGCCGCCCTTGATGACGCGGTAGCCGATCGGAGCGCCGCCGGCCGTCACGCGCGTGCGGCCCGAGAAGACGAGCACCTCGCTCGGCTGACAGACGTACAGGTAGCGCCTCATGAGGAGGGCGCCGACGACCACCGCGATGAAGAGGATCGGCAGCAGGCCAACGATCACTGAGAGCAGCGCTTGCATCACACTCCCCCTCGCGCCGAGGTCCCGAAGGAGCCCGCGGAGCCCGGCGGTCTGGTCGGCCCTCGAGGCGCAGGCGGAGCGACCGGCTCGACGACGGCCGTGGGCGCGGCGAGGATGGCCGGGATGTCGACGCCCGTGCTCTGCGCGACGGCCCGCAGCACCGCGCTCACCATCTTCGGGTAGGTCGCGGCGTAGCTCGCGAGGCCGCTGCCGTCGCCGGAGTCGAGCACGTGCACCTGCCGGACGTCGACGTGCGACAGGCTCTTCACGACCTCGCCCACCAGCTCCTCGAGGTGCTGGATGACGTAGAGCTCGCGGGCGTGGGGGCCCATCTCGACCCACGCGGCGCTCATCCACTCGAGCACCTGCACGGCGGCGGCGCCGTTCTCTGCCGTCGGCGCGGCGTCGCCCACCGCGAGGATCGCGCGCGCGCGCTGGTTCGCCTCGGCTGGGAGCACGACGTCGGCCTGCAGGCGCCGGTTCTCGAGTGTCGAGCGCAGCGCCTGCAGCTCGCGCTCGGCGGCCGCCCGCGCCGTCTTGGCGGCGGCGGCGGCCTCGCGCTCGACGGCCTCGGCCTCGCCGTCGAGCTCGGCCTGCACGCGGCGCAGCTCGTTCCGCTTCGACAGGACGCTCGTCTCGGCGGTGGCCTTGCTGACCTCCGCGCGCCGCTGCGACTCCGCCTGCGCGCGCGTGATGACCTGCTGCGCTTCGTTCTCGGCGTTCTGGGCGTCGCGCAGGGCCGCGGCGATCTGCGGGCGGCCGAGGGAGTCGAGGTAGCCGGTGTCGTCCGAGACGTTCTGGATCTTCAGCGTGTCGAGCTGCAGGCCGAGCTTGTGCAGGTCGTCCTCGGCGGCGGCGATGAGGCTCTCGGCGAACTTCAGGCGGTCCTCGTTCACCTCCTCGGGCGTGAGCGTCGCGATGACCTCACGCACCGCGCCCTCGAGGGTCTGCTGCGCGACGGTCTGCACCTCCTTCAAATCGCGGCCGAGGAAGCGCTCGATCGCGTTGCCGATGAGCTGAGGGTTCGAGTGGAGCTTCACGTTGGCGATCGCGTGGATCTTCAGCGGGATGTTCCCGCGCGAGTAGGCGTTGTTGACCAGGATGTCGATGGGGAGCAGGCGCATGTCGAGGAGGTCGACGCGCTCGAGGATGGGCACCCGGAACCCGCGGTGGCCCTGCTGGATGACGCGATAGCCGACGAGGCTCCCGTCGGCCGCGCGGTGGCTCTTGCCGCTGAAGACCAGCGCCTGGCTCGGCCGCGCGATGTAGACGAAGCGCTTGGCGATGAGCGCGAGGACGATGAGCGCGAGGGCGATCGCGAAGCCCGCCGTCGCCGCCGCGGCGGCCGTGCGCGAGGCGACGGCGCCCGCCAACCACAGAATCAGTACCGAAGCCGACATCGTCCCCCCTGCGCTCGCGCGCGACTCAGCGCTCGACGCGCGCGATGCGCGCCGTCGTCCCGTCCATCTCGATGATCATCGCCTCTTCCTGCGCCTCGAAGCAATCGTCGTCGGTCGTCGCGAGCACGTCGACCGTGTTGCCTCTCAGCTCGAGGCGCACCCGCCCGGTCCCGCCAGCCCGCACCGGCACCAGGACGCGGACCGTCTTGCCCACGTAGTCCTCGCTGTCGGACGCGCGGCCGCTCTCGTCCCGGGCCGCCGCTCGAAACGCGACCGCCGCGCCGCCGCCGCAGAGCGCGCCCACGGCGATGGCGAGCACGAGGCCGACGGCGGGCGACGCGAGAGACAGACCGTGCAGGACGAGTCCCGTGAGGCCGAAGAACGCGAGGAAGAAGGTCCAAAAGCGCACCGAGCGCAGCGGCCACAGGAAGACGTCGAGGCCGCCCGCGTCGACGTCCGCGTGGGCGAGCGCGTGCGGGTGCGCGCCGGCGTCGAGGTCATGACCGGCGTCGACGTCGTGGTCGAGGTCCGGGCCGGCGTCGACGTCGTGGTCGCCGCCGAGGAGCACCGAGGCACCGAGCAGCACCCCCCCGAGGACCAGACAAAAGATGTACGCGTAGACCAGCACGCTCGGGGGCGAACGATAGCGGAAAAGCGCGCGTGCCGCCCGTCCCCCGGGAGCGGCTCGAGTCGCTCGACCGGCGCACGAGGTCCGCCGCGAGGGTTAGACATCGGTGGCGCGCTCGGCACGGGCTCACGGTGGCCGGCCGAGTCGGCTCGGCCGCACGATTGCGCGCCCTCTACGCTCGCACGCGCGCCGACTGCGTGTACGCTCAGAGTCCGCATGCACGTGCCCGACTCGTCGCCCCCGACCGTGTTTCGCGTCCTCGTCCTCTCCGCGGACGGCGCCCTGCGGCGCGCGCTCTGCGACGCCCTCTCCGAGCGGGGCCACCTGCTCCGCGAGCACGCCGGCGTCGACGACGCCCTCGCGGACCACGCGAGCCAGCCCTTCACGATGGTCGTGCTCGACACGGCGCTCCCCGGCGCCCTCGACATGGTCGCGGACCTCGGGGGGCCGGGCGAAGCACACTCGCCCCTCGTCGTCGCCGTCGGCCCGCCGATCGATGCCGCGGGGGCGGAGCGCCTGCTCGCGGTCGGCGTCTGCGACTACGTCAGCCTCCCCTTGCAACCGGACCAGACCGCCCTGAGGCTGCTCGTCGCCGAGCGGACCGCGAGGGAGCGGCTCGACCGCGAGCTCGCCGAGCGCGCGCTGCGCCGAAGCGAAGCCGACCTGAGCGCGGTGATCGAGAACACGACGGACGCCATCTTCGCGGTCGACACGAAGATGCGCCTCATCGTCTGCAACTCCGTCGCGACCAGCGTCGCGAGCATGGCCTTCGACGCCGAGCTCGCGCCGCGGGTCAGCGTGCCCGACCTGATGCCCGTGGAGCACCGACGCCGGGTCGTCGACGCGCTACGTCGCGCGCTGCGGGGCGACCAGTTCGTCCTCGAGTGGGAGGGCTCGATGTACGGCGTCCCGCTCTACATCGAGGCGCTGCTCAACCCGATCCGGACGGCGGACGGCTCGATCCGCGGGGCGTGCGTGTTCTTGCGTGACGTCACCGAGCGCAAGGCCGCCGAGGAGGCGCTCCGCCAGACGCAGCGGGACTTCCGCCAGCTCATCGAGCAGGCGCCGGACGGGATGGTCATCCTCCGACAGGGGCAGCTCGTCTACGTCAACCCGACCTTCGCGCGGATGCTCGGGTACGGCGACGACGCGCGCGCGCTGGTCGGCGAGCGATGGGTCGACCTCATCCACCACGACGATCGGGACGCCGCCCGGCGCGCCTTCTCGCCGGATCGCTCGGGCGGCGCGGTCGAGCATCGCCTCCACCACCGCGACGGGCGCGAGGTCCTCGTCGAGACGATGTCTGCGCGCAACATCGAGTTCGAGGACCAGCCGGCGCTCCTCATCGCCATCCGCGACGTCACGCAGCGCAAGCTCGGCGACGCGAAGCTCATGACCTCGGACCGGCTCACCTCGCTCGGCACGCTCGCCGCCGGGGTCGCGCACGAGATCAACAACCCGCTCGGCTACCTCAGCACGAACGTGCAGTACGTCTACGAGGCGCTCCGCGCGCCCGCGATGAAGGAGGTGGTCGGCGAGGACGTGCTCTCGGCGCTGCGCGAGTCGCTCTCGGGCGCGCGCCGCGTCCGCCAGATCGTCAAAGACCTCAACCAGTTCTCCCGCGCCGACGATCAGCAGGTCGGCCCGGTCGACGTCCACGCCGTGCTCGAGAGCGCCATCCAGATGACGGCGAACGAGCTGCGGCACCGGGCGCGCCTCGTCCGCGACTACGACCCCCGCTGCCCGCCGGCGCACGGCAACGACGGCCGGCTGGGCCAGGTCTTCGTCAACCTGCTGGCCAACGCGTCGCAGGCGCTCGATGTCGGCCGCGCCGGCGACAACGAGATCCGGCTGCGCACGCGCCCGCGCCCCGACGGCAAGATCGTCGTCGAGGTCGAGGACACCGGCCCCGGCATCCCGGAGGAGGTGCGACGGCGCGTCTTCGATCCCTTCTTCACGACCAAGCCGGTCGGCGAAGGCACCGGGCTCGGGATGTCGATCTGCCACGGCATCGTCACCGGGCTCGGCGGGCAGATCGAGATCGAGAGCGAGGTGGGCAAGGGCACGCTCGTGCGGGTGACGCTGAACGCCTCGACTGGCCGCGCGTCGCTGGGGTCGGGCTCGCGGCGGGCGCCCTCGCCGCTCGACCAGGATCGCGGGACCGCCCGCGTGCTCGTCATCGACGACGAGGCGCTGGTCGGGCGTGCGTTCGCGCGGATCCTCCGCGGTCACCAGGTGGTGGTCGCGGAGAGCGGGCGGGCGGCGCTCGCGCTCGTCGAGGGCAAGCAGTTCGATCTCATCTTCTGCGACCTGATGATGCCCGACCTGTCCGGGATGGACTTCTACGAGGTGCTGCGGCAGCGGCAGCCCGAGCTGTGCGAGCGGATCGTCTTCATGACCGGCGGCGCCTTCACGCCGCGTGCGCGCGAGTTCGTCAGCTCGGTGGAGAATCTCGTGCTCGAGAAGCCCATCGACCTCTTCGAGGTGCGCAGCTACGTCTCGCAGCAGCTCGAAGGCGGCGCCATCCGCTCGGTCCCGCCCCCGCGGCCTTGAGCGCTCACCCGGCGAGCGGGGCGACGCCCGCGCCGCCGAGGGCCGCGTCTACGATGCGCGGGTGTGTGAGCGCGGCCCCCGCCGAGGATCGGGCGAAGGGGCGCGTCGCGCACGCGCGCTCGAAGCGCTGCGCTGCCGACTCGCTCGCGAAGAAGGCCACCGCGACGTCGCCGCCGCCGGCGCCCGAGGGCTTGGCGGCTCCGCCCGCCTCCGCCGCGAGCGCGGCGATGTGCGCGAGGCGGTCCTCGACGATGGGGAGGCCGGCCGCCGCGCCGAGCCGCGCCATCGCCTCGCCGTAGGCGGCGGCCGCCGCGACCGTGCGCTCCGCGTCGCCGGCTCGGAGCGCTGCGTCGAAGTCCGTCGCGCCCTCGCGCAGCTCCCCCATGACGCGAGCGAACGTGGTCGGGTCGTGCGCCTCGAGCGCTCGCACGCGCGCGACGAAGTCGGACGTGCGGGCCGCGCGCCCCGTCCAGACGACGCGGAAGCGCAGGCCCGCGGGCGCGCTCAACGCGGCTCGTTCGACCGGCGCACCGGGCGCTCGCGCCGCTCTCCGAAACGCGACGAAGCCTCCGAACACGGCCGCGGCGACGTCGGCGCCGCTCCCTTCGGGCGCGACCGCGCGGTGCCCGGCGAGCGCCGCCTCGAAGACTCGCGCGCGCACCGCAGCCTCAGCGAGCGAAGCGCCGCGCCGCGCGAAGACGGCGGCCGCGGCAGCAGCAGCGCCGGCCGCGCTCGACCCGACGCCGAGCTTGTGGCCACCGCTCCGGAGCGCGGAGACGTCGAGCGACAAGCCGGCCCTCACCGCGCCGGCCGCGGCCTCGGCGCACCGGCGGGCGGCGGCGGCCTCGGGGAACCGCGCAAGATCGCCGTCCCCGCCCCATCGCGCCTCGGCGCGGAGCTGCACCGCCGCAACGATTGCCGGATCGCCGTACAGGACCGCGTGCTCGCCCCAGCGCGTCGCCTCGCCCGGCGCGCTCCCACCGACGACGGCCGCCGCCCCGGCCGCGCTCCGCCGCGGA
>JAGQJE010000289.1 GCA_020430775.1 Myxococcales bacterium
CGCGGCTTCGCTCGGCGCAGGCGCGGCCGCCGCCTCGCCCGCGGCGGACGCGGCGGACGGCGACGGCACCGCGCTCTCGGAAGCGCCCCCCGGCGCGGGCACCGCGCCCTCATAGTGATCGGGCAGCGGCACGGTCGGTTCGACCTTCGCGGCGCGGCCATACATGCAGCCTGCGACGAGGAGCGCGGCCGTGAGGGCGCTGGCGGCGGGCGAGAGCTTCATGGGCACCTGTGTTCGGAGCGAGGCGGGTGGGCTCTTAGATGGAGCAGGCGTCGCGTGCGTGCAACCTCGTCTCGGCGCCGCTCGCGCCCGAGCCACGTTGGGCGCGCGCGTTGCCGAAGCCTCCGGGGCACAGATGGGCGGAGTGGGACTTCGGATCGGGTGCGGGGTCGGGTGCGGGATCGGGTGCGGGAGCGGGAGCGGGCACGGGCACGGGAGCGGGCGGGCACGGGCACGGGCACGGGCACGGGATCGGGTGCGGGCACGGGATCGGGTGCGGGAGCGGGAGCGGGAGCGGGCACGGGAGCGGGAGCGGGAGCGGGCGGGAGGTTCCGCGCGGGATCGAGCTCGGGCACTGGCGCAGGCTCGCGTAGGGGTGCGCCTTGCCGAAGCGTCCGGGCCCCGCTTGCGGGTCCAGCGCGGCCGTCACATCATCGGCGCTCTGCGCACGGGCGGGTAGCTCAGCGGTAGAGCTCCGGCCTTACAAGCCGGCTGTCGCAGGTTCGAACCCTGTCCCGCCCACCGAGCGTCCGAGCGCGGCGCGCGAGGCCACGTCGCGAGGGTCGAGCCGCGGGCCACGTGCCCACCCGCAGCGGGCGCGACGCCCAGCGCGTCGCGCTCGACGCTACTGCCGCGTGCTCGGGCCCTCGACGGTCGGCGCCACGAGCGCGCCGACGGCCGCCACCCGCGGCTCGACGAGCGTGCCGTGGTCGTACTCCATCGGCCGCGGACGGTGCGCGCCGAAGAGGGCGTCCGGGTCGTCGAGGCGCAGGGCGACGCCCAAGACCTCGTCCATGTGCTCGACGAGCAGGATGCGCATCGCGCGCAGGACGCGCCGCGGCAGCTCGCGCAGATCGTTTCGGTTGTCGCGCGGGATGATCAGCGTGTCGATACCCGCGCGGTGCGCGGCCAGCATCTTCTCCTTGAGCCCGCCGATCTCCATGACGCGACCCCGCAGGGTGATCTCGCCGGTCATGGCGACGTGGCTCCGGACCGGGATGCGCAGCAGCGCGCTCGCGATGCTCGTCGCCATGGTGATGCCGGCGCTCGGGCCGTCCTTCGGCACGAACTCCGGGAAGTGCACGTGGAAGTCGTTCCGAGAGTAGAACTCTTCGGGGAGCCCGAGGACGTGCTGGCGCGACCGGATGTAGCTCATCGCGGCCTGCGCCGACTCCTGCATGCCCTTCTCGAGCAGGCCCGTGATGACGAGCTTCCCCTTGCCGGGGACGACGGCCACCTCGCACTCGAGGACGCTCCCGCCGAAGGAGCTGACGGACAGCCCGTTGGTGAGGCCGATCTCGTCGCGCTCGCCGGGCCGCGTCGCGCGAAACCGTGGTGGCCCGAGGTAGCGCAGGACGTCGTGCGCCGTCACTCGATACTTCGCCGTCGTGCCCTCCGGCGCGGCGTCACCCTGGTCCCCCTCAGCGAGCATCGCCTCGGCGTCCGCGTGATCCGTCGCGGCGACGACCGCCTCGGGCGCGGGCTCGCCGTCCGACGTCGCGGCGACGGCCGCCTCGGGCGCGGGCTCGCCAGCCGCTGCGTCTTCGGCCGCGACGGTGCCCTCCGGGGCGTCCACGGCGGGCGCCTCGCCGCTCGCCGCGGCGGCCTGCCGCTCTTCGAGGACCTGCCGCGCGATCTTGCGGCACACGCTCCCGATCTCGCGCTCGAGGTTTCGCACGCCGCTCTCGCGCGTGTAGTGGTGGATGAGCGCCCGGATCGCGCTCTGCGTCACCTCGACGTCGACGTCCTTCAGCCCGGCCGCCTCGAGCTGTCGCGGCACCAGGTGCTTCACCGCGATGTTCAGCTTCTCGAACTCGGTGTACCCGCTGATCTCGAGCATCTCCATGCGGTCGCGGAGCGGCAGCGGGATGCGAGAGAGGCTGTTTGCAGTCGTGATGAACATCACGTCTGACAGGTCGTAGTCGACGTCGAGGAAGTGGTCGCTGAACTCCGCGTTTTGTTCGGGGTCGAGCACCTCGAGCAGCGCCGAGGCTGGATCCCCTCGAAAGTCGGACGACATCTTGTCGATCTCGTCGAGTAGAAAGACGGGGTTGTTCTTGCGGACCTTGCGGAGGGATTGGATCAGCCGCCCCGGGAGCGCGCCGATATAGGTGCGCCGGTGGCCGCGGATCTCCGCCTCGTCGCGCACGCCGCCGAGCGACAGCCGCACGAACTCGCGCCCCGTCGCCCGCGCGATGCTCTTCGCGAGCGAGGTCTTCCCG
The DNA here is from genome assembly GCA_020430775.1 of Myxococcales bacterium. GTDB lineage: Bacteria > Myxococcota_A > Polyangia > Polyangiales > Houyiibacteriaceae > JAGQJE01. Next base: position 2,442 of record JAGQJE010000289.1, read on the forward strand.
ACGCCGGGCGGTCCGACGAGACAGAGCACCGGGCCCTGAAGCTTCTGGACGAGCGCCTGCACCGCGAGGTGCTCGACGATGCGCTCTTTGGGCTTCTTCAGGCCGTAGTGGTCCTCGTCGAGGATGCGCTGCGCCCGGGCGAGGTCGTCGCTCGTCTCGCTCTTGTCGCCCCAGGGGAGGGCGAGGATCCAGTCGATGTAGTTCCGGATGACCGTCGCTTCGGCGCTCATCGGCTGCATCTGCTTCAGCTTCTTGAGCTCCTTGCCGACCTTTTCTGCGGCCTCGGCAGAGAGCGATTTGTTGGCGAGCGCCTCTTCGAGCTCTTGAAGCTCACTCGCGAGCTCGTCTTTTTCGCCAAGCTCACGCTGAATCGCCTGCATCTGCTCGTTGAGGTAGTACTCCTTTTGCGTCTTCTCCATTTGCTTCTTGACGCGAGATCGGATCTTCTTTTCGACTTGAAGAATCTCGATCTCGGCGTTCATGAGCTGGAAGAGGCGCTCGAGACGCTCGGCGGGGTCGAGGGTCTCGAGGAGCTCCTGACGATCCGGGAGCTTCACGCTCGTCAGGTGCACGACGATCGCGTCGGCGAGCCGTGAGGGCTCGGAGATCGTCTGAACGGTCGCGAGCGTTTCGGGCGCGATGCGCTTGTTCAGCTTGGTGTAGACCTCGAAGGTCGACTGCACCGAGCGCATGAGCGCCTCGACCTCGACGCCCTCGAGCGAGGGTGAATCGACCGGCGACACCGTGCAGATGAAGAGCTCGTCCGTCGAGACGAAGGCGTCGAGGTGAACGCGACGCTTGCCTTCGACCAAGACCTTGACCGTGCCGTCCGGCAGGCGGAGGAGCTGAATGATCGTGCCGAGCGTCCCGACGTCGAAGATGTCGTCAGGGCCCGGGTCGTTGATCTTGGCGTCGCGCTGTGCCGACAAGACGATCTGCTTGTCGTCGTCCATCGCCTTTTCGAGGGCGCGGATGGACTTGTCCCGGCCGACGAAGAGCGGGACGACCATGTGCGGGAAGACGATGATGTCCCGCAGCGGGAGCATCGGGAGCGTGAGCGAGCTCGCGCTCGGCCCGTCGAGGTCGGAGTCGGGCGCGTTCTTGTGGAAGAACATGAGGACGGAGCCTTCGGCGGAGGTGAGGGGTGCGCGCCGACACGGCGAGCGCGTGAGCGAGCCGTCGCCGCGTCAGCGAGACGCGTCGTCTACGACAGACCGAGCGTCGCTCACGCGAGCTCGGCTTCCTTGTGGTAGACGATGAGCGGCGGGTCGTGCTTGATCACGACGTCTTCGTTGATGACGACCTCTTTGATGTCACCACGCGACGGCACGTCGTACATGATGTCGAGCATCGCGTCTTCCATGATGGCGCGCAGCCCGCGGGCGCCGGCCTTGCGCGCGAGCGCCTCCCGGGCCACGGCGTGCAGCGCACCGGCCGCGAACTTGAGCTTCACGCCGTCCATCTCGAAGAGACGCGCGTACTGCTTGACGAGCGCGTTCTTCGGGGTCTTGAGGATGTCGACGAGCGCCTCTTCGTTCAGCTCGTGGAGCGTCGCGATGACGGGCAGCCGCCCGATGAACTCCGGGATCAGCCCCGCCCGGAGCAAGTCCTCCGGCTGCACCTGGGCGAGCAGCTCGCCGACCTTCTTGTCGGTGCGTGACGGGATCGCGGCGCCGAACCCGAGGGTCTTCTGGCCGATGCGCCGCTCGATGACCTGCTCGAGGCCGACGAACGCGCCGCCGCAGATGAACAAGATGTTCGAGGTGTCGATCTGCAGGAAGTCTTGCTGCGGGTGCTTGCGCCCGCCCTTCGGCGGCACGTTCGCGATGGTGCCCTCGATGATCTTGAGGAGCGCCTGCTGCACGCCTTCGCCGCTCACGTCGCGCGTGATGGACGGGTTGTCGCCCTTGCGCGCGACCTTGTCGATCTCGTCGATGTAGACGATGCCGCGCTGGGCGCGCTCGACGTCGTGGTCGGCGTTTTGCAGGAGCTGGACGATGATGTTCTCGACGTCCTCACCGACGTAGCCGGCCTCGGTGAGCGTCGTGGCGTCGGCGATCGCGAAGGGGACGTTCAGGATGCGCGCGAGGGTCTGCGCGAGCAGCGTCTTGCCGGAGCCGGTCGGGCCGAGCAGGAGGATGTTCGACTTCTGCAGCTCGACGTCGTCGGCGCCGACCTTCGACTCGATGCGCTTGTAGTGGTTGTGGACGGCGACCGCGAGCGTCTTCTTCGCGCGGTCCTGGCCGATCACGTACTCGTCCAGGATGGCCTTGATCTCGGCCGGTTTCGGTAGCGGCGTGCCGGAGGACATCGAGTCGTCTCGCTCGACCTCCTCGGAGATGATGTCGTTGCACAGGCCGATGCACTCGTCGCAGATGTAGACCGTCGGGCCCGCGATGAGCTTCTTGACCTCTTTTTGGGACTTCCCGCAGAACGAGCACTGCAGGTTCCCATGGTTATCGTCGCGTCGTCGATCCACCGATATTACCTGCCCAGGAGAGCTTTGATTCTAGCGTTCTCGATCTGCGTGGGCAAGACCTGCGGCCGGCTCGGAGCATGTACCGTGCCGGGATCACGAGTTGCGGACGGCTTCCAGCGCGCGCGGCGCCTTCCGGTGCGCGATCACGTCGTCGATGATGCCGTACTCCTTTGCTTCGTCGGCGCCGAGGTAGCGATCGCGCTCCGTGTCTCGCTTGATGACTTCCTTCGTCTGCCCAGTGTGGCTCGCGAGGATCTCCGTCATCTGCTCGCGCATCGAGAGGATCTCGCGGGCGTGGATCTCGATGTCCGACGCCTGCCCGCTGATGCCGCCGAGCGGCTGGTGGATCATGATGCGGCTGTTGGGGAGCGCGCGGCGCAGGCCTTTGGTGCCCGCCGCCAGGAGCCACGCGGCCATCGACGCGGCCTGCCCGAGGCAGACGGTCGCCACCGGGCAGCGCACGTATTGCATCGTGTCGTAGATCGCGAGGCCGGAGGTGATCACCCCGCCCGGGCTGTTGATGTACAGCGTGATGTCTTTGTCCGGGTCTTCGCTCTCGAGGAAGAGCATCTGCGCGATGATCTCGTTCGCGACGTCGTCCTCGACCTCGGTGCCGAGAAAGATGATGCGGTCCTTGAGCAGGCGGCTGAAGAGCTCCCAGTCACGCTCGCCCCGGTGGGTGCTCTCGACCACCCACAGTGGCCGGTAGTACTGCGATCGCGGTGGCGAGTGGCGTCGCTCGTTCATGCCTCGTCCGCCTCCTCGTTGGGCTCCGGTTCGGGTGGGGTCGGGTCGGTGGCGGGCCGCTTCCCCTCATGGATGGTGGCGCGTTGGCGCAGAAAGTCCATGAGCTTTCGTCGGGTGAGCTCGTTCTCGAGCGCTTCGAGTTGCTCGCCCTGATGCTCCGCTCGGACCTTGGCGATGTGCTTGCCGGTCTGCTCGGCGATCGCCTCGAGCCGCGCTTGGATGTCCTCGTCGGTGACCTCGAGGTCTTCCTGGCGAGCGAGCGCGCCGAGCAGCATCCCGGCGCGCACGTCACGCTCGGCACGCGCCGGATCGCCGACGTGCTCGGGAATGCGCTCCCCCAACATCTGCGCGACCTGGAGCGCGTCCATGATGGACTGTCGCTGCTGGGCCGCGACGAGCGACGGCGGGGGTGTGACCGGGTTCGCCGCGATGAGGGCGTCGATGATCTGGCCTTCGAGCCGCGCTTCGACGAGGCGTGCCTGCCTCGACTCCAAGCTCTCACGGATCTGCGCCCGCAGCTCGGCGAGCGTCTCGAGGTCGCTCACGTCCTTTGCGAACTCGTCGTCGAGCGGGCGCAGCACGCGCTCGCGCAGCTCCCGGACCACGACCTCGAAGTGACCCGTCTTGCCGCGCAGCTTGGGGTTTTCGTGGTCGTCTGCGAACGTGATGTCCACCGCGCGCGTCTCACCGGGCGTCACCCCGAGCAGCGCCTCGTACAGCTCCGGGAGAAGCTCGGTCGAGCGGAGATCGATCGCCTGCTCGTCGACGGACTCGTCGTCGATACCGTCGTCGTCGAAGGTCGCCGTGTAGCTCGCCGTGAGCTGGTCGTTCTCCTTCGCGCCGCGCATGGGCTCGGGCTCGCGCAGATCGGCTTCCTGCTCGCGGAGCCGCTCGAGCTGCGCGTCGACCTCCTCGTCGGTCACGCTGACGGGCTCGCTCCAGGCCTCGAGCGTCGAGACGTCGACGTGCTCGATCTTCGGGTGGACCTCCAGCATTGCCTTGAAGGTCAGCGGCTCGCCTTGTCTCACCGAGGGGTGCTCGGTGAGGTGCGGTCGTGTGACGAGGCGCAGCGCGTGCTCCTCGACCGCCGAGCGCAGGCCTTCGTCGATGAGCAGGTGGGCCACGTCCTCGCGCACGCGCTTGCCGTAGACCTGCTGGAGGACGTTGCGCGGCGCCTTGCCGGGCCGAAAGCCGCGGACGCGAGCGGTCCGCCCGAGCATCGAGTAGGTGGAGTCGAGCTCGCGCTGCACGCGCTCCCAAGGGACCTCCACCGTGACCTCGACCTCGACGGGGCTGATCTCGCTGATCTGCGAATGCATGCGGCGCTGCTCCTCCAAAGGCGACGTGCTTACAACCCCCCCCCTGGACGGTCAAGCGTGGGTCCGAGGGCGCGACGCATCCGAGGGCCGGCCGTCCGAGGGCGCGACGCGCGCCGTCGATGCGGGCAGCACCGGGGACCACGCCGCGCGCTCGTGGGGCTTTACGGAGGGGAGGCGAGCGAGTAGAGCGGGTCGGATGAGCCGTGTGCCCTGGGATGCCTACTTCATGAACATCGCGCGCGAGGTCGCGACCCGATCGACCTGCGCGCGCAAGCACGTCGGCGCCGTCATCGTGCGCGACAAGACCATCCTGTCGACCGGCTACAACGGCTCGATCCGGGGGCTGCCGCACTGCGACGACGACGACCACATGATGGAGGACGGCCACTGCGTGCGGACGATCCACGCGGAGGCGAACGCCATCATCCAGGCCGCGAAGAACGGCGTCGCGATCGACGGCGCGGCGATCTACGTCACGGCCTCGCCGTGCTGGCAGTGCTTCAAGGCGATCTGCAACAGCGGCCTGCGACGCATCGTCTTCGGCGAGTTCTACCGCGACGAGCGCATCTTCGAGACGGCCACCGCGCTCGGTCTCGAGCTGGTGGAGGTCCGTCCGGGCGGCGTCGCGGCGGCGGTGTAGCGCCGCGCCGTGGTCCTGCGGTGCGCGGCGCTCAGTCGAGCAGGGGGTGCGCGTGGCGGCCCGGGCGCTTCGGCAGCCCGCGCGCGAAGCGAACGAAGTCGGCGCGCACCTCCGGCATCAGCGCGTGGGGGAGGCCGCGGATGATGAGCAGGGCGCGCCCGCGGCGGGCGGCGTAGGCCTGGTCGTCCGCGCCGCGGAGGCCGGCGACGCGGCGCGCGGCACGCAGCGCGCGCGCGGCGTCTGCCGAGCGCTCCCAGGCGCTGAACCAGACGGCCGCGGTCGGGTGGTCTTCGGGCGCGCGTCGACGCGCGTAGACGCGCACCCGATCTCCCGACCAGCCCTCGGCCGCTCGAGCGTCGACGCCGCCGCGCAGGCCCTGCCCGAAGTAGACGCCGAGCTCGAGCTCGCCGAGCGTGTCCTCGTCGACCGAGACGTATCCCGCCTGCTCGATGCCGCGGAAGCGCGGCAGGGTGATGCGGTCGGGGAGCTGCCCGCGCCAGAGCTTCTCCGGGTGCATCACCTGCGTCATCGTCGGCGGCGGGTGCCGCACCGCGTCGTTGACCCCCGCCCACCCGAGCTGGGCGTAGATGCGCGCCATGAGCTGCGCGCCGTCGATATAGGGCGCGACGAGCCCGACCCGCACGATGGCCGGCGCTTTGCGAAGCGCCTCGCCGGCGAGCGGGCCGGTGAGGTCGATCTGACCGAGCATGCCCTCGAGCTGGCCCGCGACGCGATCGAGCGGGACGCCTTGGCGCTGGAGCGCAGCCGCGAGCATCCCGAGCGTCGCGTCGCCTTCGATGACCGAGCGGAAGGCGTTCTCCGCGTCGGTGTCGCGCGCCGCGCGGTATCGCTCTCCGAGGCCGAGATCCTGGTCTTGGAGCGCGTGGATCAGCTCGTGGATGAGCACGAGGCGGGCCTCGTCGCTCGCCGCGTCGACGTGGCCGATGCGATCGGCGCGCAGCGTGCGGATGACGTCGTCGCGCACGACGAGCTCCTTGCGCTCCGGGTCGTAGTAGCCGACGACCTGCTCGGCGAGCAGGTGCTCGAGCATGGCGCGCAGATCGAGCGCCGGGTCGAGCAGCCCGAGCGCGCCGTAGACCGCGCGCGCCTTGTCGAGCTCTTTCTGCTCGATCTGTTTGGCGAGATCGGCCGCGATGCGGGCGCCGTCGTGGACCTCGACCTCGACGGGCCGCCGAAACCGCAGGCCGCGGACGCGCTCGGCCTCGCGCGCGAGCTGGTCGATCGCGAGGCGCTCCGCGCGCGTGGGCGGGCGGCTCGTCCCGGCGCCCTTGGTGGTGGCGCGGTCGGGCGCGGCGACGGGACCCGCGGCGACGGGTGCGCTCGGGGCCTCCGTCGTGGCGCAGCCAGCGACCAGCGCGCACGCCGCGACGACGAGCGCTCGGCGCGACGTGGCTCGGCGAAGCGGATGAGCGACGGTCACTCGACCTCCACGGCTACGGCGGCGACGAGCGGGGTCCGCGTGCGCCCGCGCCCGAAGAAGCGCCGCAGGCTGCGGCGCGCGCGGTCGACCACCGTCGCGACAGCCGCCGCGTCGGAGGTCTCGGCGTCGTCGCGCCTCGCCATCCGCTCCGCCCGCTTCAGCTCCGCGTACACGAACGCGCCCGCCTCCGCGAGGGTCGCCTCGGCCCGCTCTTCTTGCAGCGCGCCGCGCGCCGTCACGCGAGGCCGTCCGGCGAGGCGCCCGTCCGGGTAGACGGGGACGGCGACCGTGGCGCAGCCGAGCTCCGCGAGCAGGGCGCGCTCGCGCAGCATGGTCTCGGTGATCGTCCGCCCGGCGCCGACGTGGACGCGCCCGGCCGGCGCACGCTCGACGATGCGCATCGAGTCCTCCGTGAGGCCGACCACGTCGCCGTCGTCGACGACGAGCACGTCCTCGACGCTCTCGTCGCGTGCGACCGCCGCGTGCCGGTGCATGTGGTGGAAGGTGCCGTGGATCGGGATGAAGCTCGCGGGCCGCAGCAGGCGAATCAGCGCGCGCTGCTCCTCCTCGCACGCGTGTCCGCTCGCGTGCACGTCCGGGTCGGTCTTGCGGCTCCGGACGCGCACCCCGATGCGCTCGAGGCGGTCGACCATGTCGAAGACCTCGCGCTCGCGACCGGGGATGATCCGCGACGAGAGCAGCACCGTGTCGCCCTGGTCGAGACCGAGCGCCGGGTGCTCGCCGCGAGCCAGCCGCCCGAGCGCCGCCCGAGGCTCGCCTTGTGCGCCCGTCGCCGCGACGACCAGGCGCTCGCGCGGGATGGCGCGGGCGTCGTCGCTCGACACGAGCAGCCGGTCGATGTGCTCGACGAGCCGCAGGTCGCGCAGCACGTCGAGGTGGCGGTGCAGGGAGCGGCCGAGGACACAGACGCGGCGATCGGTCGCGCGCGCCGCCTCGAAGAGGGCCCGCAGCCGAAACCCGTTCGACGCGAACAGCCCGACGACCACGCGGTGTGGCGCCTCGCGCACGAGCCTGAGCAGCGCGTCGGCCGCCGCGCGCTCGCTGCCGTGGCGCCGCGTCACGTCCACGTTCGTCGAGTCGCTCAGCAGCAGGCGCACGCCGCGCTCGCCGACCGCGCGCAGCGCCGACTCGTCGAAGACCTGGTCGTCGACGGGGTCGAGCTCGATCTTGAAGTCGCCGCTGTGGACGACGGTCCCGGCGGGCGTGTCGATGACGAGGCAGAAGGCGTCGAGGATCGAGTGGTGTACGCGCAGCGGCGTGACCTCGAAGGCGCCCGCGCGGACGGGCCGCTGCGCCTCGAACGGGCGGAGGTCGACGCCGCGGGGCGTGTGCTCTTCGAGGCGCTGGCGGATCAGCTCGAGGGCGTAGGGCGGCCCGTAGATCGGCGGCTGCAGCTCGCGGAGCAGATAGGGGACCGCCCCGATGTGGTCTTCGTGCCCGTGCGTGATGAAGAGCGCGCGCACCTGGTCGCGACGTTCGCGAAGCCACGTGAAGTCGGAATGGATCACGTCCACCCCGAGCTCCCGATGCGGAAAGGTCACGCCGCAGTCGACCACGATGATGTCGTCCCCATGCTGGAACGCCATACAGTTCATGCCGACCTCGCCGAGGCCGCCCAGTGGGATGAAGCGGAGCATGAAGGACGCGACGCGCTCCTGAACCGGAGGAGGATGGCGGCTTCGCGCCGCACCGGGACCCTAGCAGCCCAGCGGGCGCGCGGAAGGCGGATCGTCCCGTCGCGCGGCGGCCTCGCGATTGACCGGCCAGATCCTCGCGTGCTACGGCAGCCCGCGGACCGGTCGGCCGCACAGCGCGCTACATTCGCGAGATTGGATACGATGCACCGCTTCATCTGGGTCACCGTGAGCTTGTGTGGGTTGCTCGTGGTCGCGCCGGCGTCGGCTCAGGGTGGGGCGGCATCGCCCGATGCGGGCGCGCCGCAAGCGGACAGCGTCCCCGCGTCGCCGCCGTCTTCCACCGGGCCACGGCTGCGCGCGCCCGAGCTCTCCGCGTCGCCCGCCGCGCCGCCTCCGAGCG
>JAGQJE010000290.1 GCA_020430775.1 Myxococcales bacterium
CGCCCCCGCCCGCCCCCCGACGACCGGCGGCCCGCACCGCTGCGTCCGCGGCGCGCCGGGAGCGCCCCAGATCGGCCTGCCGGCGGCCGAGAGGCCACCAATCGCGCAGCGATGCCGACCAGAACCCGCTCCACTCAGCCGAGCCAGGAGGCGAACGCGGCGCCGCGGCCCCGATCGCGCCGAGAGAGTCGGCGTACCCTCGGAAGGCGGGCGGGCCGGGCCGAGCTGCACGGTCAGCCGCGCGCTCGGTCCGCCGCCAAGGTGGAGCAGTACACGCCTATGCGTTATCTTGGCCGCGAGACGCACCGCGATGCACCCGAAGCCCGCGGGGGTGGACTTGGCCAGCGAGGGACCTACCAACACACTGCAGGATGAGTTCCGAGCCGAGGCCCAGGAGCTTCTCGACCGCGTCTCCGGTGAGCTATCGCGGCTCGAGCCCGTCGAGGGGCACGGCGTCGTAGGCCGTTCCGGGGGACCGCGTCTCGAGACGCTCCACGGCCTATTCCGAGACGTGCACACGCTCAAGGGGCTCGCGGGCATGGTCGGCCACGTCCGGCTCGGTACGCTGGCGCATTCGGTCGAGGATCTGCTCGACGACGTCCGCCACGGGCGCGTTCTGCTGCGCAAGACGGTGATCGAGGTGCTCCTCGATGGCGTCGACGGGCTCCAGCGCCTCATCGATGACGACGACGACCCGACGGTCGAGACAGACCTCCACTTCATCGACTCGCGACCGCCGTCGGATCGCTTGCCACGCGCGCGTCGGCGGGTCGACGGCGCGCGGAGCCACTCACTCGCGACGCCCTTCGACGAGCCGCTGGAGCAACTGGCGCTCGACGCCGAGGTTCGTGACGTGCTCACCGACCTCGAAGCGCAGCGACTGCGCATCGCCGCAGAGCGCGGCTGGGCGGTCTACTCGCTCCGCGTGGTCCACCCGCTCGTCTCGCTCGACAGCGCGCTGCTCCGCCTCGGAAAGGTGCTCGTCGGCGAGTGCGAGGTGATCACCTATCTTCCCGGCGCGCCGGAGGAGGGCGAGGACGCGCCGCCGGGCCAGGCGGTCATCGACGTCCTCGTGACGACGTCGCTCTCCCGCACGGCCTTCGACGAGCGTCTGAGCGACGGCGGCATTGACGTCCAGTCCGTCCGCTCGCTCAGCGGCGGGTCGCCACCACAGCCCGCGTCAGTGTCGAGTGTGCCCACGGCGGTGAACCACGCATCGGGTGCGCCGGCTCCGTCGACGCCGCCCACTCCGACCACCCCGAGCGCGCTGTCCCACGACGGCCGACCCGACGACATGGACGCGTCCGCGTGGTCGTCGCTGTATCCCCCGCGGCGAGGCGCCCAATCACCGCGGCCCTCGAGCCGCTCGCCTTCCGATGCGCGCGTGCTGCGGGTGACGGCGCCGACGGTGCGCGTCGACCTCGACAAGCTCGATCGCCTCGCGGAGGTCGCCGAGGCGCTCGGCCGTACGCGCGCAGCGCTCGACGACGTCGCGGAGCGTGCCGCGAAGCCCGGCGCGGTGCAGGCGCCGGAGCTCGTCGAGCTGGCCCACGCGCTCGGGACGCAGCTCGACTGGCTGCACACGCGGGTCTCCGACATCCGTCTCGCCCCACTCGGCCACGTGTTCGAGCGCCTCGCGCGGGTCGTCCGGAGCGTCGCTCGCGAGCGCCACAAGGACGTCCGCTTCGTCGCGACGGGCGGAGAGGCCGAGCTCGACAAGGGCCTCGTCGACGAGCTGACCGACCCGTTGATGCACCTCGTCCGCAACGCGATCGATCATGGCATCGAGTCCGGCTCCGTGCGGCGACACCTCGGCAAGCCGGAGGTCGGGACCCTCGCCATCAACAGCTATCGTCGCGACAAGCTGCTCATCATCGAGGTCGAGGACGACGGCGGTGGCATCGATCTCGACCGCGTGCGCTCCCTAGCGGTCGAGCGAGGGCTCCTCACCGAGTCACGCGCCCGCGAAGCGTCCGCCGGGCAGCTCTGCAAGCTCCTCTACGAGCCGGGGTTCAGCACGAGCACCTCCGTGACGGACGTGTCGGGGCGAGGCGTCGGGCTCGACGTCGTGCACGAGAGCATCTCGCGGCTCGGCGGCACGATCGACGTGGACAGCCACGCCTCGATCGGCACGAAGTTCACGATCGCGCTCCCGGTGCCCCACACGCGCGCGGAGCCGCACGTGCACGTGCCCGTCTCGCAGGTCTGAGAGACGCGACGCTCGAACGACGCGTCTCGCTCGGGCGACCGTCAGGACACCTGCCACGTGTGGGCTGCGCGCAGCAGCTTGTCGATGTCCCCGTCGCCCGCCCGCGCTTTGGCCGCGGCGGTCTGCTCGGTGACGGCCCGGTCGTAGGCGATGACCGGATCACAGTAGAGCACGCCGAGCGCGCACACGTCGGGCAGGCTCGAGAGCAAGAAGGCCAGCGTTCGGTTGGTCTCGTCGTGCACGAGGATGTCGTCTTCCGTGACACCGGCGTCGCCGATGCGGACGACCTCGAGCGAGAGGTTCTTCGGGTTGATGCGCAGGCCGCGGTCGAGGTCGGCCCCGAAGCGCAGCGGTCGGCCGTGCTCGACCCAGAGCTGGTGGTCCGGGCCGGTCTTGCGGTCCGTGATCTCGGCGAACGCGCCGTCGTTGAAGACGGGGCAGTTCTGCAGGATCTCGATGAACGACGCGCCCTTGTGGGCGTGCGCGCGGACCAGGACGTCGGGCAGCGCCTTCGAGGTGTCGTAGCCACGCGCGACGAAGCGCGCGCCCGCCCCGAGCGCAAAGCGCGCCGGCGTGAGCGGCTGGTCGACGGAGCCGAGCGGGCTCGACGGCGTGACCTTGCCGAGCGTCGACGTCGGGGAGTACTGGCCCTTGGTCAGGCCGTAGATCTGGTTGTTGAAGAGCAGGATGTTGAGGTCGACGTTGCGCCGCAGCACGTGCAGCAGGTGGTTGCCGCCGATGCTCAACCCGTCGCCGTCGCCCGTGACGACCCAGACGTCGAGGTCGGGGTTCGCCAGCTTGAGCCCGGTCGCGATCGCCGGCGCGCGGCCGTGGATCGTGTGGAACCCGTACGTGTTCATGTAGTACGGGAAGCGGCTCGAGCAGCCGATGCCGGAGACGAAAACGGTGTTCGCGGGGGTCGAGCCGAGCTCCGGCAAGGTACGCTGCATCGCGGCGAGGATGGCGTAGTCGCCGCAGCCGGGGCACCAACGGACCTCCTGGTCGGAGGCGAAGTCTTTTCGTGTCAACGCGGTCTCAGGGACGTTGGCGGTCATCTCGAGTGTCCTCTCAGGCGGCCTTGCGGCGCGCCTCGGCGTAGTCGACGAGCTCCTGGATGCGGAAGGGCTGGCCGGCGACCTTAGTGAGGCTCTCCGCGTCGCATCCGAGCTCGGCGCGCAGCAGCCGGACGAGCTGCCCGTTGTTCAGCTCGGGCACGATCACCCGGTCGAAGCGGTCCACCAGCTCGCGCACCCCCGGCGGGAGCGGCCAGATGTTCCGCAGGTGAAGGTGCGAGGCCTTCCGCCCGCGCGCGCGGAGCAGCCGCACGGCCTGGCTGATCGACCCGTAGGTCGAGCCCCACCCCACCATGAGCAGCTCGCCGCGGTCCTCGCCGAGCTCGACGGCCGCCGCCGGCACGTCGCTCGCGATGCCGAGCACCTTGTCCGAACGCAGATGCGTCATCTGGTCGTGGTTCGCCGGGTCGTAGGAGATGTGACCGGAGGCCGCGTTCTTTTCGAGGCCGCCGATTCGGTGCTCGACGCCGGGCGTCCCGGGGATCGCCCAGTTGCGCGCGAGCGTGCGCGCATCACGCGCGAAGGGGTGGAAGCCCTCCGGGTCGGTGTGAAAACGCACCGGGAAGGGCTCGTAGCTCGCAAACGACGGGATCCGCCACGGCTCGGCGCCGTTCGCGATGTAGCCGTCCGTCAGGAGAATCACGGGCGTCATGTACTTGGTCGCGATGCGGACGGCCTCGATCGCCATCCGGAAGCAGTCGCCCGGCGTCGCCGCCGCGAGGACGCACAGCGGCGAGTCGCCGTTGCGGCCCCACACGGCCTGGAACAGGTCGGACTGCTCGGTCTTCGTGGGCAGGCCGGTCGACGGACCGCCGCGCTGGACGTCGACGACGACGAGCGGGAGCTCGGCCGCGATCGCCAGCCCGATCGCCTCACTCTTCAGCGCGACGCCCGGGCCCGAGGTGCCCGTGACGCCGAGCTTGCCGCCGAAGCTCGCGCCGATCGCGGCGGCGACCGCCGCGATCTCGTCCTCAGCCTGGAACGTGGTCACTCCACAGTGGCGGAGCTTCGCGAGGTTGTGCAGGAGCGACGACGCCGGCGTGATCGGGTAGCTCCCGTAGAGCAGCTCGATCCCCGCGAGCTTTGCGCCGGCCACCAGGCCGAGCGCGGTCGCCTGGTTGCCGTCGATGTTGCGGTACTCGCCGGGCGGGAGGTCGGCCTTCGGCACCTGGTAGGCGCCGATGTGGCTCGGCATCTCTGCGCTCTCGCCGTAGATGTGACCCGCGTTCAGCGCGGCGATATTCGCGTCTGCGAGCTCCGGACGGTCCTTGAACTTCCGCTTCAGCCACTCGATCGTCGAGGCGCGGTCCCGCCCGAAGATCCAGAACATCAGCCCGAGGGTCCACATGTTCTTGCAGCGGCCGGCGTCCTTCGCGCCGAGCGAGAAGTCTTTGACGGCCGCGAGCGTCATGCGGTTGATGTCGAGCGCGAGCACCCGAAACGCTGCGAGCGAGTCGTCCTCGAGGGGGTTCGACTCGTAGCCGGCCTTCGCGAGGTTGTTTTTGGTGAACGCGCCCGTGTTGACGACGAGGAGGCCGCCTTTGCGGAGCGTGTCGATGTTCACCTTCAGGGCGGCCGGGTTCATCGCTACGAGGACGTCGGGCTGGTCGCCCGGCGTCAGGATGTCGTAGGAGGCGAAGTGGATCTGAAAGCCGGAGACGCCGTACGTCGTGCCGGCCGGCGCGCGGATCTCCGCCGGGAAGTCGGGGAAGGTCGCGAGGTCGTTGCCCATCAGCGCCGACGCGGTCGTGAACTGCGCCCCGGTGAGCTGCATCCCGTCGCCCGAGTCACCGGCGAAGCGAATGACGACCGAGTCGAGGTCCTCGCGTGCGCTCGGGGCACCCTCGGAGGATGGAGTGATCGATGGCATGGGGTCCTGAGGTGAGAGATCGCCGGCCGCTGAGGCCGCGCGCGTAAGTGAAACACGTTCTAGTGGCTACGCAACCGGAGGCCTTCATCGCCGGGGTCTTCGCTCACACGCCGCGCCCACACTTCGTCCGTTTCACATATGCGGTCACGGCGTTCGTTGCGCCAGGGCAGAGATTGACTCAGCCTCCCACATGGTTACGCCCGTGCGGGTCGAGGTCAAAGTGTGCGGCGTCACGTCCGCGCGGGACGCGTCGCTCTGCGTCGAGGCGGGCGCCGACCTGGTCGGCCTGAACTTCTGGGCAGGGACGCCGCGCTGCGTCGACCTCGGCCGCGCCCAGGCGATCGTGCGCGCGCTGCCCGCGACCGTGACCCCGGTGGCGGTCTTCGTCGACCCGACGCTCGATGAGGTCCGCCGCGTCCGCGAGGCGACCGGCATCGCCTGGGTGCAGCTCCACGGCCACGAGCCGCCCGCCCTCCTCGACGCGCTGCTGCCGCACGCCTACAAGGCGGTCGGCGTCGGCGAGGCGCCGATCCTGTCCGAGACCCGCCGCTACGCGGGCGACCGGCTGCTGCTCGACGCCCGCGTCCCCGGCGCGCTCCCGGGAGGTACGGGGGTCGCCTTCGACTGGCGGCTCGCGACCGAGGTCGCCCGCGAGCGCGCGCTCATCCTCGCCGGTGGCCTGACGCCCGACAACGTGGCCGAGGCGATCCTCGTGGTCCGGCCCTTCGGCGTCGACGTGGCGAGCGGGGTCGAGCAGGCGCCCGGCGTGAAGGACCCGGCGCTGGTGCGCCGCTTCGTCGCGGCCGCGCGCGCCGCCTGCGGCGGGGCCGCCGGGTAGGAGCGGCTCCCCCTGCATGCTACGACAGCCTCCGAATGCTTGACTTTTCTTGTCTCGTGGCGCGTCTCGGACACTGGCCGCCCCGGGCGCTCGCGGCGGCAGCGCTCGCCGCAGCGGTTGCGCTGGTCGTCCCGACCGCCGCCCGTGCGGACCGCAACGTCGTCTTCACCGACGTGACGGCCGAGGCCGGCGTCGACTACCTGCAGGGCTCGGTCGGCGCCGACTGCGAGGGCATCAACGCGACGACCTGCTCGAGCGCGGACAACCTGTGCGAGCGCTGCAACTATCGCTTCATGTCGGGCGGCGCCACGACGGGCGACTTCAACGGCGACGGCTGGCCCGACATCTACGTGACGCGCCTCGACGGCCCCGACCTGCTCTTCGAGAACCAGGGCGACGGGACGTTCAAGGACGTGGCCGCCGAGGTCGGCCTCGCGGACACGGCCTCCGTGATGACCAACGGCGCGCTCTTCGCCGACGTCGACAACGACGGCGACGAGGACCTGCTGGTCATGACCGGCTTCGCGCCACGGTTCCTCCTCTACATCAACCGCGGACCGAACCCGCCGGACGGCGGGCCGCGCTTCGTCGAGGATGGCGTCGCCCGCGGGTTCGCGCTCGCCAAAGACCCCATCTCCCCCGACCACGCGCGCGACCGCGAGGGGTTCAGCGTCGCCGCGGGCGACTACGACCGCGACGGCTACCTCGACCTGTTCACGACCGAGTGGTCGCAGATCAACTTCGCCCCGTGCGCGGGGTCGTTCCAGCGCCTGCTCCGGAACCGCGGCGCCGCCGCGCCGGGCTACTTCGACGACGCGACCGTCGCGGCCGGCGCGCTGCTCATGGACGGGCGCGTCGACAAGTCCCCGCACGGGTTCGCGGCGGCGTTCGTCGACCTCGACGGCGACGGCTGGCCGGACCTGCCCATCACGTCGGACTTCGGCACGACGCGGCTGTTCTGGAACAACGGAGATGGGACCTTCTCGAACGGCTTGACCTCGTCCGGGCTCGGTGGGGGCGGCTCGGACATGGGCTCGACCTTCGGCGACTACGACAACGACGGCGATCTCGACTGGATGGTGACGGCGATCGCGCCGCCGCTCGGCACCGGCGACCGCTTCTGGGAGAACCTCGGCGGCCGCCAGTTCAAGAACGTCGCGCAGAACGCGAACGTCCGCGAGGGCGCGTGGGGTTGGGGCGTCGCCTTCTTCGACTACGACAACGACGGGGACCTCGACCTCGTCGAGACCAACGGCGTGCACCCTGGCGCGCCGGCGACCAACCCCGGCTACGAGCACGACCGGATGCGCCTGTGGCGCAATGACGAGGGCGTCTTCACGGACCTCTCGCTCGAGTCGGGCGTGAAGGACACGGGGGTCGGGCGCGGCCTCTTCGTCTTCGACTACGACAACGACGGCGACCTCGACGTCTTCGTGGTGCACAACTTTGGCCACCCGGTGCTCTACCGGAACGACGGTGGGAACGCCGCGCCGTGGCTGCGGGTGCGCGTGACCGGCACCGTGTCGAACCGCGACGGCCGGGGCGCGCGGGTGTACGTCACCCCGTCGGGCGGCGGCGCGACGCAGATGCGCGAGGTCGGCGCCACGAGCCATTTTCTGGGCGAGAGCGAGCTGACGGCGCACTTCGGCCTCGGTGGGACCGAGGGCCCGTACCGGGTGCGGGTGGTCTTTCCGAGCGGCGTCGAGGTGGAGCGCGCGGACGTCGCGCCGCGGCAGCAGCTCGAGGTGACGGAGCCAAACCAGCCGGCCAGCCGGCCGCCGGCGCCGAAGCCGGTCGCGGTCGACTGTGACATGGACGGGCAGATCGACGCTTGCCAGCCGGACTGCAACGGCAACCTGCGCCCGGACCTCTGTGATGTGCGCGACGGGGTGTCGGTGGACTGCAACCGCGACGGCGTCCCGGACGAGTGCACCATCAGCGCCGACCCTGCGTCCGATCGGGACGGCGACGGCCGCCTCGACATCTGCGGCCCGGTACGGCCCGACGGCGGCATGCCGCCCGACGCCGGCCTCCCGGACGGCGGCACGCGGCCCGATGGGGGCGCGCCCGACGCCGGCGCTCAGGTCGACGGGGGTGTGCCGGACGGTGGGGAGCCCGATGGCGGCTCGCCCCCCGACGGCGGCTCGCCCCCCGCGGGCGGTGGGTGCGCGCTCGCCGCGCCGGGGCGAGGGCCGGCTTCAGGATCACCGTCGGGCGGCGCCGCCTGGGCGGTCGCGCTCGGCTTCGCGCTTGCGGCGGGCGTCCGGCGCCACCGCCGCCCGGTCTGACCCGTCCGGCCGCCGACGTGTGTCGGAACCTTGCCGTACGCGCTCAGTTTTGTCATCAGAAAGGCAGGGGTGTTCGGATCCGATTTTGACGCCCAGCCCGCGATTCCCCCGTTACGAGCGGGGCCCTCGCGCGTAGTTCGCCGGACACGGCTACGTTTGTTGCACAATTGACCCCAAGAAGGCGCCCAGTGACTCGCACGCCATCTCTACTGCTCGGTGCCGCGCTCTGCGCGCTGGTCGCCGCGGGCTGCACCGGATCGAGGCCCTCGGCGCCCGGAGATGACGTGCCTGTAACCGCGGCGCCGCGCGACGCCACGAAAACCGTCCCGGCGAAGGCGACGGCGACTGCCGCCGCGGGGCAAGCGGATGCGCCCGCGCCGCCGCCGATGCAGGACCCGGTCCCGCTGTGGGTCGACGGCGCGCAGCGCGGCGAGGTCGACGCGGCGCACGTCGACCCCGCCCACTACGTCGTCGTCGACCTCGGTGACGACTGGGCCCCGTACATCTTCACCGACGGCAAGGGCCCGACCGGTACTGAGCTGCCGAACGCTTTCCGCAAGACCTATCTCGCGCTCGCCGCGGGCGAGGCGCCGGACGATCACCACGGCTACCGCGCCTCGAAGGACAAGTACCTCGAGGTCTACGGCATCCCGCCGACCCTCACCCTCGAGCGCGCCCGCTTCGACGCCATGTCGAAGCGCACCTGCCTCGCCGACCTCGACCTCGAGCCGCTGCAGAAGTTCGATGGGTTCATCGGCTATCGCAACAACCAGCGCGCGCAGCGCGACGCGCGCAAGTTCCGCTCGCTCGAGGCGGACGCGCTGGCGATCGCGAAGCGCCACGGGCTCGACGATCCGAGCGAGCTCGACCCAGCGCGCCTCTCCACGGCGGATCGCAAGGTCGTCGCCGACTATGAAGACCAGGCGCCCCGGGTGCGGGTCATCGAGGCCGTGCAGAAGCGCCTCGAGTGTGAGGGCTTCTTCGAGGGCAAAGGCGAGCACGTGGCCGGGGCCATGGACTGGACCACGCACGAAGCGCTCGCCGAGCTCGAGCGGAGCAACCGCATCTTCGGCTGGGGCTACATCGGTCGCGACACCCTCGCCGTGCTCCGGCGCCCGCCGCTCGAGAACGAGCGCGAGTCGCTCATCCGCGTCCTGACTGAGCGCACCATGTACGCCCGCGGCGTCATCGAGAACGGCAGCGCCATCGGCAGCGACTCCGGCCAGGCGCGCTCGTTCGTGGGCGCCGACGGCAAGGAGCACGCGCTGCGCAACCTCGAGGCCGAGCTTCGAGACGCCGTCGTCGGTGCGTTCGGGCTCGAGACTCCGCAGTCGAGCGTCGCATGGCTCGACGGCCTCGGCGACCTCAGCGGGTCCCATCGCGTCGCCATCGAGGTGCCGCCGCTCCCGGAGTACTACGCGCCCGACATGAAGCTCACGGTCGAGATCGACCGCGGCGACGTGTGGTATGACTTTCCCTTCGGTCCGGACGGCAAGGCGCAGCCGCAGCCCGTGTCCCGGCACCCGCACCTCGTCCTCTACACGACGTACCGCGACCAGAAGATCCCGCTCGGCCGCTTCGAGACCACGATCGGCGGCTGGCGGACCGAGTGGATCAACGGGACGCTCATGTGGTCGTACAAGAACTCCCCGGTTGGCCCGCGGGTGTGGCGCCGCATCGTCGCCGCGCCGGTGTGGATCCCGCCGGAGTCGACGCCGAACTCCGTGCTCTTGAGTCGGGACGGCAAGGGTGGATACGAGGTCGACTATCAGACCATGGGGCCGGGCTATGCGTCCGCGTACGGTCTGGTGGCGGCCTACCACGATCAGTTCTGGACCGACCGCGACGGGCAGATGCACGTCGGCGGCGACGAGGGCATCCGCACCCACGGCTCAGTCGACTACATGAGCATCCAGCGCCGCAACTCGCACGGCTGCCACCGGCTCTACAACCACGTCGCCGAGCGCTTGATGTCGTTCGTGCTCGACCATCACCCGCACTACCGCGCCGGTCAGCAGGCGGTCGCCTACCACCGCGACATCGTCGACGAGGACAACGACCAGACCTACTCGCTCGACCTCGACCAGGGCGGCTACACCTTCGTGCTCGACCCGCCGCTGCACGTCGACGTCCTCGACGGGCGCATCCGCGGCGAGCAGAAGACCCCCATCGACCACCCGATGCCGAAGTACGACGACACGATCGGCGGGTACGTCATGCCGGACGGCGCCATCGTCGACGTCGACCGTCTGGGCGACATCAAGGTGCTCGTTCCGGCCATCCCAGACCCGGCGGACGCCATCAACGGAACGGACGCGGGTGGCGGCGCGACGAAGAAGCCGCTGCCGACCGCGAGCAGCGCGCCGGATGCACAGAAGATGGGGACGCCGGGCACCAAGGTCGCTGCGCTCACCGCGCTCGGCGGCAGCGTGGTCGTCCAGCGCGACGTCGCGCCGGGCACGGGCAGCGGCGTGGACGGGGTGGGCGCCGCGAAGAGCGTGACGTCGCCGGGGAGCGAGCCCGGTGCGTCCGCCGTGACGCCGGCGCCGCGGTAGCGGCCTCCGGGGCGGCGCCCGTTCGCGTCCGTGCCGCCGATGTCGCGGCGGACGAATGCACTTGATCGTCGTGTCAAGAAAGGCGCATAGTCTTCTTACGAAGGTCACGAAGCGCGTGCCCGCTGTTCTTTCCATCTCGGTCGCGTCGTTTACCGCCCACCGGTCATGACCGATGCGGCGGTACCCCTCGGTGAGTCAGCCGGGGGTCGGTCCCAACGCCATCGACAGGCGAGGGCGCCGACACGCGATTGAGCCGAGCCCTCGGTCGTGCAGGAGCGCGACGCGGTGCGAAGGAGACGAACGGCGTGTGCGAGCCCCGGGGCTCGAGGACACTGCAACGAATCGCCAGGGCGTGGAGCGGAAGTCAACCAAGCGACACTCGGTATCGAGGGCATCAGGCCCGCCTTGGCGAAGGGACACGGAGACGATCTGACACACTCGTTCGAAGGATCATATCGATGACGTGTCGGTCAGCAGGCTGGTGGAGGCCGCGCTGGCGTGCGGGGGCGGCATGAGTCCCCATCGATGCGACGCGGGCTAGCGGAACCTCGCGTTCGATGAGTGTCCTCACCCACGAGGCCCGTCTTTGACAACGGAAGAGGGTTGCAAGTGCACGTCTCCCCGTGCCCTCCGCCGACGAGCACCCCCACAGAGGTGGGCTCGCGGCACCCCGGCTGCGAACCACGGCGCGGGGTGAGGGCGCCCGAGGCCTCGACGTCCTGCGATGGACGCCGCGGCAGGCTCGAACCGGACGACTCCGACGTTCGGCGCGCAGAGACGCACGACCGAAGCGGCACACGCTCGGCTCCACGGAGCGCGCAGCGCACCGCTCGGTACGCAGACCGGAGCGATCGGCTCCGATCCTCCGCCGGCGGCCCTTCACGGGTCGTCCGGACGGGCCCCTCCGAGGTCTAGACGACGCGCGACGTGATCTTCGAGGGCGGCGCACCGTGAGGTGTGCCGCCCGCTTTTTTTTCGCCGCGACCCAGCCCGCCAAACGTCCCGCGGACGGCCGCGGTGCGCCGCTGCACAGGGTGGACGATCTTCGGCGCAACGGGCGGCGCGACTGACCGATGAGCGGCCATGCCTCCGCGAGACGACTCGACGCTACGCGTCGCAGCGCGCGTGCTCTCGCCCGCCGACGCGGCCTACCCAGCCGGCCTGCGCGACCTCGACCGGGCGCCTGAGCGGTTGCGCGTCGCGGGTGCGCTGCCTTCGTTCGACCGGGCCGTCGCCGTCGTCGGGACGCGCGCGTCGGACGCGGACGCCCACGACTTCGCGTTCTCGCTCGGTGCCGGGCTGGCGCGCCTTGGCTGCCCCGTCGTGTCGGGCGGCGCGTACGGCATCGACGCCGCAGCGCACGAGGGCGCGCTCGACGCGGGCGGCGTCACGGTCGCCGTGCTCGCGACGGGCTTCGGGCGCGCTTATCCGCGCCGGCACGCGCCCTTGTTCGAGCGCATCGTCGCCGAGGGCGGCGCGCTCGTCACCGAGGTCGACGACGACACCCCGCCGCGCCCGGGGCGCTTCCTCGCGCGCAACCGCCTCATCGCGGCGCTCGGCGCCGCCACCGTCGTCGTTCAGGCGCCGTTGCGCTCCGGAGCCCGATCCACGGCTGCACACGCGCGCAGTCTCGGTCGACCCGTCCTCGCGGTGCCGGCCGCACCGTGGGACCCGCGTGGGGCGGGCTGCCTCGCGGAGCTGCGCGCGGGGGCTCACCTCTGTGCGGACCCGCACGACGTGCTGGAGCTCGGTCTGGGCGAGCCGCGGGCGCGGTCGCGGAGCGCCGAGCGCGCGTCGCGACCGGCGGCAAGCGCCGCTCCGGCCAGCCACCCGGACCCGGCCGCGCGCGCGGTGCTCGCCGCCCTCGGCGGGCGCCCGCGACACATCGACGAGCTCGCAGAGGCCACGCGGCTGACCGCCGCCGAGCTGAGCCGAACGCTCGTCTTGTTGACGCTGGAGGGGTTGGTGCGAGATAGGGGCGGCGGCAGGTACGCGCCTTGTCACTCTACGACGACGCTCTAAGAGCATTCCCCCGCCCCGACGCGGTCACGACTCGCGCCGAGGCCGCTCTCCCGCGGAGCCCGTCGCCGGCGTGCGACTCGGAAAGTACGCTCGCAGATTGGGCGCTCGTGCCCTAAAAGGAAGCGCCATGGCCAAATCTCTCCTCATCGTCGAGTCGCCCGCCAAGGCGCGCACCATCAAGAAGTACGTCGGCGACGGCTTCGAGGTGCTCGCGTCGAAGGGCCACATCAAGGACCTGCCGAAGCGCGGCGGCGTCGACATCGACCATGGCTTTCAGGAGTCCTACGAGCTGCTCGCGGAGAAGGGGAAGGCGGAGGTCGTCAAGGCGATCCGCGCGACCGCCAAGCGGGCGGACAAGGTGCTCCTCGCGACCGACCCGGACCGCGAGGGTGAGGCGATCGCCTACCACCTCGCGGACCTCGTCCGCGACGCGAACGCCAAGGCCGAGGTGCACCGCGTCCTCTTCAACGAGATCACGAAAAAGGGCGTCAAGGAGGGGCTCGCGCACCCCCGCGACCTCGACCAGAACCTCTACGAGGCCCAGCGCACGCGCCGCGTGCTCGATCGCATCGGCGGCTACCCGCTCTCGAGCCTGCTCTGGAAAAAGCTCGCCTTCGGGCTGTCGGCCGGTCGCGTGCAGACGCCGGCGCTCCGCCTCATCGTCGACCGCCAGCGCGAGCGAGACGCGTTCGTCCCGCAGAACTACTGGCTCGTCGACGCCCGCCTCGAGGGTGACGCGAAGGTGCCCTTCTCGGCGAGCCTCGTCGCCGTCGATGGCGACAAGCTCGACAAGATCGGCTCGCGGCCCGCGCTGACCAACGAGCCGGAGGCGGCGCGCCTGGTCGCCGAGCTGGCGAACGCGAGCTACGCCATCACCGGCATCACGCGGCGAAAGAGCTCGCGCAAAGCACCCGCGCCGTACACGACCTCCAAGCTCCAGCAGGACGCCGCGAACCGCCTCGGCATGGCGCCGAAGCAGACGATGCGTCAGGCCCAGCAGCTCTACGAGGGCGTCGCGCTCGGCCGTGGCAAAGACGCCGAGACCGTCGGTCTCATCACCTACATGCGTACGGACAGCGTGCGGCTCTCGCCGGACGCCGTCGACGCCTGCCGCGCCTTCATCGCGAAGAAGTGGGGCAAGGACGCCGTCCCGGACAGCCCGAACGTCTTCAAGACCAAGAAGCAGAACGTCCAGGACGCGCACGAGGCGATCCGGCCGACGCGGATGGACCTCCCGCCGGAGGCGGTGTCGAAGTACCTCAAGGCGCCGCAGCGGCGGCTCTACAAGCTCATCTGGGACCGCTTCGTCGCCTCCCAGATGAAGCCGGCGCTGTACGACCAGACCTCGGTCGACATCGAGGCCCGCGCCGGCGAGCGCGCGCACGGCCTGCGGGCGAGCGGGAGCGTCCTTCGCGAGCCCGGCTGGCGCGCGGTGTACGGCGCGAGCTCCCAGCCCCTCGCCGGTGAAGGCGACGACGGCGGCGCAGGCCCCGGCGCGGATGAGGCGACCCTGCCCGACCTCCGCGAGGGCGAGTCGCTCTCGCTCGTCGTGCCGCCCGGCGTCCAGTCGCAGCACAAGCAGACCGAGCCGCCCCCGCTCTACACGGAGGCGGGCCTCGTGAAGAAGCTCGAGGAAGAGGGCATCGGCCGGCCGAGCACCTACGCAGAGATCATCAGCAAGGTGCAGCAACGCACCTACGTCGAGAAGATCGACAACAAGCTGGTGCCGACCGACCTCGGGCGTCTCGTCATCGATCGCCTCGTCGCGGACGGCTTCGATCTCGCCGACGTCGGTTTCTCGCGCAAGCTCGAGGAGTCCCTCGACGCCGTCGCCGAGGCGCGCGCCAAGCGTGTCGACGTCCTCGCGCCCTTCCACGAGCGGCTGCAAGCGCAGATCGCCAAGGCGGTCGAGGTCAAGGGCAAGTGGTGGCCGGAGCCAGAGACCCTCGACGAGAAGTGCCCGGAGTGCGGCGAGGGCCTCGTCAAGCGCTGGGGGCGCAACGGCCCGTTCATCGGGTGCAAGGCCTACCCCGAGTGCCGCTACACGCGGAACATCGTGCGCGAGGGCGAGGAGGACGTCAGCCGCGAGCCCGAGCTCACCGACTACACCTGCCACGAGTGCGGCGCGAAGATGCTCAAGCGCTGGGGACGGAACGGGTGGTTTCTCGGGTGCTCGACCTACCCGAAGTGCAAGGCGACGCGGCCGGTCCCGCTCGGCGTCAAGTGCCCGAAGTGCAAGACCGGCGACATCATCGAGATCCGCGCGCGTGGTCGCGGCCGGCCGTTCTACGGGTGCACGAACTACAACTCCGACCAGAAGTGCGACTTCCGCATCTGGCAGAAGCCGGTCATCGAGCCCTGCCCAAAGTGCGGGGCGGACTTCCTCGTCCACGCCGGCGGCAAGAAGAACCCCGTGCTCAAGTGCGTGAAGGACACCTGCGACTTCGAGCGCGCGTTCGATCCCGACACGGAGTGGGCCAATGAGGCGCAGTCCGCCGGCGCGCATGGCGAGGGCGACGAGGACCGCGGCGACGCGAGCGCTCGGAGGGGCGCGCGGGGTGGCTGACGTGCGCGTGCTCGTCGTCGGCGGCGGCCTCGCTGGCAGCGAGTGCGCGTGGCAGCTCGCGGAGCGCGGCGTCGCCGTCGAGCTCGTCGAGCAGAAGCCGCTGACGAGGACGCCCGCGCAGCAGAGCGATGGCCTCGCCGAGCTCGTCTGCTCGAACTCCTTCCGGGGCGACGCGCTCGCGAACGCGGTCGGCCTGTTGAAGGAGGAGCTGCGGCGGGCCGGCTCGCTCGTCATGGCGGCGGGCGAGCGCTGCCGCGTGCCAGCCGGCGGCGCGTTCGCGGTAGACCGCGAGGCCTTCAGCGCCGAGGTCACCGCGCGCATCGACGCCCACCCGCGCATCGTTCGCCGCGCCGAGGTCGTCGAGGCGGTCCCCACGCCGGAGCCCGGGCGACCCGTCGTGCTGGCGACCGGGCCGCTCACCGGCGACGCGCTCGCGATGGACCTCGCGCGCCTCGTCGGCGCCGAGCACCTCGCCTACTACGACGCCATCGCGCCAGTCGTGACCGCCGAGTCGATCGACTGGAGCGTCGCGTTCCGCGCATCCCGCTATGACAAGGGCTCGGACCGCGGCGAAGACGGCGCCTACGTCAACTGCCCCCTCGACAAGGACACGTATGAGGCCTTCGTCCGCGCCGTCGTCGACGCCGAGAAGGTCGAGCCGCGCGAGTTCGAGCAGCCGCGCTACTTCGAGGGGTGCCTGCCGATCGAGGTGATGGCGGCGCGCGGCGAGCGCACGCTCGCCTTCGGGTGCATGAAGCCCGTCGGGCTCGTCGACCCGCGGACGGGGCGGCGGCCGTATGCCGTCGTCCAGCTCCGCCAGGAGGACCAGGCGGGCACGGCGTACAACCTCGTCGGTTTTCAGACGCGGATGACCTGGCCCGAGCAGCGGCGCATCTTCCGGATGATCCCTGGGCTCGGGCAGGCCGAGTTCGAGCGGCTCGGCACCGTGCACCGCAACACCTTCGTCGACTCGCCGCACGCGCTCGCGCCGGATCTCTCGCTGCGTGCCGCTCCGGGCGTCTACCTCGCCGGTCAGGTCGCCGGGGTCGAGGGGTACGTCGAGAGCGCCGCCTGCGGCCTGCTCGTCGGGCTCGCGCTCGCCCGCGAAGCGTGCGGCGAGCCGCCGGCCCCCCCGCCCGAGACCACGGCGTTCGGCGCGCTGCTCACCCACCTGCGCCGCCCGAGCGACGACTTCCAGCCGTCGAACATCGTGTGGAGCCTCTTCCCGCCGCTCGCACAGAGCGGTGGCCGGCGGCTCGGCAAGCGAGAGCGTCGCGCGCAGATGGCAGACCGAGCGCTTCACGACCTCGACGACTGGCTCGACCGCGTCGGCGTGCGGAGCGCGCCCGCGCCCGCGCCTGCGCCTGCGGTCACGCAGGCCGCGACGGCGGTCAGCCCTCGGTGACCTCGCGCCCGTCGCCGGCCGGCTCGCCCTCGGCGGCGTCGGGGGCACCGCCCGCGCCGCG
>JAGQJE010000291.1 GCA_020430775.1 Myxococcales bacterium
CAGGTGGCCTGTGCGAGCGGGCTGCCGCCGACGCGAATCGACGCGACCCACCGCCAGCCAGGCGGCGCGCTCGCCGGGACACGGAGGCGAAGCTGCGCCCGCACAAAGTCGGCGTCGGTCAGGTCGACCTCCTGGCGCACCTCGACGTGGTCGCCGCTCGCGAGCTCGTGGAGGCGTCCGGCCTCCGCGTCGCCGAGCACGAACACGAAGTCGCCCGAGGGCGCGGGACTCCCATCGGCCGCCGCGAGGCGCCCCTGGCTCGCGCCGAGCCGCGCGTCGAAGGCCGTGCGCGCCATGGTCAGACCTGCCGGTAGAGCTCGAGGTGGTCGAAGAAGCCTCGGCGCGTGACGTCGCGGACCGAGAAGCCGAAGCCGCCGCGGCCCGACGTGAGCGGCTGGCTGCCGCTGTTGATGCCGAGGTGGTCGTCGATGAACTCCGCCATGCCGGGCACCGGCTGCCAGTCGGGCGGCGTGCCGAGGGCGTGTGCGTCCAGGTCGTTGCGGAACACCTTGAGGACGACGTCGCCGTTGGCGTTGACGATGACGTCGAGGCGCAGGTGCAGCCACGTCGCCTGCGCGAAGCTCTCGCTCGACTTGAGCAGCACGCCGGTGCCGTCGGCGTCGGGCAGCCCGGTGGTCACGGTGCCCTTGCGCAGCACGACGCGGTGCGGGTCGTCGTCCGAGAGCCCGAGCAGGTAGGCCTGGTCGTTGACCGAGTTGCCCTGGCAGCAGAGGTAGAGGAACGGCGAGAAGCCCGTCGGCCCGCCGCCCGGCCCGCGCTGCACCACGCCGCGGATCGAGCCGCCCTTGGCCATCGGCGCGAAGTCGACGAGGTTCGCGAAGAGCGCGACGCAGCCCTCGACCGCCGCGAGCGAGTTGAAGGCGTAGAGGAAGCTGCCGCCGCCCGGCGGGCGCGCGACGCCGGCCGTCACGCCCCGGTCCACCGTGGCGATGTCGAGCCCGTCGTTGAGGAAGGTCCAGTCCGTCGATGCCATTGCGTGTTCTCCTTCAGATCGTGGTGGCGGGGTCCCAGTCGTTCTCGAAGTCCTCGCGGGCCTGCGCCCCCGC
>JAGQJE010000292.1 GCA_020430775.1 Myxococcales bacterium
AGTGCGAAGAGCGCCGCCCCGAGGGTCGCCGCCCCCGCCGCGGGCTCGAGGCAGACCGGCACCTGCGCGAGGTCGACTCCGGCGAGCGCGCGGTCGAGGTCGCCCGCGGTCAGCACGCGCGTCCCGCGCGCCACCCCGCAGCGCAGCCAGACCGCCTCGGCGCCGCCGGCGAGGCCCTCTGAGATCGCCTCACCGCAGCGCTCGCCGCGGGGGTCGTCGTACTCCTGACACAGCACCCAGCCGCGCCGGGTGACCGGGCGCGCGCCGCGCGTGTAAGGCGCGATCCCGGGGGACGGCTGCGCGGTCGCGGGCGCGTCCTCTGGGGCGTAGAGCGGCTCGCGGACGACGCCGTCGAGGCCGCGGCGCCGGAGGGCCTCGAGCGGGGCTCCCCGCGCGTCGGCCGCCAAGCGCTCGACCCACGTCTTCTTCGACACCGGCGAGAACGCCGAGGGCATTTCGGGCGTCTTTCCTGCCATCGTGGTCACTTCCCGGGCCCGCGGGGCGGGGCCGCCGTGACGTAGATAGACGAGCGAAGGCGCGTCCGCAACGCGGGGGGAGGCGATGTGCTACCCTTCATAGTGGAGCGTGATGCGCGATTCGCCTGATCTCAGGCCAGATACGTTGAGCCGGATCCTCGCGCCCGCGATCTTGAGCGCCGCGGACGCCGCCGGGGTCGGTCTGACCGTCGTCGTCTCGCGCGGGCTGAAGAGCCACGCCATCTTCGCAAACGACCACGTCGCGAGCCTGCTCGGGTACACCCCCGAAGCCCTCTGCGCCATGCCCGCGACCGAGCTCATCGCGGAAGACGCGCGCGAAGAGATCCTGGACGCCCTCGGTCGCGCGTCCCAGCGGCCCCACGTCCGCACGTTCGCGCGGCGCAAGGACGGCGCCCGCGTCGCGGTCGATCTCTTCGTCGGCGAGGCTACGGTCCGAGGCGAGCGCGTCGTGGTCACCTTCTGGCGCGACGTGTCGGCGGACGTCGACGCCTCCTCCCGCCTGCTCGAGCGCGACCGGCTCGCGAGCGTCGGCCAGCTCGCCGCCGCGGTCGCGCACGAGATCAACAACCCGCTCACCTACGTCCTGCTCAACCTCCGCCTGCTGCAGAAGGCCGTCGCACGCGCGGTCGCCGACCCGTCGCAGCTCGGCGCGGTCGGGCCGCTGGTGCAGAGCGCACTCGAGGGCACCGAGCGCATCGCCGCCACCGTGCGGGACCTCGGGATGGTGGCCGGCACGAACGACGACACTGTGCGACCGATCGACGTACGCGCGGTCCTCGAGGCGGTCGCCCGGATCGCGAAGACCCGGCTGCGCGGCGCGGTCACGCTCGAGATGAACCTAGCGGAGCAGCTCCCCTTCGCGCGCGGAAACGAGGCGCTCTGTGGCCAGGTCGCGCTCAACCTGCTGCTGAACGCGTCGGACGCCATCGCTCGCGCGGGGCGTCCTGGGACGATCTGCTTGCGGGCCTACGCGGACGACGCGGGTGTCGTCGTAGAGGTCGAGGACGACGGCGCGGGCATCGCCGAGGCGGACATGCCGCGCCTCTTCGATCCCTTCTTCACGCGGAAGGCGTCCGGCGAAGGGACCGGCATCGGTCTGACGACGGCCTCTCGCATCGTGCGGCGATTCGGCGGCAGCCTCACGGCGCACCACCGCGAGGGGGGCGGCGCGGTCTTTCGGTGCCGGCTGCCGCTCGCGACGCCGGCCGCGCCCGACGCCGAGCAGCGGCGCCAGAGCGGGACGCGCGCGCGGCAACGCCTCAAGGTGCTCATCGTGGACGACGAGGCGCCGGTCGCCGACAGCCTCGCTGGGATGCTCGCCGACGGCTACGACGTCCACGTCGCGTATGGGGGGGCCGCCGCGCTCGAGGCGCTCGCGGCGCACGCCTTTGGCGCGGCGCTCATCGACCTGCGGATGCCGCCGCCCGACGGCCCGGCCGTCTACCGCGCCATCTGCGAGCACCAGCCGAGCCTCGCGGCGAACGTGGTCTTCATGACGGGGGCCGAGACCGAGGCGGAGGCCGCGCGCTTTCTGCGCTCGGTCGCCAACAAGTGGGTGCGCAAGCCCTTCGACAGCGACTCGCTCGAGATGATCCTGCGGGTGCTCGACCGCGGGCACGACGAGGCCCAGGCGCACGAGGGCGGCGCGGACGGCGCGGCCTCGGCGCCGGCGTGACCGACCGCTGTCACGCGCCGAGCGGTCAGTAAGGGTCGAAGGCCGGGCCACCGCTCCGCGCGCGATTGAGCGCGGCGAGCTGGCCCGGCGGAAACGCGGCCGGGCTCCCCTCGGGGAGGCGGCTGCGCACGAAGCCGAGCACGGCCTCACGGGCGCGCGCGCCCGCCTCGCCCTCGGCGAGCGCGTCCCAGATCCGAAAGATCGCCGCGCGCCGCGCCTCGACCGGGCGTGATGAGTCGCTCCAGATCTGGACCAGCCGGCGCCGGAGCCGCGCGACCCCGGCGTCGGCGACCTGCGCGCGGTGCTCCGTGGCGAGGCGGTCGCGCAGGTCTCGCGTCTCGCGCATGAACCAGCGTCGCTCCGCGCGGTAGGGGTCCTCGCCGTGGCGCCGGTACATCGCGTCGGTCGCGTCGAAGCCCATCGTGGCGCCGATGGACTCACCCGCGCCGCCGTGCTTGAAGTGCATCCCGCCGCGGTCCGAGAACTCGACGCTGCCGTCCGGCTCGATCAGGGCGGCGAAGACGCCGCCCTCGTAGAGATAGCTGCCGTCCTTTTGCCGCTCGAGCTCCGGGGCCGCACGCCGCCGGTCCCACGGGCGCGCGTTCGCCTCCGCGGCGAGCGCCGCGCTGTGGACGGCGCTCATCCGCCGATCGCGCTCGGCGGCCGTCTCCTCGGGCGGCTGGTCTTGTGGTGCGACGCGCCGCGGCTCGAGGTCCAGGCTGTCGAGCGCCACCGCGCGCGGGTCGATCGGAAGGCCGCCCTTCGCGCCGGCGACGACCGGCGGGGCGGGGGTGACGGAGCCGGGAACGGGTGCGGGTTCGGGAACTGGCGCGGGGGCGGGG
>JAGQJE010000293.1 GCA_020430775.1 Myxococcales bacterium
CTTTTGCGGCCAATCAGCGCTTCGGACCCGATCGAACCCCATCGGGCGCGGCCCATGGCGGGAAGGGGAATCGCCTCCGGGGAGACGCAATCCGGCGAATTGATTCGTCCCGGATCGGGTGAACCGGTTTCCATGCCGAAAATCACGATGCCCGCCTCGTTGCCGGCGGTCGGAGCCGCCCTCATCATTCTCGCCGCCGTCGGCGCCCGGGCGGACGAGACCGTGCCCGCTCCCGCCCCCGCCGCGGCGCCCGACCCGGCGCGCGGAATCTACCCTCGGAGGAGGTTGCGGCGTGCGGTCGCTTCTGAACGGAAAGATCCAGCTCCGCCTGAGCGACGCGCGCCGTCCGAGGCGCTAGCTTGACGCTGCGTCCTACGCCGCCCCAGAATCGCGGTCGCCCTTGGGTGCCATGGCAGAGCAACGATACCGCGTCGTCGAACGAATCGCGTCCGGAGGGATGGCAGAGGTCTTCCTCGGCGAGGCGATCAGCGTCCAGGGCTTCAAGAAGCGCGTCGCGATCAAGCGCGTCCTGCCTCACCTCGCGTCGAACCAGAGCTTCATCGGGATGTTCCTCGACGAGGCCCGCCTCTGCGCCCGGCTCAGCCACGCGAACGTCGTCAGCGTCTTCGACATCGGCCAGTCCGAGGGGACGTACTTCCTCGTCATGGAGTACGTCGACGGGTGCGACCTGAAGGCCGTGATGAGCGGCTTGCGCGAGCAGGAGCACGACTTCCCCGTACCCGCCGCGCTCTACATCGCGATGGAGACCTGCCGCGGCCTCAGCTACGCGCACGAGCTGCACGAGGACGGACGTCCGCTCGGGTTGGTGCACCGCGACGTGTCCCCCCCGAACGTCCTGCTCAGCCGCCGCGGCGAGGTGAAGGTCACCGACTTCGGGCTCGCCAAGGCGAGCACACAGCTCGAGCAGACCGATCCGGGCATCGTGAAGGGCAAGTTCGGCTACCTCTCCCCGCAGACCGCGGCGGGCGAGCAGGTCGACGCGCGCGCCGACATCTACGCCGTCGGGATCGTCCTGTGGGAGCTGCTCGCCGGCCGCCGGCTCTTCCTCGGCGACTCCGATTACGCCACCGTGCAGAAGGTCCGCCAGGGCGAGGTCCCGAGCCTCGCCGCCGAGCGCCGAGACGTCGACTCGGAGCTCGACGCCATCGTCCAGAAGGCGCTCGCGCGGGAGCTGGGCGACCGGTTCCAGTCGGCTCGCGAGCTGGGCGATGCTCTGGCAGGGTACCTCTTCAGTCGCCAGCTAAAGGTCACCGCGTACGACGTCGCAAACCTCGTGCGCTCGACCCTCGCCGACGTGGTACGGCTGCAAGAACCCACGGAACCCCGCCAAAGCATCGAGCGCCTCATCCAAGAGGAGCTGCGGCGCTTCACTTCTCTCGAGGACATGTCTGAATCTGACCCCACCGATCCGAAGGCCGCCCGCCGCGGGAACGCAGGCGACGCCTTTGAAAACCCTGCCGACTGGTTCAAGGACGACGACGTCGTGGGCGATGCGCTCGAGGCCGTCGCGAGCGACGTCCACGGGGCGGTGCCCGAGGCGCCGCGGTGGCGCGAGGCCGCCGCCGCCGGTCCGCCGCCGGCGAAGCACCTGAGCGAGCGCCCGACCGATCCGGTGCCGGCCACCGGCGAGGACGAGCCTGCGTCCGGGCGCGACCTCGCTGCCGCCGGCGGTGGCGCGTCCGAGGCCCGCGCGTCGTCCAGCGTGCCGCTCGGCGATCTGGTCGACGAGGCGGTGGCCGAGCTCGGTGAGAAGGCCGACCGCGCGACCATGCCGCTCGACATGGGGCCGTCGAAGGCTCCGTCGCTGCCGCCATCCTCGGCCCCGAGGCAGGGCAAGTCCGGCCGCGACGTCTGGCGTCGGCGCCCGATCGGTCCCTCCTGGGTCCTCATCGGAGCCGTCATCGTCCTCGCGGCCATCGCCGCGTACATGGCGCTCCGCTAGCGCTCGGGCCCCGACGCGAAGCGATTTCGAACGATGCGACTGCTCACACGCGCGCTGCCTCTCGCGGCGCTCTGCTTCGCGCTCGCCGCGTGCAGCGGCCGGGCTGCCGGCGACCCCGTGCTCGCGTTCGTCCCGGCGGACGCTCCCGCGGCCTACGCGAGGACCGCTCGGACGCCGCCGGCAGTGCTCGACGCGCGTCTGTCCGTCGCGGACGCCGCGCTCCCGGCCGAGTTGGAGCGCCTCCGGACCCTCGCGGGCAGCCTCGACCCACACGCGCCGGCCCTCGCGCGCGCGCTCCGGGCCGCCGCGGACGAGATGCAGGGCAAGACGACGCGGCAGCTCGCGGCCGACGCGGGCGTGAAGCTCGGCGGCCGCTTCGCGGCGTATCTCACCGCCGGCGCGCCGGTGGTGCGCTTCGAGCTCGACGACCCCGCCGCGTTCGAGCGAGCGCTGGCGCGCCTCTCGTCCGCGGCGCACCTGCCCCTCTCGAACGGCCTGGCCGAGGGCGTCGCGTACCGCACCTTGGCGCTCGGCCAGACCCCGCTGAGGCTCATCGCGGCGCACGACGACGGGCAGGGGATGCTCGCGCTCGTGCCACAAGACCTCGACGAGCGCGCCCTCGGGACGGTCCTCGGCGCCGGTCGCGGAGGCGGGCTCTTCGCCCGCCTGCGGTCGGTCGCCGCGCGTGACGGCTTCGTCGCCGCCTTGCGCCGCGCCGTTGGGATGGACGCGCCGAAGACGATCGAGGCGCGGCTCGACGTCATCGCGAAGGCCGCGAAGATGCCCGCGACCGAGGTGGGTTTCGTGGACACGGGCGAGCTGTTTCGCGCGTTGAGCGCCGGCGCGAGGTCGACGACGCGGGCGTACGCGCAGGCCCTCGGCGCGAACGACGAAGTCCTGGGGTGGATCGCGTCGCTCGACGAGCCGCCCTGCCGCTCGGACCTCGCCCGCGTCGCGGCTCGCGTGCCGGAGGTCACCTACGCGGGCGCGGATCGGGAACCGAAGGTCGCCGAGGCGAACGTCACCGTCGCGCTCGCCCCCGATCTGACCGCCGCGCTCGCGGGTCTCGCGACGCCGCTGCCCGGCCTCGCCGCGCCGCTCGCCGGCGGCGCCTCCACCGCGTGGGCGCTCCCGCTCCCGCAGCTCGCGTCGATGGTGGCGGCGCAGGTCGAGGGCATCGCGCTCGCCCCCTTTACGTGCCCGGCGCTCGAGCCGCTGAACGTGTACGCGACCCTCGTCGATACGGACACGCTCAGCTTCACCGACGGGGCGTTTGGGTTCGTCCGCGGCGTGTCGGTTGCGCTCGACGCGCTCGCCGTGAAGTCACCGGGAGACGTCTCGATCGACGCGCGGCTGATCGTCGCCGTGAGCGACGTCGACCGTGCGCTCGCGGTCGTCCGGCATGTGCTCCCAGGCGCCCGCGACCTCGACGATGTCCCGCGTGACGGCCGCGCGCACCGGCTGCCGGACGGCCTCGCGCCGCAGGTCCGCGGGCCTGCCTTCATCGCCGCGAGCGCGCAGGCGGTGGGGGTCTCGGTCGGCGCGGACGGCGACGCCAAGCTCGACGCCGCCATGGCGGCGCCTGCGGGTGGGCCGGGCGCGCTCGCCACGTGGCAGTTTGACGGCAGAACGGTCGCCGGGTGGATGCGGGCCGCCGTCGGCCCCCTGAAGGCCGTCGACGCGGCGCTCGAGCAGCGCGCCTCCGGCGCGTCGACCGTCGGCGCGTCGGCGACCGTCGAGGCGCTCGCGAAGCAGTACGACCGGCTCGAGCGTGCGAGCGGCGACCTGCGGATGACCCCGCGCGGCCTCGTGATGACCACCACCGTGACGCTCCGCTGACGCGTTCAGCGCGCGGGGCGCTCGGGGTGCCGCGCGAGCCGTTGTAAGTGCGCGCGGCGCTCCGGCGGGATCGGCGCGTCGCCGAAGCGCGCCTCGAGGTACGCCTCGGTCACCTCGCGCGTCGGCTCCGCCTCGGCGGCGCCGCTCTGCCGGAGCGCGTCGACGTGCTCGCTCGGTGTCCGACCAGGCGGGCGGGGGTGCCCCGCGCGCCGGAGGGACCGCTCGAGCGTGCGATAGAGCGCGATCGCCTCGCGTCGACTCCCGTCGAGGTCTTCGCCGCGGCCACCGCGCCGCCCCCTCAGCAGCCACCAGGCGCCGAAGAGCACCAACCCGAGCAGGAGCACGGCGAGCGCCCCGCCGCCGAGCGTCTGCATCCACGCGCGCGTGGCGGCGTCGTGGTCCGCGCCCCCACCCGAGCCGCCCGGCGCTCCGGCGAGCCCCGACCCGCGGTGCTGCTCGCGCCACCGCTGCATCCAGTCGCGGAGCCCGCGCGCCCAGCGCATCTGCGTGTTGAGGTCGAACTGCACGACGTCCGTGTCCCAGCGCGTGCGCAGCGCGTCGACCAGCTCCGAGATGGCGCCAAAGAGGCCTCCTTCGCTCGCCATGACGGCGCGCCCGGACGGCGTCGGGTCGTACGTTCGCCAGGCGCCGTCGATGTAGGCCTCGACCCAGCTATGCGCGTCGCCGTTGCGGACGGCGTAGTACCGCCCGTAGGGGTTGTACGTCGCGCCGAGGAAGCCGGCGACGTTGCGCGCCGGGACGCCGATCGTCCGGAGCATGACCGTCATCGCGCTCGAGAAGTACTCGCAATGTCCGGCCTTCACCTTGAAGAGGAAGACGTCCAGCGGATCCTCGTCCTCCGCGTCCGGCTGGTGCAGCGTGTACTTGAACTTGCCCGAGCGGGCGAGGTAGCTCTCGAGGGCGGCGGCCTTCGCCTCCGGCGTCTGCGCGCTCGCGGTGACCTCCGCGGCGAGGGCGGCGACCTTCTCCTGGCCCTTCGGGAGCTGCAGGTAGAGCGCGTACTCGCGCGCCGACAACGTCGCGTAGACGGGCGGCCTGCTCGGATCGACGTAGACGTCGTACTGGATGACCGGCGACGGCCGCTCGACGTACCGCACCTCCCCGCCCAGATCGCGGATGAAGCGCCGGGGCATCGCGCGCGCGTTCTTGATGCGCGCGGGCGCCCCGAACGCGACCGTGCCCTGCGGGAAGAAGAGCACCGGCTCGTCGAGCGAGCTGAGGAGGATGCGGTAGGCGCGGTCGTCCGGGCGCGGCGGTCGCACGAGGACGTAGCTGCCGCGCTCCGGGTAGATTTGGTGTGCGCTCGAACTCGAGCGCGACCACAGGCCGTGGTCGTAGTGGTCGAACGAGGTTCCCCGCAGGCGCAGCTCGATGCTGGTCGGCGGTGAGTCCGGGAGGGTGGCCGGCACGGCGCGCAGCACCACCGTCGGGTCGTCGCGGATGACACCGAAGCCGCCGAGCTGGATGTTGGACCCAAACCCGGTGACGCGCTCCCCGCGGTCCGAGCCGAGCGTGAAGAAGCCCTTGCCGACGCGCGGGAAGGCGAAGAAGAAGATCGCCGTCGTGAGGAAGAGCGGCACGGCGAGCAGCGTCGTCCCGAAGAGAAAGCCCGCCCCCGCGACGTGATCGTTTTCGAGCGCGCGCGCGAGGTCCCGCGTCATCGGCTCGTCGTGCGCGCGGCCGGGTTGGTACTGCTCCTCCATCTCACGTCGCAGGTGGGTGAGCGCGAGCATCCACGGCACCACGATCACGAAGCCGAGGAACACCACCGCGTAGTCGAGCCCCGTCGAGAGCACCGTCGCGGCGATGAGGTCGAGGAACGCGAGGATCGTGACCTGCTGGTACTCGTTCGCCGTCCGTCGATAGGCGAGGCGAGAGACCTGCAGGAACGCGGCGTACTCGATGCCGAGGTCGAGCAGCGACGCGCCGGCGAACGCGCGGAAGGCCTGCACGGCGAACACGCCGACGACGGCGCGGTTCCAGAACACGCGGTAGCCACGCGTCGAGAGCAGGGGTTCCTCCGCGAACCAGGTCGCGATCACGACGAGCGCCATCACGAGGGCGCGCAGGCCACCGAGGCCGCCCTCGAAGGTCAGCGCGAACAGGCCGATCGACGCGATCACGTACGTGACGATCTTGTGCAGCAGCCGAAACCTCATCGTCGGGCCTCGCTCGTCGGGCCCGCCTGCGCGGTCCGGCTGCGCTTCGCGCGGAGCCCTCGGCGCGGCTTGAGCGGCTCCGCCCCCAGCCCGCGCGCACCCGCGTCCCGCGCGGCCGCGTTCGGCGCGCCGACGGACACCAGGGGGTAGGGCTCGCCGCGGGCCTCGGGGAAGGGCCCGGCGACGTCTGCCGGCACCCGATCGACGAGCGCGAGGAAGCGCCAGAGCGGGTCCGGGTCGGAGCCGCCTGCGACCAACGGAGACCGGTCGCCGCGCGTCAGCACCTCGACCGTGATCCCCGACGCGAGCGAGCGGGCGACGAGCGTCGCGGTCCGCGAGACGGTCTGCTCGAACGCCGCCCGTGACGGCGCGTCGTCCGGCTCGGTCACGCGGTTGTCGAGCAGCAGCGAGACGGTCCGCGTGGTGTCGCGCTCGCGCTCGCGGACGACGATCTCCCCGACCGACGCGCTGCGCAGCCAGTGGATGTCGCGCGCCTCGTCGCCGTCACGGTAGTCGCGCAGGCTCGCGACCTCGATGCCTCGGCCGATCGCGTCGTGCGGCGCGTCGGGCCCCTCCTGCTGCAGGCTGCCGTCGAGCGTCTCGCTCGGAGCGAGCGCGGGGTAGACGATCGCCTCGGCGGGGAGGTCGTACGGCTGCCACTTCTCGACCAGGCCGAAGGGGTAGCGCGTGCCGAGCTCGAGCGCCTCGAGCCGGAGCGGTCCGCGCCGCACCGGCACGACCGGACACGCGACCGCACGGTCGCTCGCCGGGGCGATCTTGAGCGAGTGGCAGCGCGCGGTCGCGATGTCCGCGAGGGTCGGGTCTCGGACCTCGAGCGCGTAGCTCGGGAGCCGCCGCTTGTCGTTGCGCAGGCCGATCTCGACGAGCGCGGTCCGCCCGACGAAGAGCCGCTGCGGCAGGCGCCGGCGCAGCCGCACCCGTCGCAGCGCGAGGTCCGAGAGCACCCCGTTCGCGAGCACGAGGCTCAGCAGGAGCCCGAGGAGCAGGTAGAGCAGGTTGTTGCCGGTGTTCACCGCGGCGGCGCCGACCCCGATCGTCACCCCCACGAACGCCTTGCCTTCGCGGGTCAGGCGGAACCTTCGCCGGCGCCGCGGCCGGGACCAGCCGTCGGCGCCCTCGCGCCGCGCGGTCATACCGGGACCGGGAGGGAGTCGACGATCTCCTGGATGATCGCCTCGGCGTCGGCCCGGCTGTGCTGCCCGTGCGCGGACTCGCCGACACGCACGCGGTGCGCGAACACCGGCACGGCGAGCTGCTTGACGTCGTCCGGCAGGGCGTACGCCCGCCCCTCGACCACCGCGCGCGCGCGGATGGTTCGCTCGAGCCCGAGGGCGGCGCGGGTCGACACCCCGAGCGCGAGGAGCGGCGAGCGCCGCGTGCGCAGCACCACGTCGTGCAGGTACTCGATGACCGCGGCCTCGACGCGGACGTGGTCGAGCGCGCGCTGCGCCGTGGCGAGCTCGTCGCGGGAGATGACCGGCGACAGGCCGTCGATCGGATCGCGGCCTCTGCGTCGATCGATCACCGAGCGCTCGACCTCCGGGGGCGGGTAGCCGATGTGCGTCCGGACCAGGAAGCGGTCGAGCTGCGACTCGGGCAGCGGGTACGTCCCGTAGAAGTCCTGCGGGTTCTGGGTCGCGACGACGAAGAAGGGGTCGCCGAGCGCGTGCGTGTGCCCGTCGATGGATGCGCGGCCCTCGTCCATGGCCTCGAGCAGCGCGCTCTGGGTCTTCGGGGTCGTGCGGTTGATCTCGTCGGCGAGCAGGACGTTCGTGAAGATGGGGCCCGGACGAAACGAGAACTTGCCCGTCGAGGGTTCGTAGACGTTGCCGCCGAGCACGTCCGCCGGCATCAGGTCGGACGTGAACTGCACCCGGCGGAACGACACACCGAGCGACGCCGCGAGCGCCCGGGCGAGCGTCGTCTTGCCGACGCCCGGGACGTCCTCGATGAGGAGATGGCCCCGCGCGAGCAAGGTGACGACCGCCAGCTCGATGACCGCGCGCTTGCCTTCGAGCACGGTGGCGACGTGGTCGACGAGGCGATGGGCGATGTCGGTCGCCTCGTTGGCGTCTCGGGAACGGGCAGCGGCGGTCGGCACCGTGCTAGCCTAGTGTTCTTGCGCTCATATGGGTAGTGGACGATCGTGCTGCGGGGCCGGGCGGGGTTCGTCCGCTCCCGGCGGGTCGAGGCGGGACCGGGCGTTGCGGCCGCGTCCCCATGCTGTACAGAGGAGCGCATGGCACGAACCGGCGGGTGCGCGTGGTGAGCGCGACGGTCCGCGAGCGCGTCGAGCGGCTCGCGCTGCCCTTCAGCCCGTACGGCGTCGACCCGTACGGCATCGACAAGCGCGCGCTCGCCGAGTACTTCTCGCGCAGCGAGTGGCTCTACCACAACTACTTCGACGTCCTCGTCGTCGGCGCCGAGCACGTGCCTGCCTCCGGCCGCGCGATGCTCGTCGGCAACCACTCGGGCGGCGTCGCGCTCGACGGGGCGATCGTCATCGCGAGCGGGTTCTTCGAGCTCGAGCCGCCGAGGCTCATCCACGCGATGCTCGACCGCTTCCTCGCGTCGCTGCCCGGCGTCTCGCGACTGCTCTGCCGCGTCGGGCAGTTCACCGGGTTGCCCGAGCACGCGGTGCGCCTGCTCGAGGACGATCGGCTGCTGCTCGTCTTCCCGGAGGGGGCCCGCGGGACGGCGAAGCTCGCGTCGCAAGCGCACACGCTCGTGCGCTTCGGGACCGGCTTCATGCGGCTCGCGATGGCCACGCGCTCGCCCGTCGTCCCCTTCGCGTTCCTCGGGGGCGGGGAGGCCATCCCCACCGTCCGCAACCTCTACGGCCTCGGCAAGCTGCTGGGCGTTCCCTACGTCCCCGTGACCCGGTACGTGCTGCCCTTACCGCGACCGGCGCGGCTCACGCTCATCTATGGCGAGCCGATGCGCTTCGAGGGGACCGGCCGTGAGCCGGACGACGAGGTGCTCGAGCACGTCGAGCGCGTCCGCGCCCGCATCGCGCGGCTCCTCGAACAGGGCGCCGCGCTCAGAGCCGGGCGGCTGCGGGAGTCCGAGATCGCGTTCGGGTGAGACACACGG
Organism: Myxococcales bacterium; assembly: GCA_020430775.1. Lineage (GTDB taxonomy): Bacteria > Myxococcota_A > Polyangia > Polyangiales > Houyiibacteriaceae > JAGQJE01. The sequence continues at coordinate 9,097 of JAGQJE010000293.1, forward strand.
GCGAGGCGTGCCGGCCCGCGGCTGTACGCCTGCGCGCCTGAACTGAAGAGGGGGTCGCGATGAAGGTGTTGGTCACAGGCATCACCGGCAAGCTCGGGCGGCTCGTCGCCGCGGAGCTCTTGCAGGCGGGGCACGAGCTGCTCGGGATCGATCGTCGCCCTTGGCCGAGCGCGCCGCCCGGCGTCGAGATGTTCCAGGTCGACGTCCGGAAGCGGCCCGCCGAGGACGTGTTTCGGACGCGCCGCCCGGACGCGGTCGTTCACATGGCGACCGTCACACACCTTCGCCACCAGAGCCCGGACCGCTTCCGCATCAACCTGCACGGCACGCGCGCGATGGTCGACTACTGCGACCGCTACGCGGTCTCGCAGCTCGTGTTCGTCGGCCGGCACACGTACTACGGCGCGGCGCCAGACTCGGCTCTGTACCACGCCGAGGACGAGCCCCCGATGGGGCTCAGCAGCTTCCCGGAGCTGGCGGACCTCGTCGCGGCCGACCTCTACGCGGGCTCTGCGCTGTGGCGGCATCCCCAGCTCGCCACCTGTGTGCTCCGGCTCTGCTACACGCTCGGCCCGAGCGGCCGAGGCACCCTCGGCTCGTTCCTGCGGGGGCCGCGCGTGCCCACCGTCCTCGGTTTCGACCCGCTCTTCCACGTGATGCACGAGGCGGACGCCGCCGCCGCGATCGCGCTCGCCCTCGAGCGCCGCTTGCACGGCGTCTACAACGTCTCGGGCCCGCCCCCGCTGCCGCTCTCGGTCGTCATCCGCGAGACCGGCCGCAAGAACACCCCCGTGCCCGAGGCGCTCGTGAACCTCGCGCTCGGTCGCTTCGGCCTCCCGAGGCTGCCGAAGGGCGCGGTCGAGCACATCAAGTACCCCATCGTCGTCGACAGCACCGCGTTCAAGAGCGCCACGGGCTTCGCCCCGGCGCACAGCGAGCTCGACGCCATGAACGAGTTCCGCGGCGCGTCGCACCCGGCCTACGAGGCCTCCTCGCGATAGGCGGCGGGCGGCGCGCGCGGGCGACTCGCCTTGCGCGCACGCCCTCGCGAAGTCAGACGGGACAGGTGGACACGGCGGACGGGCGACGACGCATCGATGAGCTCAGCGACGACGCGCTGACCGGGCGTTTTCGCGTGTGGCAGCGCCGCGGCGGGCACCGCTACTCGCTCGACGACGTGGTCACCGCGTGGGAGGCGGTCGCGGCTCGGCCCGACGCCACGCGCTACCTCGACCTCGGCTGCGGGGTCGGCTCGGTGCTCCTGATGGTCGCCTACAAGCTCCCCGGCGCCCAGTGCGTCGGCGTCGAAGCGCAGCCCCTGTCGATCGAGCTTGCGCGGCGCAACGTCGCCCGCAACGGCGTCGCCGGGCGGGCCGTTCTCGACCTCGGAGACCTCCGCGACCGCGCGCAAATGGACGGGCTCACCGTCGACTACGGCCCCTTCGACCTCGTGACGGGGACGCCGCCGTATCAACGCGCCGGCGCGTCGACACCCTCCCCCGACCCGCAGCGCCGCTATGCCCGCGTCGAGCTGCGCGGCGGCGTCGAGGCGTACGTCGAGGCCGCGGCGGCGGCCCTCGCCCCGGGCGGCGCGCTCGTGGTATGCGCCGACGCCAGGACACCGGAGCGTGCGCTCGGGGCGGCGCGTGCGTGTGGCCTGCGCCCCCTGCGCCGGCGCGACGTCATCCCGCGCGCCGGCGTCAAGGGGCCGCTCTTCACCGTGTGGACCTTCGAAAAGCCGCGCAGGGACGAGCGAGCCGCCGGGCCCGAGGCGACGCCCTTGGTCGAGGAGCCCTTCGTCGCGCGGACGGCGTCCGGCGACAGGAGCGAAGCCTACCTTGCGCTGCGTGCGTTCTTCGATCTCCCGCCGGTGGCTGCCCCCGGGCGCGACGACGCATCGGGTGACGACGACGCCGAGCCGGGCGACGGATCACCGGCGCGCGCTGTGACCACGGGCGTGCGCAGGAAGAAGCCGTGAACGCGAGGCGGCCGCGTCGCGGGCGGGGTGGGCGCAGCCACGGCGGTC
>JAGQJE010000042.1 GCA_020430775.1 Myxococcales bacterium
CGACGCCCGCGAGAGAGCGCGCGCGCGGCCGACCGCGCGATCGGCGCCCGTGCCCGCGCCGGCGCTCGCGCGCTCGACGACGTAGTGAAAGAGCGCCTCGAGGGACGCGTCGGGGCTCGTGATCGACCTGACCTCGAGCTCCGCCTCGACCGCCGCCGTAGCGAGCGCGTCGTACGCCGCGTCCGGGTCGCGCGCCTCGACGACGAGGGTGTGCGGGTCCGGCAGACGGACGCCGGCGACCCCGGGACACGCGAGCATGCGCGCGGCGAGCACGCGCGGCCGGTCGCACTCGACGACGATGTGGTGCGGGTGGCTCTCGAGCAGCGCGCGGATCTCGGCGGCTCGGCCCTCCGCGACGAGGCGCCCTCCGGCGATGAGGAGCACCTGGTCGGTCAAGGACTCGACCTCGTGCAGGACGTGGGTCGACAGGAGGATGAGCGCGCCCTCGCACGCCCGCGCCCGCAGCGCGTCGAGGATGTGCTTGCGCGAGACCGGGTCGGTGCCGGTGAGCGGTTCGTCGAGCAGCAGCACGCGCGGATCGTGGACGACGGCCTGGGCGAGCTTCACCCGCTGGCGCATCCCGCGGCTGTAGCCACCCACGCGGCGGTCCATCGCGTCCTGAAGGCCGAACGACTCGAGCGCCGACGCCGCGCGCGCGCGGGCCTCGGCCTTGGTGGCACCGCTCAGCTCGGCCATGGCGGCGACCAGCTCGAGCGCCGTCAGCTCGTCGTAGAGCGCGTCCGCCTCCGGGCAGAGCCCGATCTCGACCCGCGCGCGCGCGCTCCGCCGCGGAGACTCGCCGAGCACGCGCACCGCGCCGAGGTTCGGGGCGAGCTGGCCCGCGAGCAGGCGGAGCAGCGTGGTCTTGCCGGCGCCGTTCGGCCCGAGCAGCCCCCAGATGCCCGGCGCGAGGCGGAGCGAGACGTCCGAGAGCGCGGTGACGCGCCCGTACCATTTGCTGACGTGCTCCAGCTCGACGACCGGCGCCGCGACGCCGCTCACTGGACGACCTCGACGCGGGCGACCCGCTGCGCCGCGAGGCCGGCGAGGAGCGCCGTCGCCGCCGCGAGCACCAGCGCGGCGAGCGCCCAGGGCAGCTCGACCGACGGCGGGGTCTGAAACAGCGCCTCTCCGACGCGCTCGGTGAGCGACGGGAGCGAGGCGAGGTAGAGGTAGGGCCAGTCCGCGAGGCCGCTCGCGATGGCGGCGAGGACCGAGGGCACGAAGAAGAGGAGAATCCACGTGCTGCTCGCCAGCGCGCGGTTCGCGCTGAGCGCCGACACGCCGACGGCGCAGATGGACAGCGTGAGCGCGATCACCGCCGCGTCGGCCACGAGCGGGAGCACGAGGGCCGCGCGCGCGAGGTGCGCGCCGGTGGGGGCCGTAGCGAGGAGCGCGGCGAGCACCAGCAGGGCGGGGCCGAGCGTCATCGCGAGGGAGAAGCTCGCGACCGCGCCCACGCGGCCGACCAGGTAGTGGCGCCGGGCGACCGGCTTCGCGAAGAAGAAGGAGAACGCGCGCGCGGCGAGGTCGTCGCTGACGGCGGTCGCGCCGGCGCCGAGCGTGATGGCGAAGACGAACACCCAGGTCTGCGTCGAGAGCAGGCTCGCGAGCAGCGCGCCCGCGCCGTCGGCCGCGGCGGCGCCCGACGGCGCGACGGACGCCTGCCCGCGCGTCGCCATGTAGCCGACGCCGAGGATGAGCGTCTTACCGAGCGCCGGGAGCCAGCCGAGCACGAGCGCGAGCCGCACGAGCCACGACCGAGACGCCTCCCTCAGCGCATGCCGATACATCACCGCGTAGTTCGCCGGGACCGGCAGCCTGGCGCCCTCGAAGGGCTGATACCCGAGGTCGGCGAGCCCCATCGCCGCCGAGCCTAGCAG
>JAGQJE010000294.1 GCA_020430775.1 Myxococcales bacterium
ACCGGACGCCCGCACCGCTGCGTCCGCGGCGCGCCGGGAGCGCCCCAGATCGACGCGCCGGCGGCCGACCGGCCCGCGATCGGCCGACCAGGGCGGCCAGAACCCGCTCCACCCAGCCGGGCCACGAGGCGAACGCGGCGCCGCGCCCCCGATCGCGCCGAGAGAGTCGGTCTACCCTCGGAGAACCGGCTTTCCCGGCCGGCGGCCGCTGCTCGAAAACTCGGCGTACCCTCGGAGGACCGGCGTTGCCGGGCGGCCGGCGGCCGCTCGTGTGCGCCGCGGGATCAGCGCGGCTTGCGGGACTTCCCTCGGTAGAACACGCGGACCGGAGTGCCGCGAAAGCCGAAGCGCTTGCGGATTTGGTTCGCGACGTAGCGCTGGTAGCTGAAGTGGACGCCCTTCGGTTCGTTGGTGACGATGATGAAGGTCGGCGGTTTGGCCAGCGCCTGCGTGATGTAATAGAGGCGCACTGGGCGGTTGTTCATCGACGGCGGTGGGTGGGTCTCGAGCACCTGCTCGAAGAAGCGGTTCAGCTCCCCCGTCGTGACGCGCGTGCGATGCGCGTCGACCGCATCGTGCACGCGTCCGAGCAGCGGCGCGATGCCCTTCGATTCCGTCGCGCTCAGCGTCACCATCGGCGCCCACGGCACGAACGCGAGCACTTCGCGCGCGCGGTCCATCGCGCGCTTTTCCTCGCCGCGAGCCAGCAGGTCGGTCTTGTTCATGGCGAGCACAAGCGCCCTGCCGCGGTCGACGGCGAGGCCGGCGATCTTCGCGTCCTGCTCGCCGACCCCGGCTGCCGCGTCGATGAGCAGCACCACCACGTCGCTCCGCTCGATCGCGCGGATCGCCTGCAAGATGCTGAGCGTCTCGACGCCGGACTTCTTCGCGCGCTTGCGCCGGATGCCCGCGGTGTCGATTAGCACGAGCGGGCGGCCGTCCCGCACGACGAGGGTGTCGACGCTGTCGATCGTGGTGCCGGCGCGTGCATCCACGAGCTGGCGCTCTTCGCCCGCGAGTGCGTTGACGAGTGAGGACTTCCCGGCGTTCGGCCGGCCGACGATGGCGACGCGGGGCACGCCCTCGGTCGCGTCGTCGCCCGTCGCCTCGCTGCTCCGCTCAGGCTCAGGCAACGCCCGGCAGAGCGCCTCTTCAAGCTCGCCCAGGCCCCGTCCGTGCAGCGCCGACACGGGCAGGACCGCGTCGAGGCCGAGCTCGTAGTGCGCGGTGGCCCCGAGCGCGCGCCCTGGGGAGTCGGCCTTGTTCGCCACGTACAGGACCGGCTTGTCGGATCGCCGCAGCAGCGCGACGGCCTCCCGATCGGCGGGCATGGGGTCAGTGGTCGCGTCGAGCACGCACAACACGACGTCGCACTCTTCGATGGCGAGCTGCACGTGCGTCGCGATGCCGGCGCGCATCGGGTCGTCACTCTCGGGGTCGAACCCGCCGGTGTCGACCAGCACGTACTCCTTGCCGAGCGCCCAGGCGCCCGCGTAGTTGCGATCCCGCGTGACGCCCGGGAGGTCCTCGACGATCGCGAGCCGCTGCCCGCTCAGCCGGTTGAAGAGCGTGCTCTTACCGACGTTCGGACGACCGACGATCGCCACGAGTGGGCGGGGTCCGAGGGCGCCGGCCGGTACGCGTCCGGCGTTCGGGTCGACCGGAGGTCGCCGGCTCACGGCTGCTCGACCTCGGTGGCGAGGCGGCGCGCCACCGCCGGGTTCGCCGTCCACTTCGGCATGACCTTGACCCACAGCTTGAGGAACACCTTGCGCTCGAGCAGGCGCTCCATCTCGCCCCGCGCGGCCGTGCCGATCGCCTTGAGCCGCGCGCCCCGCGCCCCGATGACGATGCCTTTGTGCGATTCTTTCTCGACGACGATCGTGGCCTCGATGCGCACGAGCCCACCGCGCTCCTCGAAGGTGTCGATGACGCAGGCGAGGCCGTGCGGCACCTCGGCTCGGGTCTCGGCGATGGCCGCCTCGCGCAGCAGCTCGGCGACGAAGAAGCGCTCGGGGCGGTCGGTGAGGACGTCGTCGCCGTCGTCGTACAGGCGCCCTTCGGGCAAGAGCGCGCGCAGCTCCGCGAGGAGCGCGTCGAGGTTGGTCCCCCGGAGCGCCGAGACGGGGACGACCGCCTCCGGAGAGAGCTGCGCCGCGACCGCGTCGATGAGCGGGAGCAGGCGCGACTTGTCTCGCACGAGGTCGACCTTGTTGATGACGAGCACCGTGGGGCGACCCGCCGCCTGCACGAGCTCCAGCACGGCGGCGTCCTGCTCGGAGATCGTCCCGGCGCCGCGACCCCGTGGTACCTCGATCATCATGACCACGGCGTCCGAGCCCTCGAGCCCGAGCGCGGCCTGCTCCCGCAGGACCCGTCCGAGCGCGCTCTTCGGTCGATGCAGCCCCGGCGTGTCGATGAACGCGATCTGCGTCGGCGGCTCGTCGCTCGCGTAGACGCCGAGCAAGCAGGTCCGCGTCGTGCCCGGCGTCGGCGTCGCGATCGCGAGCTTCTGGCCGAGCGCCGCGTTCAGCAGCGTCGACTTGCCGACGTTCGGCCGCCCGACGAGCGCGACGCGTCCGGCGCGGGGGGTCTCCGCCTCCGGGGTAGGGCTCGGGTCGCGCGGCTGAGGTGCCATTCGGCCGAGCATAATGCGGCGCCGCGGGTGGTCGAGTGGACCGACGCGCCCCACGCCGTTCGAGCGGCCCCCGTCGTTCGCGCCCCGCGCCCCGCGCCCCACGCCGTTCGAGCGGCCCCCGTCGTTCGCGCCCCGCGCCCCGCGCCGTTCGAGCGCCGGTGATACGCTCCGTCCCCATGGGTACCGCCGACCTGCCGAGCCGCAGCCCTCGCGAGAGCGCGACCATCATGACCGAGCACGTCCTGCCGCAGCACACCAACGTCGTCGGGACCACGTTCGGCGGCACGATCATGGGGTGGATCGACGTGTGCGCCGCGATCACGGCGCAGCGGCACGCCCGTCACGTCTGCGTGACCGCGCGCATCGAGGCGGTCGAGTTCCGCGCGCCGATTCGCCTCGGCGACGTCGTCACGCTCGAGGGGCGCCTGAACGCGGCGTTCGGGACCTCGATGGAGGTCGGCGTGACGGTCTACCGCGAGGAGGCCGCGACGTGCGCGCGGGTGCTCTGCGTCGACGCGCGGGCGACCTTCGTCAACGTGGACGCGGACGGTCGACCCGCCCCCGTGCCGGCGCTCCTCCTCGAGACGGACGAGGACCGCGAACTCGCCGCCGAGGCCACCGCGCGCCGCCGCGCCCGCAAGGCCGCGAAGCGCGCGGACGGCTGACGCCCGCTCAGCGCGACCGCCGGCGCCGCACCTGCTCGCGCAGCGCGCGGTTTCCGAGCTGACCACAGGCGGCCATCACGGAGCGCCCCTTGGTGATTCGCCGACGGACGGGCAGCCCCTCGTCCCGCAGCCAGCCGATGAAGGTGTCGACCTCGGCGTCGGTCGGCGCCCGCGTCAGCGGCTCCGTGCCCGGGTTGTACGGGATGACGTTCACGAGGACGCGCTCGAGGGGCGCGCAGAACGCGGCGACCGCGGAGGCGTCCGAGCGGCGGTCGTTCAGGCCGGGCATCAGGCAGTAGTTCACGCCGAAGGCGAAGTTGCGGCGAGGCCGGTACGCCGCCAGCGTCGCCTGGAGCTCATCGAGCGGGGTCACGCGGTTGACGGGCATGAGCTGGCTGCGGAGCGGGTCGTTGGCCGCGTTCAGGCTGACCGAGAGGTTCAGGCGCTTGAAGCCGGCGGCGGAGAGCCTGCGAATGCCTCGCACGTGCCCCGCCGTGCAGACGGTGATGCGTTCCTGCGCGAGCGCGATCCCGGCCGGGTCGTTCAGGACGCGGAGCGCCTGGATGACGTTCGTTGCGTTGTCGAGCGCCTCGCCCATGCCCATGAAGACGACGTTCCGAATCGCCCACCCGAGGCGGTCGCGCGCGACGAGGAGCTGTCCGACGATCTCTCCGGCGTCGAGGTGACGCAGCAGCCCGAGCTTCGCCGTCTCACAAAACGTGCAGCCCATCTTGCAGCCGACCTGGCTCGACACGCACAGTGTGAAGCGGTCTCGCCCCATCGGGATGCGGACCGCCTCGCACTCGAGGCCGTCGGCGAGCCGGAGCACCGCCTTCGAGGTGGGGCCGAGCGGTCCGTCTTCGTCGACGACGCGGGCGACCTCGGGGAGCGCGAACGCGAAGTGCGTGCGCCACGCGGACGCCGACGCGGCGCTGAGCCCGAGCGCGAGTGGGTCGAAGCGCCCGCGGCGGAGCGCGTCGGCGTAGACGCGCTGCGCCGCCCCGGCTCCGCTCGGGAGGCGTTCGCGCGCCGCCTCCCGGACCTCGTCGGCGGTGTGGGCGTGGAGCTGCATCGGCTCGAACGTGACGAGCCGCGCGGGCGGAGGCAAGAGGCTTCGGTGGGGCCCGCGTGGGGACGCCTCGTTCAGCTCGCGTCGTAGATCGCGGCGTCGAGTTCGACGACGAGCGTGAGGTTCACGTAGTTGAGGCGGTCGAGGACGAAGATCGAGCCGTCCTTTTCGAGCTGGGAGACGGTATCGCCGGCGCGAATGGCGTCACGGACGACCTTCGGCGCGTGTCCGTCGTAGACGAGGCTCTCGATCCCTTCGGCGTCCCCGTGCGGGAGCTTCGGCGTCGCGCCGGCGCCCGGGTGCGAGCGGACGACGAGCCCCCCGTCGTTGTTGACGAGCGCGGCGACGAGGAAGCCGGGGATGGGCATGGTCAGCGACGCGGCGAGCTCATCGAGGCGCAGCTCGACGCCGGCCACCGCCAGCAGCCGACCCTGGGCGTCCCGTACGGCCAGGTTGCAGGGGAGGAAGATGCCTCCGTCGGTGATGTCTTGGTACGGCGAGCCCCACGTCGGGCCGATCGCGCTCGCGCCGTTGACGTAGAACGGGCGGGTCCGCGGGTCGTAGCCCGCCGGGAGGGTGGTCACCGCCGGGAAGCCGACCATCGCGCCGTTCGGGAACGCGACGTAGCTGCTGGCGATCGACAGGTCGTCGCTCGCATCGAAGCGCGCCCGCTGTTGCGCGCGCGGGAGCAGCGCGGCGCTCTCGCCGTGGCTGCGGAGGGTCACCTGACGCACGACGGGTCCGAGCGGCGCGATCTGTGCGAGGAACGAGTCGAGCGACTGGTCTCCGGGTGGCACCGGGGCGTAGAAGACCGCGTTGTCGTACCCGACGCGCTGCTTGCGCCGCCGGGACATCTCGGTCGGGAACGGGCTCGACAACGAGCCGTCGGCGTAGATGATGTGCGCGGGGCGCCCCTGCTGCGGCGCGGGCTCGGACAGGCGCGCTTTGGTCGCCGCGCCGAGCCCCTCGAGCAGCCGCTCGGCCCGACCGAGGCTGCGCTCGAGCTGGTCTCCGCGGGTCATCACCTCGGCCGTGAGGTTCGCGCGGCGCACGGCTCGCTCGGCGCTCTGCCGGCGCACCTCGGTCGTCTCGTAGCGGTTGTAGGCGCCGTAGGCGATGGCCGCGCAGAGCAGCGCCACGAAGGTGAGGAGCGTGACCTCGGGCCGCTGGCCGACCCGTCGCCAGATGCGCGAGGCGACCGGCTCGCGCCACACGGACACGCGCTCGTCGCGCATGAAGCGCCGGATGTCCTCGACGAGGGCGTTCACCGATGGGTATCGGTCCGCGGGATCCGTCGCCGTGGCCCGCTCGATGATCTTGACGACCGCTTTCGGGATGCGCTCGCCCTCGAACGCGCGGATCGGGTCGCGCTGCCCGCGCTGCGCCATCTGCAGCGTCTCCTCGGGCGTTGGGCTCGTCCGCGGCAGCCGCAGCGTGAGGGCCTCCTGCAGCATCATGCCGAGCGCGAACTGGTCGGACGCGGGACCGTGAAGATCGACGCGCCCGTTCGCCTGCTCGGGCGGCATGTAGCGGACCGTCCCGGTGATGTCGCCGAAGCGCGTGTCGGTGACGTCCGAGGTGCGCACCCTCCGGGCGAAGGTCGTGCCGTCGTGCCGCGCGGTCTCGATACCGGCGCCCTCCGCCGCGAGCACGCGCGCGATGCCCCAGTCCACGAGGTAGAGCTGGTTGTGGGTGCCGAGCATGACGTTGCGCGGCTTGACGTCGCGGTGGATGACGCCGCGCTCGTGCGCGTACGCGAGCGCGTCGCCGACCCGCGCTACGTGCTCGAGGCGGCTCTTGAGGCTGTACGGCCCGCTCGCGGTCTCGCCCCGCCGCGCCGCTGTCCGCGCGCCCGCGAAGTACTCGCTCAGTGTCTCGCCCTCGACCAGCCGCATCGAGAACGCCAGGCCGCCGGTGGCCGTCGACTCGAGGCCGTAGAACGGGACGATGTTCGGGTGCTCGAGCTGCGCGGCGACCTGCGCCTCCATCAAGAAGCGCGCGCGCTCGCCTGGATCCTCGAGGAAGCGACCCGACAGGAGCTTGACCGCGACCGTGCGCAGCAGGTGGCGGTCCCGCGCTGCGTACACGTCGGCCATGCCGCCGCGTCCGAGGCGCTCGAGCAGCTCATACTCGCGCTCGAGCGAGCCGGTGGCCGCGGGCTGCGCGCCGTCGACGTCCGGCGAGACGCTCACGGCCGCCTCGGGCGCGCGGCGGCTCGGCCAACGCGGCGCGCTGTTCGTCTCGCCACCCCCGGTCGTCACGGCCGCACCCTAACGCGCCCGTCGTATCCTGTCACGCTGCCCGCGAGGTCGAGCGCGGCGCGCCGTCCCTCGCGTTCGAGCGACGACCGCACCCCCGCCACCTCCGTGCGCTCGTCGCCCGCCGCCGCCGCTTGGTAGGGTGCGCGGCTCACCCACACCGCGAGCGTCCAGTCCACCGCGTGCAGACGGCTCATCACGATGATGGAGCGTCCGTCGTCCACCTGCGAGGTCGTCGCGCCCTCTGCGAGCGCCACGCGCGGCGCCGGGCTCTGCACGTGCGGTCGCGCGAGCGGACGGTTGTCGTGCGTGCTGCGACCGACGACCTTCACGTCGTCGTCGGACGAGAGCACCACCGTGCCGTCGTTCGCGATGAGGGAGGCGCGCTCGAAGCCGGCGAGCCCGCGCATGTCGACGAGCTTCGCGACGTCGTCGAGGCGCATGTCCGCTCCCGCGACCCCGATGAGGTCACCGCTCGGCGTGCGGATGGCCATCGTACAGGGGAGGAGCACGGCGCTGCCGCCTGCGTCTTCGTACAGCTCGCCGAAGCGCGGCCCTGGGTGCTCGAGCGCGGTCCTGTACCACGGGCGCTTGCGCGCGTCGTAGTCGGCCGGGAGCTCCGTGTAGCCCGGGTAGTTGATGAGGGCGCCGTCCTCGAGACCGACGTAGACGAGGTGGAGCGGCGTCTGGTCGGGCGACCGGAGCAGGGCGTCTTGCACCGAACGCGGCAAGAAGGGGGCGTCGTCCGCGTGGCTGCGGAGCATGGTGTCGCGCAGCACGTTCCCGATGGGGCTCAGCCTATCGAGGAAGGGCGCGATCGCGGCCGGATCGACGCCGGGCGCGTAGAAGTACATGGGCACGTCGTAGCTCGTCGGCTGGCCGTAGCGCGGGGCAAACGCGAGGTCGGGCGGCACCGGGCCCGCGTGTGCCTCGCCCTTCGGCCCCGGGCGCGCGTCGAGCGCGTTGAAGCGCTGCACGGAGGGGCCCCCCGGCGCGCTCAGGGCGAGCGCCCGGGTGGCCGCGGCCACGCCCTCCAGCAGCCGCTGGACGCGGGACAGCCGCGCGTCGAGGCTCGCGGCCCGGGTCATGACGGCCGCCGTGAGCTGGGCCCGGGCGAAGGCCGTCTCCGAGCCGCGCTGCTCGATCTGCGCACGCTGCATCGCCTGCCACCCTGCGAAGGTAGCGAGGAGGAGCAGGAGCGTGAGCGCGACCAACGCGCTGGTGAAGGGATGCTTCGACAGCGCCCGCCACACCCGGTGCGCGGTCGTCTCGCGGTGGACCGAGACCGGCTCGCCGCGCGCGAAGGCGCGCAGATCGGACGCGAGGTCTTCGATGTTCGCGTAGCGGTCGGCGGGGGCGAACGCGGTCGCTCGCTCGATGATCGACACGAGCTCGGGCGCGATGCGCTCGCCGCCGTGGGGCTTCATCGGGGCCCGCTCGCCGCGGCAGGCCTGCTCGAAGGCCTCGAGCGCGTTCGAGCCCTCGCGGGGCTTGCCGAGCGTGACCGCCTCCTGGAGCATCATGCCGACCGCGAATTGGTCGGACGCCGGCCCGTGGTCTTCGATGCGGCCCCGGGCCTGCTCGGGCGGCATGTAGCGGACCGTGCCGACCACCTCGCCCTGCTGGGTGTTGGAGAGCTCCGAGACGCGCACGCTCGTGCGGGACGGCGAGGTGTGCCCGCCCGTTCGGCCGCTGTAGGAGCTCGCCTCGGTGTCCTCGACGGGGGCGTACTGTGGGGCGTGCGGCCGCGCAGGGCGGAAGCGGGCGGTCGCCGGGACGGGCGCTGCGCCGGGCGGCGGCGCGTCGTCGACCCGCCGGGGCGCGCCGCGGAGCCGGGCGACGCCCCAGTCGACGAGGTACAGCTCGTTGTGCTCGCCGAGCAGGACGTTGCGCGGCTTGACGTCGCGATGGATGACGCCGCGCGAGTGCGCGTACGCGAGCGCGTCGCAGACGTGAGCGATGTGCTCGACCCGCTGGCGCACCGAGTACGGGCCGCTCGCGGTCTCGCCGGCTTCCGCCGCCTCGCGACACCGCGCGAGATAGGCGTGCAGGGTCAGCCCCGTCACCAGCCGCATCGAGAACGCGAGCCGGCCGTCGTCGGTGGCCTCCATGCCGTAGAAGGGCACCACGTTCGGGTGCTCGAGCTGCGCGGCGACCTGCGCTTCGAAGACGAAGCGCGCGCGCTCGGACTCCCGGTCCGCGAGGTGCGCGGGCATCACCTTGACCGCGACTTGGCGGAGGAGCCGGCGGTCCCGGGCGGAGAACACCTCACCCATGCCGCCGCGACCGACGCGCCCGAGTAGATCGAAGCGCTCTTGGAGCCGCGGGAGCGCCTCCGGATCGACCGATTGGCCGGGGGTGAGCGTCAGCTCGATGTCGCGGAGGGTCGCCGCGGCCGTGTCGATCCCGGCGGTGGGGTCGGCGGCCGTCGCGTCCGACGCGCCGTGCCCCTGCGCCGGCATGCGGCCGTCAGGCGCCGGCGGGGAGGGGCTGTCCACCTTGCCTCGAGAGCCACTCATCGGTCGCCATGATAACGGAAGTACTCTGCGCGAGCCGACTCTGGCAAGCCTCACCGCGCACGATCGGCGATCGGCGCGCGGTCGGTCGCGCGCGGGCCCACCCCGGGGTACGTCGGGCGATCTACTCTCGGCGGGGAGCTGAGCGGCCCCCCGAGCGGGGCGATCTACTCTCGGGGGCGGGGGGCGGCTCGGGCGCCCGACGGGGCGGATGTACTCTCCGAGGGCGGCGGCGGATGTACTCTCGGAAGGTGGCGCGGGGCTCGCGGCCCGGCCATCAGCGGGGCGCGGGGGCGCGCGGGTCGAGCAGCACGCCCGGGTTCAGGACGCCGACCGGGTCGAGGGCGCGCTTCGCCGCGCGCAGGGCGTGCGCGAAGACCTCCGGCCGCTCGCGGTCGTACCATGGCCGGTGCACGCGCCCGACCGCGTGGTGGTGCGTGATGGTGCCGCCGCAGCGGAGGATGGCCTCCGACGCGGCCTGCTTGATCTCGGCCCACTGCGACAGCTCGGCGCCGTGCTGCGCCGGCGCGATGAACGTGTAGTAGGGCGCCGGGCCGTCGGGGTAGACGTGGGTGAACCGGCACGAGAGGCTCCCGGCGCCCGCCGTGCGACGCATCGCGTCGCGGACGGCGTCGACGGTGTTCGCGTGCATCGCGTCGAAGTCCGACCACGTGCACGCGGTCTCGAACGTGTCGACCATCAGGCCGAGGCTGACGAACGAGTTCATCAGGTAGGGCGCGTCGATGAAGGCCTTGCGCCACGCCTCGTTGCCGGCCGCGCCGCCGCCGTCGCGGTCCGCCGAGCGCTGCGCGTCACCCTCGCTCAGCCGAGGACCCGCGTCGCACTGTCCGCGGTGGTCGGCGCAGAGCTCGAGCGCGCGCGCCATGGCCGCCCCGACCGGGTGGTCGGCCGACTCGAACCCGAGCAGCAGCAGGTGGCGCTTGCCGTCGCCGGTGAACGAGATCCCGGCCTCACGACGGTCGAGCAGGCGGCAGCCCGCGGGGTAGAGCCGCGACTGCGCGATCGAGCGCACGGCCAGGACGGCGTCGCCCCACTCCGAGAAGGCGACGGTCGCAGACGCCCGGAAGGTCGGTCGGGGGCGCACCCGCATCCAGGCGTCGGTGATGACGCCGAGCGTGCCTTCGGAGCCGAGCACCCAGCGGTTCGGGTCGGGGCCGGCGCCCGAGGCAGGGACCCGCCGCGTCTCGAGGACGCCGGCCGGCGTCACGATCTGCGCCGCCTGCAGCAGGTCGTCGATGTGGGTGTAGAGCGTCGCGAAGTGGCCGCCCGCGCGCGTCGCGATCCACCCGCCGAGGGTCGAGTGCTCGAACGACTGGGGGTAGTGCCGCAGCGTGAGCCCGTGCGCCGCGAGCTGGGCCTCGAGCCGCGGACCGGTCGCGCCCGCCTCGATGCGCGCCGAGAGCGAGTCTCGGTCGACGTCGAGCAGCCGGTCGAGCCCGCGCAGGTCGAGGCTCAGCGTGCCACGATACCCCTCGGGGACCACGGGCTCGACGCCCCCGACGACGCTCGTCCCGCCGCCGTACGGGATGACGGCGACGCGCTCCCCGGAGGCCCAGTCGAGCGTCGCGGCCACGTCGAGCGCGCTGCGGGGGCGCACCACGAGGTCCGGCGCGCCCCGGAAGTCGCCCCGGAACCCGCGCACGACGTCGCGGTAGCTCCGCCCGTAGGTGTGGCGCACGCGCGCCTCGCGGTCGGCGGTGCAGATCGCCGCGAGCAGCCGCGGCGGCGCGATGCGGGCCGCGCCGACGTCGACGTCCGACAGCGCCCGCGGATCGTCGAGGCGGCTCGGGGCGAAGCCGAGCGCCGCGGTGACGAGCTGGCCGAGGCGGCGGCGCTCTTCGCGGGCCGGGAAGCGGTCTTCCCACCCCCAGCCCCAGTGGCTCACCCGCCGCGCGTCCCCCCGGGTGTCGGTCATGGCCAGGCAGGAGGTGGCGGGAGGTTCGTCCCGGGCGTCTTCCCCTCCATCCGGTGGCGCACGAAGTCCTCGACCGTGGTGTGCTGCAGGTAGGGGTTGTCGCGCAGCTCGGCGTCGAGCGACGAGACCGGCGTCGGTCCGTAGTTGTGCCCAGGGTACATCCGCGTCATCGGGGGCAGGCTGGCGGTGAGCTTCCGCAGGGTGCGGTACATCGTCTCCGGGTCGCCGCCGACGAAGTCGCAGCGCCCGCAGCCTTCGACGAAGAGGGTGTCCCCCGTGACGATCGCGTCGCGGATGCGGTACGTCGTCGAGCCCGGCGTGTGCCCCGGCGTGTGGATCATCGTGATCTCGAGGTGGTCGCCGACCCGGATGACGTCGCCCGGCGCGTGGCGCTCGAGGTTTTCGCAGCGGAAGTCCGCGAAGTCGATCTCGGCGCCGAGCATGTGCACCGGGACGTCGCGCTCCCGCAGGACGTCGTCGACCTTGTTGACGTGGTCGAAGTGGCTGTGGGTGCACAGGACGTGGTCGATCTGCACGTCGAGGCGCTCCGCCTCCTGGAAGATGGTCTCGACGTCCCACGCCGGGTCGACCACGGCACAGGATCGCGTCGCGCGGTCGCCGATGAAGTAGAGGAAGTTCTGCCAGGGGCCCAGCTCGAACTGGTGGACGAAGATGCCGTCGGCGGTCGTCATCGGGGCTGCTCCTTTAGTAGAGGACGACGCCGCGGATCGACTCGCCACGGTGCATCAGGTCGAAGCCGTGGTTGATCTCGTCGAGCGCCATCGTGTGGGTGATCAAGGGGTCGATCTCGATCTTCCCCTGCATGTACCAGTCGACGATCTTGGGGACGTCGGTCCGCCCGCGCGCGCCCCCGAACGCGGACCCGCGCCACACGCGCCCGGTCACGAGCTGGAACGGCCGCGTCGAGATCTCTTCGCCGGCCGCCGCGACGCCGATGATGATGCTCTGGCCCCAGCCCTTGTGGCAGCACTCGAGCGCCTGGCGCATCACGTTCACGTTGCCGATGCACTCGAACGAGTAGTCGGCGCCCCCGCCGGTCAGGTCGACCAGGTACGGGACCAGGTCGCCCTCGACCTCTCGCGGGTTCACGAAGTGGGTCATGCCGAAGCGCTCGCCGAGGGCGCGCCGGGCGGGGTTGAGGTCGACGCCGACGATCTTGTCGGCGCCCACCATGCGGCAGGCCTGCAGGACGTTCAGGCCAATGCCCCCGAGGCCGAAGACGACGACGTTCGCGCCGGGCTCGACCTTGGCCGTGTTGACCACCGCGCCGACGCCCGTGGTGACGCCGCAGCCGATGTAGCAGACCTTGTCGAAGGGCGCGTCGGGGCGGATCTTCGCGACCGATATCTCCGGGAGCACCGTGTACTGCGCGAACGTCGACGTGCCCATGTAGTGGTAGAGCGGCGCGCCGCCGAGGGAGAACCGCGAGGTGCCGTCGGGCATCAGCCCGCGCCCCTGCGTGGCCCGGATGGCTTGGCAGAGATTGGTCTTGCCGGAGAGGCAGTACGCGCACTGCCGGCACTCGGGCGTATAGAGCGGGATGACGTGGTCGCCGGGCGCGACGGAGCGCACGTCCGCTCCGACCTCGACGACGACCCCGGCGCCCTCGTGGCCGAGCACGGACGGGAAGACGCCCTCGGGGTCGGCGCCCGAGAGGGTGTAGGCGTCGGTGTGACACAGGCCGGTCGCCTTGATCTCGACGAGCACCTCGGTGGCGCGGGGGCCTTCGAGCTGGACCGTCTCGATGGTGAGCGGCTCTCCTGCGGCGTGGGCGACTGCGGCGCGGACGTCCATCTCGGTCTCCTTGTCGAGGTGCGGGGCTCGAAGCTCACACCCTCGCATCGTCTTGTAAAGCGCCGCAGCCCGCGCGCCCGCTCGCTGAGGTCTCGCGTCGCGCTCCAGACGGCGCATTTCGCCACCGAATGTACGCGGGGCCGCACACACGGTTTCGGAGCGCGAATCGCTCTACATGAGGATTATTTTATTTTCATTGCAATTTATCGAAGCTGACCTCAGGATAGAGGAGAGCGAAGTGCGCGCTCGGGATGACGAACGATGTTCTTCTTTTTGCCTCTCGGACACGATCGGACCGTCCACGGCTACCCGTGGGCGACGCTCACCATCATGGCGGCGTGTTGCCTGACGTTCATCGTGACGTCGGTCATGCAGGCGGACGTCGAGGGGAAGATCGACCAGCAGCTCGCCGTCGTCCACGACGTCACGCAGCGCTATCCGCAGGCGCGCGTCCACTGGGACGTCGACGGCCTCCCGGAGGCGTACAAGGAGGCGGTGTTCGACGGGCTGACCGCGCCGGAGCGGATCGTCGCCGCGCCGGGCGACGAAGAGCTCGACGTCGAAGCGACGCGCCTGCTCCAGCTCTACAACGAGCTGCCCGTGCTGCGCTTCGGGTACCAGCCGGCGAAGCCGCGGCCCATCACGCTCCTGACGAACCTGTTCATCCACGCCGGCTGGCTGCACCTGCTCGGCAACATGCTCTTTTTGTTCCTCGCGGGGAGCGTCATCGAGCGCTTCTGGGGCTGGTGGCGCTTCGTCCCCTTCTACCTGCTGTCGGGCGTCGGCGCGACGCTGCTGTACCAGCTCTTCAACGGCGGCTCGTATGCGCCGGTGGTCGGCGCCTCGGGCGCGATCGCCGCTTGCCTCGCCGCGTTCGCCGTCGGGCACCCGAGAGCCCGGGTGCGCGTGCTCGCGGTCGTGTTCCTCGTGGTCTGGTTCTGGTACGACGTGGTCCCCGTCAAGGCGTGGGTCTGCGTGACCGCGTGGGTCGCGACCCAGCTCGTCTGGGCCATCGCCGCGCCACACGCCGGGGTGGCGTACTGGGCGCACCTCGGCGGCCTCGGCATCGGGGCGCTCGGTGGGCTGCTCGCCGCACGCTTCGGGTGGCGGACCGGCGACAGCGACAACGCCCTCGACGAGGCGCATCTACAGCCTGCGCTCGCGGCGCCCGCGGGGCGCAGGCGGGCCGCCGGCGCGCGGTCGGCCGTCGGCATGCTGCGTCGAGCGCGCGAGATCGCGGCCCGGCAGCCACAGGGCCA
>JAGQJE010000295.1 GCA_020430775.1 Myxococcales bacterium
TCGACGCGAGCAAGCTCGCGCTGAACGAGGTCTACGACCGCCTCGGCGTGCGCTTCGACACCTGGCGCGGTGAGAGCGCCTACCACGACGCGCTCGCGGGCGTGGTCGAGCGCCTGCTCGACGAGGGAATCGCGCGCCGCGACGAGGGTGCGGTGTGCGTGTTCTTCGGCGAGCTCGACGGGCTCCCGCCGGAGGCGAAGGCGCTCAAAAAGCAGAAGGCGCCCTTCATCGTCCAGAAGCGCGACGGCGCGTTCTTGTACTCGACGACCGACATCGCCACGGCGCTCTTTCGGCGCGACACGCTCGACATGGAGCGCGTCATCTACGTGGTCGACCACCGGCAGGGGCTGCACTTCAAGCAGCTCTTCGCCGTGATGGCGCTGCTCGGCGGCGGCGTGCGGCTCGAGCACGTCGGCTTCGGCACCGTCCTCGGCAGCGACGGTCGGCCGCTGCGCACCCGCGACGCGCACGGGGAGACGCTCACGCTCACGGCCCTGCTCGACGAGGCGGTCGAGCGCGCGCGCGCACGCATCGACGAGGGCGTCGAGACCGGCCGGCTCCGCGTGCCGATCGAGGAGATCTCCGCGGTCGCGGAGGTCGTCGGCATCGGCGCGGTCAAGTACGCCGACCTCGCCCAGAACCGCATGAGCGACTACCAGTTCGACTGGGACAAGCTCATCTCATTCACGGGGAACGCGGGGCCGTACCTCCAGTACGCGTACGCGCGCTGCCAGTCGATCTTCACGAAGGGCGAGGTCGACGAGGGCGCGCTCACGGGGCCGGTCCGGCTCGAGGCGCCTGAGGAGCGCGCGCTCGGGCGGCGGCTCCTGCGCTTTGCCGATGTGGTGCACGACGCGGCCGAGAGCTGCCAGCCGCACCTGCTCTGCGAGCACCTCTACGAGCTCGCCCGCGCGTTCAGCGCGTTCTACGCGGCGTGCCCTGTCCTCGATGCCCCGCCCGAAGCGAGAGACAGCCGCCTCGCGCTCACGGCGTTGACGAGCCGGCAGCTCGCGCGCGGGCTGGCACTAGTCGGGATCGACGTAGTGCCGAGGATGTAGCGCGTTCGGGCCGGGTTCGGGCCGCAGGCACGGGACCGGGCGCGGGATCGGGAACTGGCACGGGGTCGGGCGCAGGATCGGGTTCGGGCGCG
This sequence comes from Myxococcales bacterium, assembly GCA_020430775.1. Classification (GTDB taxonomy): domain Bacteria; phylum Myxococcota_A; class Polyangia; order Polyangiales; family Houyiibacteriaceae; genus JAGQJE01. The sequence continues at coordinate 1,151 of JAGQJE010000295.1, forward strand.
GGGTTGGGTGCGGGCGCGAGCCCAGACGCGACCGCCCCGCCGACGCTACCCACGGCACCGCGCCGTTGGGTTCAGTCTTGCCACCGCAAGAGCGCAACCAAGGGCGTACGACCACGACGCCAATGCCGAGACGGGAGGCTCCGCTTCGGTGCCGACCCCCGCGGGAGTGGGAGCCGAAGGCGAAGGCCTGAACAAGCCGGCTCAGCGGCTGACGAGCTGCTTCATCAGGCCGACGAGGGCCTGCGGGAGCAGCTCCGGTCGGCGCAGGACGAAGTACGACCCGGGCCCGAACACGCGCGGGATGTAGCTCGGCGCTTGGCGATCGACGGTCAGGCAGAGCACGGACGCCCCCTGCTCGCGCGCTTCGAGCACCGCCTGCCGCGTGTCCTCGACGCCGTAGCGCCCCTCGTAGACGTCGAGGTCGTTCGGCTTGCCGTCCGACAGCAGGAGCAGCACCGGGTGGCGCACGCCGCGGCGCATCAGCGAGGCGGTGGCGTGCCGGAGCGCGGCGCCGACGCGGGTGTAGCGCTCCGGCTCGAGCCCCGCGATGCGCCGGTGCACCGGCTCGCCGAGGTGCTCGCCGAAGCGCTTCAGCTCGGCGACCGTGACCGCCTCCGGCCCCTGCCCGGAGAACGCCTGAATCGCGTAGGGGTCGCCGAGCGCCTCGAGGGCCTCGCAGACGACGAGCAGCGCCTCCTTCTCGACGTCGACGACGCGCTGCTTCGCCGCGACCCAGCTATCGGTGGACGCGCTCGCGTCTACCAGCAGACACACCGCGAGGTCGCGGCGGCGCGGCCGGACGGTCGCGTAGAGCCGGTCCGCGTCGAGACACCCCGCCGCGCGATCCGCGTACGCGGTGACGAACGCGTCGAGATCGATCTCCTCGCCGTCGACCTGTCTGCCGAGGCGCTCGCGCTGCGGTCGCAGGCGCTCGAAGCGACGGCGCACCTCGCGGACGAGGAGCGCGTGGCGCGCGAGGGCCGCGGCGGCCCAGGCGGGGTCGCCGAGCGGCGACGCGACCTCCCGGACGACCGCCCCGTGCGCGCGGTAGGTGGCGGCGCGGTAGTCCCACTCCGGGTAGACGACGCCGTCCGGGACCGGCGCGCCCTCGGCGGCGACGATCTGCCGCGGCGGCGGCGCCTGGCCGAGCAGCACCTCCTTCGCCCGCTCGCGCGACCGCACGACGCGCGCCTCGCGCAGCTCGGAGAGCGAGTCGGCGATCTCGTCGGCGTCGACGTCGACCTCGCGGTCGGCCGGGCGCTGCAGGCCCATCGGGTCTTCGACGCTCTGCTCGCCCTGGTCCTTGACGATGAACGCGGCGCCCTCCCCCTCGTCGTCCTCGCCCTCGGTCGCCTCGCGCACCTCCGGTCGCCGCGGCATCTGGGCGGCCTTCGGGCGGTGGCGATCGTCCAGATCGCCCGCGGTCTCCGCGTCGAGCGCCACGGCCCCTGCGCGCTTCGTCGCGGCCGGTTCGAGGAGCCCCCACAGCACCACCGGCGGCAAGCCGCGGTACGTCCCGTCACCGAAGCGCGCGCGGTGGACGTCGGCCTGCGCGAGCGCCCACCGCTGCGACGCCACCGGCTCGCCCGGCGGCGGCGCCCACGGGGGCGCCTGTGCCACGGGCCCGTCGAGCGCCTCGCGCACCCAGGCCTCCACGGCGCGCTCGAGCGGCCGCAGGGCGGACAGCTCGGGCCGCCGCGCGAGCGCCTCACAGCGGGCACCCTCGACCGCGCCGCGCAGCCCGGGGAGCGCGGCCGCGAGCCAGCGGTCCACCTCGATGGCCTCGGCGAGCGCGTAGAGATCCGTCGCGAGGCGGTCGGTCTTCGGCGGCGCCGCCCGGGCGCTGCCGCGCTCGACGCGCCGCGCCTGCTCGACGGCGAGCACCTGGTACCACGCGAGCTCGCGCGCGCTGTCTTCAGCCCGCCCGAGCGAGGGCGGGAGCCGGATCGTGACGCCGTCGTTCGACGGCACCGCCTCGCGCAGCACCAGGTGACTCGGGATGCGCCGCACCTTGCGGCCGAGCCAACCGACGTGCACCGGCGGCTCGGCGGCGCCGACCGGCGGCGCTTCGACGAAGACCGCGGCGAGCAGCAGCTCGACGCGGCGCCGATGGTCTGCGAGGCGCGCCTCAGCCGGCGGCGGCATGTGCCGGAGCCAGATGCCGCGCGCGACGGCGGTGACCCGAACCGCCGCGTCGAGCAGGACCTCCTCCGGCTCGCCCACCGCCCGGCCCTACACGGTCGCGTCGATGAGGTCCGAGACCGCCCCGAGCAGCTCCGGGTCGTCGCCGAGCGGCGCCATGAGCGCCGAGCGACACGCCGCGCGCTGCGGGATGCCCGCCGCCACGAGCCGCGCGGTCGCGACCAGCAGGCGGGTGCTCGGCACCTCGACGAGCCCCCGGTCGTGCAGCCGCCGCACACGCCGCGCCAGCTCGACGAGCGTGTGCGCCGTGTCGCGCGCGACGTCGCCCTCGTGCGCGACGATGGCGACCTCTTGGTCGAAGGCGGGGAAGTCGAAGTCGAGCGCCACGAAGCGCTGGCGTGTGCTCGGCTTCAGCTCCTTGAGGACGTGCTGGTAGCCGGGGTTGTAGGACACGACGAGCTGAAAGCCCTCGGCCGCCTCGATGAGCTCGCCCGTCTTGTCGACCGGCAGCACGCGCCGATCGTCGGTCAGCGGGTGGATGACGACGACGGTGTCCTGCCGCGCCTCGACGACCTCGTCGAGGTAGCAGATCGCGCCGTGACGGGCGGCGAGGGTCAGCGGGCCGTCTTGCCACACGGTCTCGCCGCCGCGGATGAGGTAGCGGCCGAGCAGATCGTTCGCCGACAGGTCGTCGTGGCAGGCGACCGTCACGAGCGGGCGCCCGAGCCGCCACGCCATGTGCTCGACGAAGCGCGTCTTGCCGCAGCCGGTCGGGCCCTTGAGCATCACGGCGAGGTGGCGCTCGTGGCAGCGCGCGAAGATGGCCACCTCGTCGTGCGTGGCGACGTAGTACGGCTCGGCCTCGAAGCGCCGGAGCGCCCCTTCCTCACGTGGTGGCGCCGTCGTCGACCTCACCTCGGCGAGCACCTAGCGCCTACTCTCCGGGCGCCGGCGCGGCAGACGGCGCCTCGACCGGCACCCCGCCCCGCTCACGCTGCTCGCGCATCACGCGCAGCGCGTGCCGGGACTGGATGAAGAAGAAGTCCCAGAGGTACAGGCCGACGCCCGTGGCGAAGATCGACCCCGTGACGATGAGGATGACGAAGTGGATGCGAATCTTCGACTGCGTGTCGAGGTAGCCCATCCCCATGATGCGCTCGAGGTAGACCTGCGCCACGCCGCCCGCGGCGAAGGCCATGGTCATGCCGAACATGCCGCCGACCTGGAGCCAAAAGCCCCACATCGCGACGGCGCTCTGGCGGTCGTCCTTGCGACCGGTGAGCGAGGGCATCGCGTAGGTGATCACGGCGAGCACGATCATCACGTACGCCCCGAAGAAGGCCATGTGCCCGTGCATCGGGGTGATGAGGGTGCCGTGGGTCCACTTGTTCACGGAGGCGAAGGTGTGGGCGAGGCCGAGCACGCCGGCGCCGAGCGCCGAGTACACGGCGCTGCCGATGGTCCAGTGCAGCGCGAGCTGGTTCGGGTGCGAGAAGCCGGAGCGCCGCAGCGCGAAGTACGCGTAGATCGCCATCCCGAGGAAGGAGAGCGGCTCCATCGCGCTGAAGATGTCGCCCACCGGCAGCCAGTAGCTCGGCACGCCGATCCAGAAGTAGTGGTGCGCCGTGCCGAGGATGCCGGAGATGAAGGTCAGCCCCACGATGACGTAGAGCCACTTCTCCATGGCCTCGCGGTCGACGCCCGAGAGGCGGATGAGCAGGAAGGCGAGCATGCCGCCCTGGATCAGCTCCCACACGCCTTCGACCCACAGGTGGACCGTCCACCAGCGGTAGAAGACCGCCATCGTGTAGTTGTCCCAGCTCCCGAGCGCCGGGAGGTACAGGACCGCGCTCGCGACGAGGCCGCCGACCAGCACCCCCTCGGTCGTCGTCCACCTGCCGGCTTTCTTGATGGTCATCAAGATGTTGAACAAGAAGAGCAACATCACGGCGACGATGACCAGCTTGAGCGGGTACGGCTGCTCGAGGAGTTTGTTGCCCGTCGTCCAACCGAAGAAGTACCCGATGACCGCCGTGAGCCCCATCAGGGTCCAGACGACGATCTGCACGTACGCGAGCTTCTCGCTGTACAGCTCCGTGCGCGACTCCTCAGGGACGAGGTAGTAGGCCGCGCCCATGAACCCCGTCAGCACCCAGACGATGAGGAGATTGGTGTGCATCTCCTTCGTGACGTCGAAGGGCAGGATGTGCAGGAGCGGATCGGGGCCGAGGTACTTGGCCGCCGACAGGAGCCCGAGGACCATCTGCAGGCCGTACAGCAGCAGCGCGACGGCAAAGTACGGGTACGCAACGCGTTGGCTCTTGTAGCGCATCGGTCAGTTACTCCAGGCTCATCAGATACGCGACGAGATCGTTGATCTGCTTGTCGGTGAGGGTCTTGCCGAAGTCGTCCGGCATGAGCGACATACCGCCGGCCGAGTAGGTCGGCCCCGGGACGATGTAGATGCTCGGGTTGACGATCGACTCGCGGATGTACGCCTCGACGTCCTTCGCCTCGCCGCCGTACTTGGGGCTCTTGAGCGCCTCCTCGGCGAGCTGCTTCATGTTGGCGAGCGAGGGCCCGACGATGCGGACGTCCGGCGCGATGGAGTGGCAGCCGGAGCAGCCCGGCGGCGACGAGCGGAAGAGCGCCTCACCGAGGGCGACCGGATCGGTCGACGCGGCGACGGGGCGCTCCCCGACCGGCTGCGGCGCCGCCGAGCCGGACACCAGGATCGGCCGCGGCGGCCAGCCCTGGTTGTCGATGTTCGAGACCCACCCGAGGAAGGCGATGACGTCGCTGATCTCCTGGTTGCTCAGGCCGAGCGTCGGCATGAGCCGGCGGTCGCGCTCCTCGCTGTAGAATCGCGAGGGATCTTTCAAGAACTGCGTGAGGTAGGCCGCCCCTCGTTGCTTGGCGATCTTGGTCAGGTCCGGCGCGTAGTAGGCGCCCTCCCCGAGCAGCGTGTGGCAGTTGATGCAGTTGTACTTGTGCCAGACGTGGTCGCCCGCCTTGACCTGCGGTGTGATGGTGTCCGAGTGCGTCAGGCTCGCGACCTGTTTCGTGGTGTCGACGGTCAGACCGAGGAACACCAGCACGAACAAGCCGGTCGAGATGAAGAAGAACAGACGGGTCTGTCGCTTGGTCATCGCATCGCTCCTCGCTGTACGCCCCGGACGACGGCGTCCTCGCCCGCCGGGTGACCGAGCGGGTGCTTCGACGGATGGCTAAACACCGATGTGCCCACGGTTCGCGACGATGATGGCGCCGGCGTAGACGATCGCGGCGAGCATCAGTAAGAGCACGACGACGCACAGTACGCGCGTCAGCCCTATCCACTGGACGGCGGGTCGCTGTTCCTCGGCCATCGGCGTCTCCCTCGCCACATCTCTCTCGCCTTCGGGCCGCGGACAGACCCGCTCGCTCGTCGAGCCGGGGGCCGTCGGGTCTCGGGGCGGAGAGGCGGATGCGGCACGTTCGTGTCGGTCTCTCGTGTCCGTCTCTCGTGTCCGGGCGAGCCTCCACGGCGCGTCGGACGCGGCGACGCTACACGAGCCGCCTCGGCCACCGCAAGAAGTTAGTGCCATGCTCCGAACGTCCGCGGAGGCAGGCGGCAAGGGACCGTCCCTGCTTGCGGGCGGACGCCGCGCTCCGCAAGGTGGCCCGGTGAGGCGCCGCAAGACACAGGAGCCCGCGGGAGCGCCACCTCGGCGCGCGAGCGGCGGCGCTGCCACGCGCATGGGACCGCCCGCGGGCGCGATCTCGGTCATCGTGCCGGTGCTCGACGAGGCCGCGCGCGTCGAGCCCATGGTCGCGCGCCTGTCGGCCCTCGCGGGCGTCTCGGAGGTCATCGTCGTCGACGGGGGGAGCCGGGACGAGACGGCGGCGCGCCTTGCATACGCCGCGCGCGAGGCATCCGGGGCCGCCGCCCGGGCGCCGGTGCGCACCGCGTCCTCGCCGCCCGGGCGCGGCGTGCAGATGAACGCGGGCGCACGCGTCGCCGCGGGCGACGTGCTCTTCTTCGTCCACGCCGACGTCGCGCCACCGCCGGACGCCGCGCGGTGGATCGGGGCGACGCTCCTCGATCCCTCCGTCGTCGCCGGCGCGTTCCGCACCTGGACCGTCGACGATCGGCCCGGCGCGCGGCCGCGTCGCGCCATGGACGCCGCCGCGTGGTGGCTGCACCTCGCGGACCTGCGCTCACGGTGGTCGGGCCTCCCGTACGGCGACCAGTGTCTGTTCGTCCGCGCGAGCGCGTTCAACGCGCTCGGTGGGTTCGCGGAGATCGCGCTGATGGAGGACCTCGACCTGAGCCGCCGCCTCCGCGCGCTCGGGCGCGTGGTGACCGTCCCGGCGACGGTGCGCGTGTCGGGCCGGCGCTTTCTGGCGAGGCCGCTCCGCTCGCTGCTATGGATGAACAGCTTCCCGGCGTTGTATCGCCTCGGGGTGCCTCCGCGCGCGCTCGCGGCGCTCTACGGCCACGTCCGATGAGCGCGCCCCACGAGCAGCTCGATTGAAGCCTCCGCGACCTACACCGTCCAACCGCTCGCATGCCCACCACGACACACGACCGCCGCGGCCCGACGCGCCGCGCCATCGCCCCTCGGCGGCGGCTCGCCGCGCTCGCGGCGGCCCTCGGCGTCGCCGCCCTCACCAAAATTTTTGAGTTGTGCCGCAATAGTTTCATTACCGATTGCTAAAATTTCTACGGCAAGAATAGCTGCATTTTTGGCGGCATTCA
>JAGQJE010000296.1 GCA_020430775.1 Myxococcales bacterium
CGAGGAGCTCGACCGCGCCGAGAACCAGGGGCTCAAGCGCTTCCTCATCTCGGTCTGGCAGGTCGTCTACCGCATCCAGCAGATCTGGGAGGGCTTCAAGGACGGCTTCACGAGCACCATCGAGGAGGCCCGCCCGGTCTTCGAGGACCTCGTTGACGCGTTCGCTGAGCTCCAGCAGGAGATCGCGGCCATCTTCAGCGGAGTGGCTGGGGGCGCGGCGTCGCTGCCGTCGGCCGAGTTCCGCAGCTTCGGGGCGACCGTCGGCGGCGCCATCGCCACCGTGGTGACCTGGTTCGCCAAGCTGTGGGCGGTCAGCCTGCGCATCACCGGGGGCATCGTCGCCGGCTTCCGCTCGATGCTCGAGTACATCCGGCCCGCCTTCGAGGTCGTCGGCGAGGCGATCGGGCGGCTCCAGGAGGCGTGGCGGCGCCTGACCGGCGCGACCGACGAGGGCACGGGCGCGGTCGGGGAGTCGACCAGCGCCTGGCGCTCGCTCGGCGAGTTCCTCGGCCAGGTGTTCGGCGCCATCGTCACCGTCATCACGCTCGCCTTCGCCGGGCTCGTGGAGGTGGTCACCGTCGTCATCGACGTGATCCGCGTGGTCAAGGACGCCTTCGTCGCGGCCGGCACGTGGATCGGCGAGACGGCGGCGGCGATCTACCTCTGGTTCACCGACACGCTGCCGAACGCCATCGCCGGCGCGGTCGAGTCCATCGGCAACTTCTTCCGCGGCGTCGGGCAGTTCTTCGTCGGCATCTGGCGCTGGTTCACGGGGATCTTCCAGTCGATCGCCGACGGCATCATGAGCTTCCTCCAGCCCGTCGTGGACTTCTTCCGCGGCGTCGGGCGTGCGATCCAGTCGGTGTTCGACGCCATCAAGGACATGGTCATCCGGATCCTGCGGGAGATCCCCGACGCGCTGCTGCCCGAGAGCCTCGAGCGCCTGAGCCGGCAGCCGCTCTCCACCGAGGTGCGCACCGAGGACTCGTTCTCGGCCGTGGGGAACACGCAGGACACCGCGCGCCGGGCCGAGGCCGCGAGCTCGGCGATGCCGTCGGCTGCCGACGCCACCAACCGCATGAACGACTTCGCGCAGCTCGAGGCGAACCTCCGCGGCTTCGCCAACGACCGCGCCCGCGAGCGGGGCCAGCCGCCGCCGTTCCAGATCCAGGTCCAGGTGGACGGCG
>JAGQJE010000043.1 GCA_020430775.1 Myxococcales bacterium
CCCTCCGCGTGGCGCCGCTGCGCGAACACCGCCTTGACGAGCGCGTCATGCGACTGGAACGACACGCTCGTTCATCGGACGATCGCAGCGATCGGTTGCGTCTTTTTTTCTGCCCGCCACCTGAAGTGGCGAGCGCCCTTTCGCCGCCGCTCGCCCGGCGATCACACCGACCTCGGCAGCGCAGTATCACCCCCCGGCTACGAACGGCACCACATCGGCTCAGTCGCTTGCGAAGACCGCGTCGATGTCAGCGGCGTCGAGCACCCGCTCAACCCATTGGTCGACTCGTGCCTCGTCCGCGGCGTGGACCCGGCCCGCGTAGCCGCGTGCGACCGCGCCGAAGCGCGCGTCGAGCAGTTTGATCAGCAGCCGCGCCCGCTCCGCGCGACGCCCCTCTTCGCGGCCTCGTTCGAGGCCCTGCATGCGGCCCTCTTCTCGCAGTTGTTCGGCTCCGGTCACGAACGCCTCCTCTCTACCAGGTCCGAGCTCCGACACGAGCAGCGCTTCGAGGTCACCGGTCGGCGTCCCGGTGACCTCGACAATATACTGCACCACCATCGCGAGCGCCGCGACGCCCGACGGCTCGCTGAGCACGACCCGCATCAAGCCCACCCACCGCCTGAGGTCGGCGAGGATGTCGTCGCTCTGACGCGCCTTGTCGAGCAAGAGCAGCGCGAGCGTGCCGAGCGCGGTCAGCGTGCCTTGTCGGTGCAGCGCGAGGCACGACGCCTCGCTGACCTCGTGGACGACGAGGTCGAGCTGGATCATGCGCTCGGCGACCCCGTCCGCGAGCGCGCGGTCCCGGCAGACGACCTCGCGTAGCTGCGTCGGCGCCGACCAGGGCTTGCGCCCATGGTGCAGCACGATCGGCAGCACCGCCGGCGGCGAGGCGTCGCCTGGATGGTCTGACAGGTAGCGGTCCCACACGCGCCCGGCGTAGATCACCGCCCGCAGCGGCATCATGGGGTCCACGGTGCTCTGGTGCTCGACGAGGACGTAGAGCAGCACGGACTGCTCGGGGCTCTGCACGGAGAAGAGCAGGTCCGTGTGCCGGGCCCGGAGCGAGGGGTCGACGAACGAGCCCGGCAGCAGCTCGAGTGAGGACCAGTCGAGCCGCGAGGCGACCGCCACCGGGAGCAGGCTCTTGAGCAAACCCTCCGCGTGGCGCCGCTGCGCGAACACCGCCTTGACGAGCGCGTCATGCGACTGGAACGACACGCTCGTTCATCGGACGATCGCAGCGATCGGTTGCG
>JAGQJE010000297.1 GCA_020430775.1 Myxococcales bacterium
CCAGAGCCGATCCCATCGACGAAACGGCGCGAGACCTCTCGCACGCGCCGCCCATGCGCCCGGCCGCCTCCGCCGTCCGCCGACCCACCAAAAAAACCGCCTTCCTTCCCATGAATCGGGATCGGGAGCGGGAACGGGAGCGGGTTCGGGAGCGGGAACGAGGTCGGGTGCTTGGGCGGGAGGGGGTGCGGGGTGGAGTAGGGGCGTGACTTGCGGGTGTCTCGCCGAGCGGAGTGGCGCCCGGGGCGGAGCGCGCGCGTTGGCGATCGCGGGGTGGGTGGGGCACCCTCGGAGCATCGTGGGCGCAGCGGCGGATCGGCGAGCGGTCGAACCGGGGGGGGAGGCGGCTCGGGCACGTCGCAGCGCGCCGCGCCGGCTGGGATGGGCGTGGCTCTGCCTGGCGCTCGCGCTCGCACCGGGCGCAGCGGGCTGCCACCGCGACGAGGCAGCCGCGCGCACCCTCTCGGTGTTCGCGGCGTCGTCGCTCACCGAGGCCTTTCGGGACCTCGCGCGGGAGTTCGAGGCGGCGCGCCCCGGCGTGAGGGTCGCGTTCAACTTCGCTGGGAGCCAGGTGCTGCGCCTTCAGATCGAGCAGGGCGCCGCGGGCGACGTGTACGCCTCGGCGAACGCGAGCCACATGTCCGCGCTCGTCCGCGAGGGGCGCGTCACCGAGGACCATGTGTTCGCGCACAACGCGCTCGTCGTCGCCGTCCCGCACGACAACCCCGCCCATGTCGAGCGCTTCGCGGACCTCGACAAGGCCGAGCGGATCGTCGTCGGGGCGCCCACGGTCCCGGTCGGCGCCTACACGCGCGCGCTCCTCGACCGCTCCGCGGACGTGCTCGGCGAGCGCTTCGCGAGCGCCGTGCGCGCGCACATCGCATCCGAGGAGAGCAACGTCCGGCTGGTGCTCGCCAAGGTGGTCCTCGGCGAGGCGGACGCGGCGATCGTCTACCGCACCGACGTCCGCGTCACCGACGGCGTCCAGGTCGTGCCGATCCCCGAGTCCCTCAAGACCCGCGCGGAGTACACCATCGGGGTCGTGCGTGACAGCGCGCACCCGCGGCTCGCGCACGAGTGGGTCCGCTACGTCCGCTCAGCGGCGGGTCAGGCTGCGCTCGCTCGCCGGGGCTTCGACACCGCGCCATGAGCTCCGACCTCGGCACGCCCCGACGACCCGCCTCGGCGCGCGTCCGCATCGACGGGCTCTCCGCGCTCTCCGGTGGCCTCGCCGTCGTGCTCCTCGCGCTGCTCGTCGTGCCGGTGGTCGCGCTCGCGCTCGCGTCCTCTCCGGCCGACCTCGTCGCTGGCGTTCGAGACCCGCTCTTTGCGCCGGCGCTGTCGCTGAGCCTGCGCACCACCCTCGTGAGCCTCTTGGTCGTCGTCATCACCGGGACGCCGCTGTCGTGGTGGCTCGCCTCGTCGCGCTTGCGCCTCGCCTCGGTCGTCGCCTTGCTCGTCGATCTGCCGGTCGTCATCCCGCCAGCGGTCGTCGGCGTCGCGCTGCTCGAGACCTTCGGCAGACGCGGGCTCTTCGGACCGGAGCTTCACGCGCTCGGCGTGTCGATCCCCTTCACCACCGCCGCGGTCGTGCTCGCGCAGGTCGTGGTGGCCGCGCCCTTCTTCGTGCAGGCGGCGACGAACGCGTTTCGCAAGGTCGACCTCGACCTGCTCGTGGTGGCGCGGACCCTCGGGGCCTCCCCGGGCCGCGCGTTCCTGCGGGTCGCCGTGCCGGTCGCGCTGCCGGGGCTGCTCGGAGGCGCGGCGCTGTGTTGGGCGCGCGCCCTCGGTGAGTTCGGCGCGACGCTGCTCTTCGCCGGAAACCTCCCGGGCCGCACGCAGACGATGCCGCTCGCGATCTACACCGCGCTCGAGTCGGACATCCGCGCGGCGCTCGCCATCTCGCTCGTGCTCGCAGCGGTCGGCGTCGCGCTGCTCTTCGTGCTCCGCGCCGCGCCGGGCGCGCTCTCGCGGGAGCGGCGGCTGCGGGGCGTCTCGGCGCGGGTGGGGCGCTCATGAGCTGGCTCGTGCGGGTCTGCGCGACCCTCGGGCCGCTCGAGCTGGACGTGGACCTCTGCGGAGACGCGCGCCCCGTCGCGCTCGTCGGTCCGAACGGCGCCGGCAAGACGACCTTGCTCCGCCTCATCGCCGGCGCCTACCGGCCGCAGGCCGGGCGCATCGAGGTCGGGGGCAGGGTGCTCTTCGACGCGGCGGCCGCGGTGGACCTGCCCCCCGAGCGACGCGCGGTCGGCTACGTCCCGCAGGGCTACGGGCTCTTCCCGCACCTCGGCGTCGCGGACAACGTCGCGTTCGGGCTGCGGGCTCGCGGCCACTCGGGTGGGCGCCGCGCCGCGCGGCTCGCGGCCGAGCGGATGCTCGACGAGCTCGGCTGCGCGTCGCTCGCGGGCCGTCGCCCGACCGAGCTGTCGGGCGGTGAGCAACAGCGCGTGGCGCTCGCCCGCGCGCTCGTCGTCGACCCGGCGATCCTCTTGCTAGACGAGCCGCTCGCCGCCCTCGACGCGTCGGCCCGCAGGCAGCTCCGCCGCTTCCTCGCAGACCACCTCCGCCGCCGCGCGCGGCCCTCGATCGTCGTCACCCACGACGCCCGCGACGTCCTCGCGCTCGAAGCCGAAGCGTGCGTCCTCGACGCCGGCCGCGTCGTCCAGCGCGGCACCGCCGACCAGCTCCGCCGCGCCCCCGCGAACGACTTCGTCGCCGAGCTCTTCGGCGGCTGAGCGGCGCGCCGAGCCGAGCGCGCGTTGCAAGTGCGCCCCGCGGTTGCGCCCCCGCGGCGGCAGCCCCTCCGCCAGGTTGAGCGGCACGCTCGCCGCCGCGCGCCGAAGCTGCGACCGACTCCGAGTCCGAGTCCGAGTCCGATCCCGTGCCCGTGCCCGTGCCCGTGTCCGAGTCCGTGCCCGATCCCGATCCCGATCCCGTGCCCGATCCCGTGCCCGAACTCGATCCCGAACCCGTGACCGACTCCGAACCCGCACCTGTGCCTGAACCCGAGTCCGAACCCGTTCCCGAACCCGATTCGTGGGAAGCAACTCGATGTCGACGGGAGGCACCACAACATATCGTGGCCACCGACCGTCGTCGACCACATCATGTAGTGGGCCGTAGCCGGCCTGAGGAGTTGCTTCCCACGAATCGAACCCGCGCCCGCACCCGCTCCCGTCCCCGATTCCGTCCCCGTTCCCGATTCCGTTCCCGCCCCCGCCCCCGCTCCCGCCCCCGCAGCCGCACCGTCGCGCCGCCGCCCCCGCGACGGTCGCGCGGTCCTGGCGTTCGTGTCAGATATGCCGCCCCATGGCGCACCCCTCCGAGCGCCGGCGGACGTTCGCGATCATCTCGCACCCGGACGCCGGTAAGACGACCCTGACCGAGCGGCTGCTGCTCTACGGCGGGGCGATCCACGCCGCCGGCGCGGTGAAGTCGCGCAAGAGCAAGCGCGCGGCCGTCAGCGACTGGATGGCGCTCGAGAAGCAGCGCGGCATCTCCGTCACCTCGTCCGTGCTCCAGTTCGAGCACGGCGGCGCGCGCTGGAACCTCCTCGACACGCCGGGCCACAACGACTTCAGCGAGGACACCTACCGCACGCTCACGGCGGCCGACTGCGCGATCATGGTCCTCGACGCGGCCCGCGGCGTCGAGCCGCAGACCCGCAAGCTCTTTCACGTCTGCCGCATGCGCGGGACGCCCATCGTCACCTTCGTCAACAAGCTCGACCGCCCGGCGCGCGACCCCTTCGACCTGATGAGCGAGGTCGAGGACGTGCTCGGCGTCCACACGGTGCCCTTCACGTGGCCCATCGGCAGCGGCGACCGCTTCCAGGGCGTCTACAATCGCCGGCAGGCCCTCGTCGCGCGCTTCAAGCGCACCGAGGCGGGCAACGCGAAGCGCGTCGAGATGAAGGTCGGCGGCATCGACGACCCGCGCCTCGACGAGTGGCTCGGCGACGCGCCGGCCGAGACCCTGCGCGGCGAGATCGAGCTGCTCGATGGCGCGGGCGAGGCGTGGGATCGCGCGCGCTTCTTGTCGGGCGAGCTGACGCCGGTGTTCTTCGGCAGCGCGCTCACGAGCTTCGGCGTCGAGCCCTTCCTCACGGCCTTCGAGCGCCTGTGCCCGCCGCCGGGTCCGCGCGACGCAGGCGGCACCACCGTCGCGCCCGAGGACGACCGCTTCAGCGCGTTCGTGTTCAAGGTGCAGGCGAACATGGACCCGTCGCACCGCGATCGCGTCGCCTTTGCGCGCGTGTGCTCGGGCCGCTTCGAGCCGGGGATGCGTGTGCACCACGCCCGGCTCGGCAAGGAGCTCCGGCTGAACCGCGCCGAGCAGTTCTTCGCGCAGGAGCGCCAGGGCGTCGAGGAGGCGTGGGCCGGCGACATCATCGGCCTGTACGACCCGGGGCTCTTCCGCATCGGCGACACGCTCTCGACCGGCGGCGCGCTCCACTTCGACGCGGTGCCGCGCTTCTCGCCGGAGCACTTCGGCCGCCTGCAGCTCCTCGACCCGCTCAAGCGCAAGCAGCTCCAAAAGGGCATCCATCAGCTCGCCGAGGAGGGCACCGTGCAGCTCTTCGCGGAGCCCGGCCGCGAGAAGGACCCCATCTGCGGCGTGGTCGGCCAGCTCCAGTTCGACGTGCTCACGTTCCGCATCGAGCACGAGTACGGCGCGAAGATCACCTTCGACCGGCTCCCCTATCAACACGCCCGCTGGGTCGAGGGGGCGGACACCTGCGATGACCTGCTCGCGCGCTACATCCCGATGGCGGTGACCGACGTCGACGGCGCGCCCGTCGCGCTCTTTCGCGACCAGTGGGAGCTCGACCGCGCGGTACGCGACAACCCCTCGTGGACCTTCCACGAGACGGCACCCATCCGCGCGACGGAATGAACGCCGGGGCGCCGCGCGTTGGACGGCCGGAGGCCTGTGCCGGCGGCGCGCTCGACCGCCGCGCAACGGAGCGGCCTCCCACGCGACGTGCTCGGTTTTTCTGTAACGAATCGGTCGCTCGTGACGATTGATACGGGTGAACCGCGCCGACCGAACAAGGAGCGACCAGATGCGATCGACTTACCGCCTGACCCTCTTCACGCTCGTAGCCGCCCTGGCCGCGCCGCTGACCGCGCACGCGCAGGTCAAGGTCTTCGAGGTGGGCAGTGACGGCGCGCTGCAGGCGCGGCCCACGTCGGACTCGCCGGAAGCGGCGAAGGAGTCGACGAAGCTCTTCCGGGTCCGCGACGACGGCGGCAGCCAAGTGCAGTTCACGTCGGACGCGCCGCTCGAGACGATCAACGGCGTCAGCTCGACCGCCCGCGGCTGGGTCAAGGTCGACCCGAACGACCTCGCGAGCACGAAGGCTCAGATCATGGTCCCCGTCGCGTCGCTCCGCACCGGCGTCGACCTGAAGGACGAGCACCTGCGCAGCGACACCTGGCTCGACGCGAACCGCTACCCCTTCGCGAAGTTCGTCGTCACCGGCGTGACGGGCGCGAAGACGCTCGAGCCCAACAAGCCGACTGACGTCACCGTCGTCGGCAAGTTCAGCATCCACGGCGTGACGCACCCGGTCAGCGCGAACGCGACCGTCCGCTGGGTCCCGTACAGCAAGAAGCTCGAGGGGACGCCCGGCGTCGACGGCGACGTGCTGATCATCCACGCCACGTTCGCCATGAAGCTCGAGGACTACAAGGTATCGGTGCCCTACATCGTCCGCCTGAAGGTCTCGAACGACATCAAGGTCACGGCGAACATCCGCGGCATCGACCACCCCGACAAGGGCGCGCAGACTGCACAGAACTAAGCGCCCCCCGCGTCGCAAGGCCCCGGCCGTGTGGTGACCCCCACCACGCCGCCGGGGCCTCTGCGTTCTTGGTCGTCAGGCGCGGATGCCGAGGCGGGTGAGGAGGGCGTCTTGGCTTGGGGCGCGGCCCATGAAGGCCTCGAAGAGCGCCTCGGGCTCGTCGCTGTCGCCGCGGGAGAGGATCGCGTCGCGGAAGGCGGCGCCGACCTCGGCGTTGACGACGCCCTCGCGCTGAAAGCGCGTGAACGCGTCCGCGTCGAGGACCTCGGCCCACTTGTAGCTGTAGTAGCCGGCGGCGTAGGCGGTCGGGTCCGCGAAGAGGTGCGTGAAGCCTGCGACCATGCCGTAGTCGTCCGGCAGCGGGGCAGGGGCGTGGGCGGCGAGGATGTCGCGGGCGTAGGCCATCACGTCGCCGTCGCGGTCGGGGTCGTAGTGGCGGTGGAGCTGTAGGTCGAGCGTCGCGAAGCCGAGCTGGCGCATCTGCCCGGTCGCCGCCCGGAAGGTCCGCGCGCGCTGGAGCTTGTCGAAGAGCGCGTCGGGGATCGGCGCGTCGGTCTCGTGGTGGCGGGCGAAGCGGTCGAGCGCCTCACGCTCCCAGCACCAGTTCTCCATGATCTGCGAGGGCAGCTCGACGAAGTCCCACGCGACGTTCGTCCCGGCGAGGCTCCGCACGCTGACGCGGCTGAGCGCGTGGTGCATCAGGTGGCCGAGCTCGTGGAAGACGGTCTCGACCTCCCGGTGCGTGAGCAGCGCGGGCGCGTCGCCGATCGCCGGCGTGATGTTCGCGCAGACGCTCCCGAGCTGCGGCTCGGCGCCGACCCCGCTGCGCATGGGCGTCATCCACGCGCCGCCGCGCTTATCCTCGCGCGGGAAGAGGTCCACGTAAAACACCGCGAGGAGCGCGCCGTCCGGGTCTTCGAGGCGATAGACGCGCACGTCCGGGTTCCACACGGGGGCCTCGTGCGGGCGGACGCGGACGCCGTAGAGCGCCTCGACGACGTCGAAGAAGCCTTGCACGACGCGAGGCGCCGAGAAGTACGGGCGCAGCGCCTCCTCGTCGAAGTCGAAGCGCGCCTTGCGGAGCTTCTCGGCGTAGTAGGCGACGTCCCACGGCGCGAGGGGGAGGGCGGCCTCGCCGGCCGTCTCACGCACGAACGCGTCGAGCTCGCGCCGCTCGCGCTCGAAGGCCTCCGTGGTCTGCTCGCGCAGGCCGTCGACGAACGCCTCGGCGTGCGCGCCGCTCTTCGCCATGCGCTCCTCGGTGACGAGGTCGGCGAAGTCGCGGTAGCCGACGAGCCGCGCCTTTGCGCGCCGGAGCCGGAGGATCTCGACGATGCGCGCGCGGTTGTCCTGCGCGCCCCCGGTCGCGCGGCTGTTGTGCGCGCGCCACAGCTCCTCGCGGAGCGCGCGGTCGTCGAGGTAGGTGAGCGCGGGGATGAGGCTCGGCGCCTGGAGCGTGAAGCGGTACCCCTCGACGCCGCGGTCTTTGGCGCGCTGGCGGGCCGCCGCGCGCGCGGACTCGGGCAGGCCCGTGAGGCGCGACCCGTCGGTGACGACCCGCTCGAAGCCGTTCGTCGCGTCGAGCACGTTCTGCGCGAACTTCGTCGTCTCGACCGTCAGCGCGACCTCGATTCCGTGCAGGCGCTTCTTGTCCGCCGGGTCGAGCTCTGCGCCGTTCTTACGGAAGCGCTCGAGGGTCTTGCGGACGAAGCGCGCGCGGGTCGGGTCGCTCGAGGCGAGCGCCTTCGCCTCGTCGGTCTCGGCGAACGCGCGCAGCGCGCGGTAGACGCCCTCGTGCATCGCGATCTCGGACCAGAACGCGCTCAGCTTCGGCTGCACGGCGTCGTGCGCGGCGCGCAGGGCGTCGGTGGTGGCGACGCTCTCGAGGTGGTCGACGACCGTCGACGCGAGCTCGAGGGGCTCGGTCGCCTGCTCGAGGGCACCGAACGTCGAGGCGTAGGTGCCCGGCGCCGGCTGCGCGGCGAGCGCCTCGAGGGCGGCGCGTGCCTGCTCGAGGAGGGTGTCGATCGCGGGCTCGACGTGCACAGGCTCGACGCGATCGAACGGCAGCTCGAAGGGGAGGTTCACAAGAGGGTTGTCCATCGGCGCGCAGTGTAATACCTCGAACCGATGGCGCTCGGTTGGGGGGACCACGAGAACCGGCTCACGACCTGCGTTCGGGCCGTCGCAGCACGCACGTCGCGTCGCCGTTGGGTTCAGTCTTGTCTCTGCAAGAGTGCAACCAAGGGCGTACGACCACGATGCTCAGGTCGAAGCGAGAGGCTCCGCTTCGGTGCCGACCGTCGCGGAGGAGGGCGCCAAGGGCGGATTCGCCGCGATTCTATCGCGCGGCGAATTTGGGCTTGGGAGGAGGTCGCGTGACCTCCTCCCCGAGCGAAGCGAGGGCATGAATAAAGCACGTTGCGCGGCTGCCTACCGAATGGTAGACAAGCCTCGGCCGTAGGGTAGGCTGCGCCGCCCAAACGCATCACCACTAGCCAGACGGAGGCCGCCCATGGGCGTCTCGAACCGCTACATCCTCGAACAGGGGCCCGTTCTCGGTGTGCTCGCCAAGGTGGCGCTCGGCGCCGCGCGCCAGGCCGCGGGTCACGCGCCCGCGTCCGGCGGCGCGACGAAGACGCCCGGCCCCGAGATCCGCGCGAACGTCTCGCCGCGCCCGCCGGAGCTGTTGCGAGACTACGTGCGCCACGTCGGCGGCGACCCGTCCGCCTACCGCGGCCGCGTGCCGGCCCACTTCTTCCCGCAGTGGGGCTTCCCGCTGCAGGCGCGCACGCTCGAGGGGATCAGCTACCCGATGCACAAGGTGCTGAACGCCGGCTGCCGCATCGAGATGAACGCCCCGCTGCCCGCGGGCAAACCCCTCGTGGCGACCGCCACCCTCGTCGACATCGACGACAACGGCCGCCGCGCAGTCCTGAACACCCGCATCGTCACCGGGACCGCCGCGGCGCCCGACGCGCTCGTCGCGAACACCTTCGCGCTCGTGCCGCTCTCGGGCGGCGACAAGAAGCCGAGCGGCGCCAAGCCGAAGCCGAAGGCGCGCCCGCAGGTGCCGAACGGCGCGCGCGAGATCGCGTTCTGGCGTATCGGCCCGAAGGCGGGCCTCGACTTCGCGAAGCTCACCGGCGACTTCAACCCGCTGCACTGGGTGCCGGCGTACGCGCGCGCCTCCGGCTTCCGCAACGTGATCCTCCACGGCTTCTCGACGATGGCGCGCGCCATCGAGGGACTGAACCGGGCGCACTTTTCGGGCGACGTCGACGCCATGAAGACGGTCGACGTGCAGTTCACCCGCCCGCTCATCTTGCCCGCGCGCGTCGGTCTGTACCTCGACGGTCAGGACTTCTACGTCGGCGACGCGCCGGGCGGTCCCGCCTACCTGACCGGCTCGTTCACCCTTCGTTGACTCCCCACCCACTTCTTCCGCACTCCATCAGGAGATTCACGTGAGCGACATCCTCCTCGAGAACCAGCAAGCCCGAAAGCTCATCAAGAGCCTCGGCCTCCCGCTCCCCGTCCCGGAGCGCCTGCGCCGCGCGAGCGGCCCGTACGAAGAGCGCCCGCTCGACACGGCGACCGTCGTCGTCGGTGGGCAGTCCGCCGGCGGCACGCTCGCCCGGACGCTCGCGCACGACCTCGCGCGCGCCGGCGCCGAGCCCATCGTGGTCGGCGTCGAGGACGACCTCGCGCCCTTCCGCGAGGCCGGTGAGGCCTGGGGCCGTCCGCCGCGCCTCGTCGAGCCCGGTGAGGCGCCCGAGAGCCAGCGCGCGCGCGCCATCGTCTTCGACGCGACCGGCATCGCGAGCGCAGACGAGCTGCGCGCCCTCTACGACTTCTTCCACCCGTGGATCCGGCGCCTCGAGCGGTCCGGTCGCGTCGTGGTCATCGGCCGCCCCCCCGAGGACGCCAAGACCCACGGCGCCGCAGCGGCGCGCGCCGGCCTCGAGGGCTTCGCGCGCAGCGTCGCCAAGGAGATCGGCGCGAACGGCAGCACGTGCAACTCCGTCTTCGTCGAGGAAGGCGCCGAGGCACGCCTCGACGCGGTGCTGCGCTTTCTGCTCTCGCCGCGCTCGGCGTTCGTGACGGCGCAGCCGCTGCACGTCCGCAAGCTGGTCAAGGGCGACGACGCTCCGATCATTCGCCCGCTCGACGGCAAGGTCGCGCTCGTCACCGGCGCGGCGCGCGGCATCGGCGCCGCCACCGCGGAGCTGCTCGCCGCCGAGGGCGCGCACGTGGTCGTCCTCGACCGCCCCGCCGACGACGGCCCCGCGAGCCAGGTCGCCCGCAAGATCGGCGGCTCGACGCTCCTCGTCGACATCACCGACCCGGACGCGCCCGAGCACATCTGCCGCGAGCTGTGCGAGCGGCACGGCGGCGTCGACGTGGTCGTCCACAACGCCGGCGTCACGCGCGACAAGACCCTCGGCCGCATGAAGCCCGAGTGGTGGGACCAGGCCGTGCGCATCAACCTGGGCGCGGTCGTCGATATCACCGCGCGCATGATCGACCAGAAGGTCCTGCGCGACGGCGGACGCATCGTCTGCCTGTCGAGCGTGTCGGGCATCGCCGGCAACCGCGGCCAGACGAACTACTCGGCCTCGAAGGCCGGCCTCGTCGGCTACGTCCGGAGCCTCGCGCCGGCCGTCGCCAAGCGCGGCATCACCATCAACGCGATCGCTCCCGGCTTCATCGAGACGCGGCTCACTGCCGCCATGCCGATCGGGCTGCGCGAGGGCGCGCGGCGGCTGTCGGCGCTCGGCCAGGGCGGCCAGCCCGTCGACGTCGGGCAGGCGATCACCTTCTTGTCGACGCCCGGCTCGGTGGGTGTCACTGGCGGCGTCCTCCGCGTGTGCGGCGGCGCCCTGATCGGAGCATGAGCATGGCAACCCCGAAGAAGAACCCATCCCCCGCCAAGAAGGCCACCGCCAAGAAGGCCACCGCCAAGAAGGCCCCGGCCAAGAAGGCGCCCGCGCGCGCGACGACGAAGAGCTCGAACGGCAAGCGCCGGGCCGTCGTCGTCGCCGGCGTGCGCACGCCTTTCGTCAAGGCGTTCGCCGAGCTGATGGAGCTCGACACGATCGCGCTCGGGGTCGCGGCGACGCGCGCGCTCCTCGACAAGACGGGCATCCCTCGGGACGAGATCGAGGCGATCATCTGGGGTGGCGTCGTCTTGCCTGCCAATACCCCGAACCTGGCGCGAGAGATCGCGCTCGACCTGCAGCTCCCGCCGAGCGTCCAGGGCTACACCGTGACGCGCGCGTGCGCCTCGGGGATGCAGGCCATCACGAACGCCGTCGCCGAGATCGAGCGCGGGGAGGCCGACGTCATCATCGCCGGCGGCTCGGAGTCGACGAGCAACGCGACCGTCCCGCTCCCGGCGAAGGCCGTGCGCGCGGTCGCCCCGATCGCGTTCGGCAAGGCCAAAGGCCTCAACGACTACATCGGCGTGCTCGCGCAGCTCATGCCGCTGAACGAGGTGCTGCCGAAGATGCCGAAGATCGCCGAGCGCACCACCGGCGAGGTCATGGGCGAGTCGGCGGAGCGCATGGCGCGCCGCAACGAGATCAGCCGTGAGGCGCAGGACGTCTTCGCGGTGCGCTCGCACCACCGCGCGGCCGAGGCCGTCGCGAGCGGGCGCTTCGACGACGAGATCACGCCTGTCGAGGGCCCGGACGGCTGGGTCCACGCCGACACGATCATCCGCGCGAGCACGAGCGTCGAACAGCTCGCCAAGCTCCGGCCCGCGTTCGCGAAGGACGGCACGGTCACCGCGGGCAACGCGAGCCCGCTCACCGACGGCGCGTCGGCCGTGCTCATCATGAGCGAGGACAAGGCGCGCGCGCTCGGGTACGAGCCGCTCGCAGCGTTCCGTAGCTGGAGCTACGTCGGGGTCGATCCCGCCGACCAGCTCCTCATCGGGCCGGCGATCTCGATGCCGAACGCCCTCGCGCGCGCCGGGATGGGCCTCTCGGACATCGACCTCATCGACATCCACGAGGCGTTCGCCGCGCAGGTGCTGAGCGTCACCAAGGCGCTCGGGAGCAAGGCGTTCGCGTCCGAGCGCCTCGGGCGCAGCGAGGCCGTCGGCGAGATCGACGACGCGAAGCTCAACGTCCACGGCGGCTCGATCGCCATCGGGCACCCCTTCGGGGCGACCGGCGCGCGCATGGTGACGACCATGGCGAACGAGCTGCACCGCACCGGCAAGGCGACCGCGCTGCTCGGCATCTGCGCCGCGGGCGGGCTCGCCGCCGGCGCCGTGATGGAGCGCGTGTAGCGTCTCGCCGCGCGCCGCATGCCGGCTCGGGGTGGCGTCGCGTGACGCCGACCGGGCCGGCCGCGGCGACGCGCCCACGCGCGCCTGCACTCGGGCGCGCAGGGGCACGCGATCGGCGCGGTGAACCTGCGGCATACTGCGCTGATGCGTGCGCCCCCACCTCGACGCCGGCCTTACTGCGCGGCGGTCGTGGTGTCCGCCGTGATGGCCGCCTGCGCCGGCGCCCCGGCTCCCGCGCCGGACGCGGCCCGAGGCGCCCCATGCACGCACCGGCGCGCCTGCGTCGGGGGCGCGGTCCGCTACGAGGCGCCCCGGCCGACGGCGACCGGGGTCGCGACCAGCGGGCCGCTGCGGCCGGCGGCCTTCGTCGCGCTCGCGCTCACCGACGGGCGCGGCAGCGTGCTCGCGCGCGGGCGGACCGACCGCGACGGGCGCTTCGTGATGCCTCGTCCCCCTCGCGCCGCCTCGCTCGAGGTGCAGGCGCAGACCGAGGTGGGCGGCGCGCCCCTCTTCGTGAGCCCGGCGAGCGACGGCTCGCGCCCCTACGCCCGCGCCGTCCCGCTCGACGGCGACGCGAGCCGCCTCGACGTGGTCTTCCGCGCCGGGCGTGATCCCTTCGCGGGCGCGCTCCGCATCGTCGAGAGCCTCCGCCTCGGCGCCCTCGCCGTGCGGCGCTGGACGGGGCGGACGCTGCCGGCGTTCTTCGCCTACTGGCGGCGCGGGCGCACGTACCGCTGGAGCGACTACCGCGGCGAGGTGCCGGCCGGCTCGGGGCGGTACTCGGTCGAGCTGCTCGCGGGGCGCTGGGCGCACCGCGCGACCGACGACGCGGACGAGCAGGACGACGCCATCGTGCTACACGAGTACGCCCACTTCGTGATGGACATGCTCTCGACCGACTCCTCGCACGGTGGCAGCCATCCGGACGGATACCTCCTCGACCCTGGGCTCGCTTGGGAAGAGGGGCGCGCGACGTGGTTCGCCGCGGCGACGCTGGGCTCGCCCATCTACAAAGACTCCGTCGGGACCCGCCCCTTCGGTCACCTCCGCTTCGACCACGACCTCGAGCGCGGCGCGGGCGCGCCCTACGGCCCCGGGTCCGAGCAGTGGGTGGCGGCCGTGCTCTGGGACCTCGCGGACGGCGCGGGTGGCCTGCTCGACACGGACGGTGACCCCGTCGCGCTCGGCCCGGCGGGCGTGCTCGACGCGATGATGGCGCTCCGCGACGTGCCGGGCGCGTACCCGGACCTCACCACCTTCTTGTGCTTCCTCGAGGGTACGGGGCGCGTCGACCGGGCCGCGCTCGATCGCCTCCTCGCGATGAACAACGCGCCCGCGCGGCTGCGCTGCGGCGACGCTACGGCGCGACCGCCGGGTCCCTGGCCGGTCGACCTCGCGCTTCCGGGGGCTGCGAGGGGTCGCCTCGACTCGCGCTCGAACCCGGCGCCGAGCGGCGGGCGCCCGCACCCCGGCACCGGCGAGGACGCGGTCGACGTGTACCGCATCCACCTCACCGCACAGGGGGTGCTGCGTGCGCGCGTGTCCTGGTGGCCGGTCGACGCGCGAGGACGGCCGGCTCCCGGCGACCGGACCGGCGGCGTCCGGATCGAGCTGCGCACGATCCGCTCCGTGCTCATCGACGCCGCCCGCGGACCCGGGCGGACGCTGGCCGTCGAGCGCGCGCTCGCGCCGGGCTACTACGTCGTCTACGTCCGCGACGACGGCTCGCCGACGCGCGCGCGCTATCGGCTACGGGTCGCGGTCGATCCCCCGGGCAGGGCAGGCGACCCCGCCGGCAGGCGGGCCGATGCGCCTCGCACGACGCGCGACGGCGCTGCCCGCCGGTCGAGCGACCCGGGCAAGCGCGACGACGCTGTCCGCCCGGCGGCCCGCCCGGGAGTGCGCGACGGGGGCCTCGGCCGTCGATGAAGACGCGCACGCGCGTCGCCGTCCTCGGGTGGGCGCACCTGCTCAACGACGGGTCTGCGAACTACCTGCCGGGCATCCTGCCGCTCGTCCTGACCTCGCTCGACGTGCCGCGCTCGCAGGCCGGTGTGCTGATGGGCGTGCTGCTGCTCGGGCAGGGCCTGCAGCCGCTGACAGGGATCCTCTCCGACGCGGTCGGCGGCCGGAAGGTCGCCCTCGGCGGCATCATCGGCACGACGATCACCGGCGCGCTCATCGGCATGGCGCCGAGCTACCCGCTCCTGCTCGCGCTCCTGGTCCTGCTCGGCATCACCAACTCGTGCTTCCACCCGCAGGCCCTCGCGGGCGTGCGCGCGCTCGTCGGCCCGAACCGAGCGGGCCCCATCTCGGTCTTCCTCGTCGGCGGCGAGGTCGGCCGCGGCGTCTGGCCGCTGCTCGCCGGCTTCGTCGTGACGCGGGCGGGGCTGCACGGCCTGTGGCTCCTCGCGATCCCGGCTGCGCTCTCGCTCCCGCTCATCGCCGCGAGCCTCCCGTCGCTCACGCCGCACAAGAGCGCCCTCGCGCGCATCGACTGGCGTCCGCGCGCCAGCCCCCTCGCGCGCGTCATCGTGTTCACGGCGCTGCGCGTCGCGGTGATGTTCACGCTCGTGACCTACCTGCCCCTGTGGTGGACCGACCGGAGCGGCTCGCTCGTCGGCGGAGCCGGGCTCGTCACGACCTTCTTCCTCGCGAGCATCGTCGGCAACCTCGGCGGCGGCTACCTCATCGATCGCTTGGGCGTGCGGCCCGTGGCGACGGTCGCGAGCTTCCTCGCGGTCGTCTTTTTCGCGGTGTTCTTGTGGCTCGACGGCGCGTGGGTCTGGCTGCTCGTTTCGCTGATCGCGGTCTGCCTCTTCGCCACCTTCGCGATCCCCGTGGTCATCACCCAGGCCCTCTTGCCGGAGAGCCCGTCGCTCGGCTCGGGCATCGCGATCGGCCTGTGCAACGCCATCGGCGCGACCGGCGTCATGGGGCTCGGCCTCGCCGTCGACGCGCTCACGGTGCGCGGCGTGCTCTGGGTCGCCGTCGGGATCGGCGTCGCGGCCACCCTCGCCGCGTTCTGGCTGCCGGAGCCGGAGCGGGTCGCCGAGCGCGTGGTCGCCCACCAAGGTTG
This sequence comes from Myxococcales bacterium, assembly GCA_020430775.1. GTDB lineage: Bacteria > Myxococcota_A > Polyangia > Polyangiales > Houyiibacteriaceae > JAGQJE01. The sequence continues at coordinate 15,184 of JAGQJE010000297.1, forward strand.
ACGGCGCTTGACGAGGGCGCCCCTCGCGAATACCCCAGGCGTATGAAGATCTTCATCGACTCGGCCGACCTCGAGGAGATCGCCGATGCCGCGGCGATGGGCGTCCTGGACGGCGTCACCACCAACCCGAGCCTCGTCGCGAAGGCCGGCCGGCCGCTGCGCGAGCTCATCGTCGAGATCTGCGAGCTGGTGGACGGGCCGATCAGCGCGGAGGTCCACGCGACCGACCTCGAGGGGATCCTGCGTGAGGGGCGCGAGCTCGCTGCGCTCCACCCGAACGTCGTCGTCAAGGTCCCGCTCATCGCCGAGGGGCTCAAGGCCGTCCGGACCCTCAGCGCCGAGGGCATCCGCACCAACGTCACGCTCTGCTTCAGCGCGACCCAGGGGCTGCTCGCGGCGAAGGCCGGCGCGACCTACATCTCGCCCTTCCTCGGCCGCATCGACGACATCAGCGGTGACGGCATGTCGCTCGTCGAGCAGCTCGTCACGATATACCGCAACTACGACATCGACACGCAGGTGCTCGCCGCGAGCATCCGACACCCGGTGCATGTCGTCGAGGCCGCGATGATCGGCGCGGACGTCGCGACGCTCCCGCACAAGGTGATCCTGCAGCTCCTGCAGCACCCGCTCACCGACATCGGCCTCGAGCGCTTCCTCGCGGACGCCAAGAAGATCCCGTCGAAGTGACCGCGAGACGCGCCGCCGCCTCGCTCCTCGCCGTGGTGGCGGTGGCCGCTCTCGCCGCGCCCGGGCCGGCCCGCGCCGAGTGGAAGCCGTCCGGCAGCCTCACGGCGGCGATGCTCGTCCGGCCGAGCGTCGGCTACTCGCGCTGCGGCGACACCGGCAAGCCCTGCGACGGGACGGTCTACGGCGGCGGCGTCTGGGTCGATCTGCAGCAGCCGATCGGCCCGCTGCGCCTCGGTGGCGTGATCGGCCTCTTCGCGCTCGGGGGCGCGGACGACGAGACCCGCGTGTTCGCGCCGCTCGGCGCTTCGCTGTCGCTCGTCGCGCCGTGGCGGCCGACGACCCTCTCGCTCGACCTGCGCGGCGGGTTGTGGTCAGGCGCGACCAACGCCGGCTTCCGCGCCGGAGGGTGGTTCGACGCCGGCGCCCGCGTGCACTTCGGTCTCGACGCGCGGGTCGGCGTGGCGGTCGGCCTCGACGCCTGGGTGCTGACCGGCTACTCGCGCGCTATCGCGATCGTCCCCTCGATCGGGATCGTCTGGCGGCTCGGAGCACCCGCGGAGGGCAACGACGCGGACGCCGGGTCGAGCGCCGCGCCGGCCTCGGACGACGACGGCGAGGCGGGGGCGTCGGAGTGACCGCCGACTGGCGCAAGCCCGGGGTGGCGGTCGAGGTGCTCGGCGATCGCTCGAGCGTCGTGCCCGAGCGCGAGGGGTTCTTGCGCGTGCGCCGCTACGAGCTGCGCAACCGCTACGACGACGGCGCGTCGAGCGCGCCCTACCGCTACGACGTCATCGAGCGACGGGCCACCGACGCGGTCGTCATCGTGCTCTTCGCGCGCCGCCCGGACGACGGCCTCGACGTCTGCCTGCGCTCCTCGCTCCGGCCGCCGCTCGCCTTCCGCGCAGGCTACGCCGTGCCGGTCGATGCGGACGACGGGCCCGTCTTGTGGGAGCTCCCGGCCGGCTTGGTCGAGCCGGACGAGCGCGGCGAGGCGGGGCTCCGCGCGTGCGCGGCGAGGGAGACGCGCGAGGAGACGGGCTTCGAGGTCGCCGCCGAGGCGTTCGAGCGGATCGGGCCGAGCGTGTACCTCAGCCCGGGCACGCTCGCCGAAAAACTCCATTACCTCGTCGCCGAGGTCGACCCGGCGACGCGGGGCGTGCCGACCGAGGACGGCTCGCCGGTCGAGGCGCGCGCCTTCGTGCGGATGGTGCCGCTCGCCGAGGCGCTCGAGGCGTGCGACGACGGTCGCATCGCCGACGCCAAGACCGAGGTGGGGTTGCGCCGGCTCGCTAGCGGACGTGGAATGCCCTGATGTCCGCGCTGCACGTGCTCGTCATCTACAAGCGCACGACGTACCAGCGGTACCGAGGCGGCGAGAGCAAGCGCATTCGCCGGCTGATCGACGAAGGCGACGTGACCGTCGATCGCCTGCTCGAGGCGCACGAGGCGCACCTCGACACGCTCGAGCGCGCACGCAAGGCGCTGCGCGAGCACGGCGCGCGGGCCGTCTTCCGGCACCGGCACGAGCCGCAGCCGAGCGATAGCTGGGACCTCGTCGTGACGCTCGGCGGCGACGGCACGCTGCTCTGGGCCTCGCACATGGTCGGCGCGAACACGCCGATGGTCGCCGTCAACAGCGCGCCCGAGGACAGCGTCGGCTACTTCTGCGCGGGCGACCGCCACGACGTCGAGGAGACGCTCGCCCGCGCGATCGCCGGCGCGCTCCCGGTGACCGAGCTGACGCGCATGCGCGTCGACCTCGACGGCGACGCCTTGTCGACCCGGGTGCTCAACGACGTGCTCTTCGCGCACGAGTGCCCGGCGGCGACCACGCGCTACGTCATCGAGCTCGGCGAGCGGGTCGAGGAGCACCTCTCGAGCGGCATCTGGGTGGGCCCCGCCGCGGGCTCGACGGCGGCGCAGAGCTCTGCAGGCGGCCGCGTGCTGCCGCTCGGCTCGCCGGAGCTCCAGTTCGTCGTGCGCGAGCCCTACCACGGCTTCGGCGGCGGGAGCGAGCTCACCTGCGGGCTCGTGGCGCCCGACCAGACGCTCCGCATCCGCAGCAAGATCCGCGAGGCGCGCGTCTTCCTCGACGGCGCGCAGAAGACCCGCGCGGTCGACATCGGGGCGGTGCTGACGATGTCCCGCTCGGACGAGCCGCTCAGCTTGCTGGGGCTGCGCCGGGATGGCGACCGGGGCGTCACGAGCGGGTCGAGCGGGTCGAGCGGGTCGAGCGCCTCGGCCCCAGGCGCGTGCGTTTGAACGGGGCGGCGCCCGACATCGCGAGCGCCCAGGTCGCGAGCAGCGCGAGGCCGAGCGCCGGACCGTAGACCCACCCGAAGCGCACCCAGGGCGTGCGGCCCGCGAGCAGGCGCACCGGCGCGAGAAAGGTCGCCGCGCGGCCCGTAGGCGCCTCGATGCGCACGCGCCCGGTCGCGTCGATGAACGCGCTTGGGCCCGTGTTGACCGCGCGCACGAGGTCCCGCCGCACCTCGACGCTGCGCATCCGCGCCACCAGCAGGTGCAGGCGCGGCTCGGCCGAGCCTCGAAACCACGCGTCGTTCGTCGCGTTGAAGAGCCACTCGGGGTCCGCCGCGGCGAGCCGGCGCGTGAAGCGAGGGAGCACGTCTTCGTAGCAGTTGAGGACGCCCACCCGCGTCCCGGCGACCGGCAGTACCGCCGGCGCGCGCCCACGTCGCAGGCCGGGGCACGCGTAGCGCGCCTGCAGCGGCGGCAGCAGGTGCCACAGGGGCACATACTCCCCGAACGCGAGCAGCCGCACCTTGTCGGCGACCCCGCGGACGGCGCCAGTCGCGTCCATCGCGACGACCGAGTTCCAGCGGTCGCACCCGTCCCCGTGCGTCGCCGTGCCGAAGAGGAGCGGCCCGCGGACCAGCGCTCCGCGCACGTTCGGGCCGTGCGGCAGCGTCGTCGTGTCTCGCGCCTGCCCGCGCGAGAGGCCGAACGGGTAGGCGTCCTCGGGCCACACCACGAGGGCCGCGCCGCGCGCCTCGAGGGTCGCGGTCATCGACTGAAGCGTCTGCAGGCGCGCCAGCGCTCGCGCCGCGTCGTTGCCGGCGTCGATGGTGACGTCGGGCTGCGCGACTCCGGCGACGACCGTCGCGGCCGCCGCCCGCTCGGCCTCGACTGCGGGCAGGCGCCACCAGCCGTACCCCGCGGGGAGCAGCAGCGTCGCGAGCGCCAGCGCGCTGCCGGCCGCCGCGCGCCGCCGGGCGTTCGCGTGGCGGATCGGCGCGCGTCGGTCGAGCAGCTCGAACACGCCGCGGAGCGCCCAGAACAGCCCGACGCCGGCGAGGGCGAGCAGCGCGTCGAGCAGGAGCGGGCCGCCGATCTCCGCGAGCTGCGCCCACGCGAGCCACCGGATCGCCGGCGCCGACGGGTGCCACGGAAAGACCGCCGGCACGTAGGTGAACGCGACCGGGACCGCGAGGGGGAGGGCCAGCGCGCGGCTCACTCCGAGCGCGACCAGCGCGCCCGCGATCGCGAGGGCGACGGTGAGCGGGAGCGCCTGGACGGCGAAGAGCAGGGCGCTCGCCGGGAGCGCGAGCGGGAGCGAGAGCCCGCCGAAGCGTTCGAGGAGCGGCAGCGCCCACGCCTGCGCGACGGCGTTCGCGGCGAGGCCGGCGAGTAAGCCCACGCCCGCGCCGTACCACCCGCCCGCGGCCATGGCGCCGAGCTTGCGGCCGCGGCTCGAGCGCGCCGGCGCGGCGACCGGCTCGAGGCAACCCGCGAGGCACGCGAACGCCGCGAACACGAGCCAGACCCCGCCC
>JAGQJE010000044.1 GCA_020430775.1 Myxococcales bacterium
ACGGCCGGTAGTCGTCCGCGCTGACGACGATGGTGTGCGCGCCCGGATCGATCCGCGACAGCACGAAGGGGCTGCCGCCGCTCTGGATGGTCTTGCCGTCCAGCTCGACGACTGCGTTCGGCGGACTCGTCGACAGGGTGATCGTGCCCGGACGCTGGAAGACGTACCAGAGCCAGACCCCGGCCAAGAGCAGGAGCCCCGCGGCGACGAGCACCCACGCGATGAAGGAGCGCCCGGCCTCCGGGGTGAGCCGCTGCGCCGCGGTGACCCCGGGCAGGGTCGTCGACGCAGGGGTCGGCATCGCGCCAGGTGCCGGCGCGAGGGGGGACGGCGCAGCCACCGCTGGCGTCCGCGCGCCGCCCGTGGCGTGGGCGTGGACCCCGACCTCGGGCGTCCCGGCGCTCGCCGCCTGCGCCTGCGTGGCCGTCGACGGCGACGTCGCGGCGCCGCCCGTGCGGGTCGAGGCCGGCTGCTCGGGCACGCCGTCGCCGCCGGTCTCGGCGATCGCCCGCTCGATCACCGGGCTCGTCGCGCCCATCGCGCGGGCCTTGCGGAACGCGCGCGCGATGCGATCGCGGTCGTAGACGGAGGTGACGGCGTCGTCTTCGTTGGTCCACTCGCCGCGACCGGCGGACTGCGCGGCGCCCGTCTGCCGCGCTCGGTCCGGCGGCGGGCTCGCGGTGGAGCCGAACGCGGCCGCGGTCGCGGCGTCGCCCACGTCTCGGCTCGCGGCCGGCGCAGCAGCCCCCGTTCCGGCCTTGGCCGACGCCGCCGGTGTCGTCCCGCCCGCCGCCGGTGCGGTCACCTTCGCTTGGCCGGTGCCTGGCTCCGTCGAGGGGGCCGGCAGGTTCGAGCGGCGCTGCCAGGTCTCCGGGCCGGGGGTCGCGTCGCCCATGCGCACGGGCGCGTCCGGCCGCACGGAGTACTTGCTGTCGAAGCGCGACTTCGAGGGCTTCTGGAAGGCCTCGCGCATGTGAGCGCTCAGGTCGCGGCTCGAGAAGAACTGCCCCGACGCGTACATCACCTCTTGGATCGCGTCGCGCATCTCGCCGGCGGAGCTGAAGCGCTGGTCGGGCTCCTTTTGGAGTGCCTTGAAGACGATCGCTTCGAGCTCGGGCGGCACGAGCGGGTGGAAGAAGGTCGGCGGCGGGACCTCCGAGCGCCGGATGTTCTGCAGCGTGTTGTAGTCGTTGTCCGCGACGAAGGGCTGCGTGCCCGTCAGGCACTCGTAGAGGACGATGCCGACGGCGAAGAGGTCGCTCCGCCCGTCGACCGGCCGGTTGCGCACCTGCTCGGGCGACATGTACGCGAACTTGCCCTTCAGGTAGCCGGTGCGCGTCTTCGAGGTGTTGTCCTTGGCCTTCGCGAGACCGAAGTCGATGAGCTTCACCTCGCCGTCGAAGGACAGCAAGATGTTCTGCGGCGTGACGTCTCGGTGCACGAGCCCGAGGCTCTCGCCGTCGCTCCCCTCCTTCCTGTGGGCGTAGTCGAGGGCCTCGCAGATCTTCATGACGACGAAGCACGCGAGCCCGACCGGCAACCGCCTGCCCGCTTGCTGCGCCTGGTCGAGCACCGAGCGCAGGTCGCGCCCGTCGACGTACTCCATCGCGATGTAGTGACTGTTCGCCGCGATGCCGACGTCGAGGATGCTCGCGATGTTCGGGTGGGAGAGCTGCTTCGCGTTCTTCATCTCATCGACGAACATCGCGATGAACTCTTCGTCGCCCTCCATCGCCGGGAGCACGCGCTTGAGCGCGACGAGGCGCTCGCGCCCGGGCTCCGCGCGCGTAGTCGCCTTGAAGACCTCTGCCATACCTCCGACGCCGATGCGCTCGAGGAGCAGGTATGGACCGAACGGAATGGGAAATCTCAAGGGTCTTCCCCCACCTCGCGGTCGTTCCTCGACCGCTACCGAGCGAGCCGAGAGCCTATCGACCGTGTACCGAGCCGGTCAAGGCGCTCCGCGACACCAGCAACCGCCTCTGCGACGGTGTTCAGCGCACGTACCGTGGATCGCCGGGCCGCAGCGAGAGCACGTCTCGAATCTGCCCATATCGGCTCGACACGGAGGTGGTGGCGACCCCGTAGCGCCGCGCGACGGCGGCCTGCGTGAGCCCGCTCCGACGCAGGAGCATGCCCATCGTGTACTCGACGGCGGCGGCGTACACTTCCGGTTTGGTGACGCGGATCGGGTGCGCCTCGTGAAAATCCGCCCACAGGAGCCTCGCCTTGTCGATGTGCTCGGCGGCGAACCCGGCCTCGCCCATCCGTGCCTCGAGCTCTTCGACGACGGCGAGGCGCTTGCGCAGGTCCGCGTCGCGCGCCTCCTCGTCGGTCGCGCAGCCCTCGGCGCGGGAGGCAGGCGCCGCCCGCCGCGCCACGGGCGCCTTGCTCGACCCCCGCGACGATCGTGAGACGCGACCTGGCTGCGGCTGGTTCGCCCCGCTCTCGATCCACGCGACGAGCTGGCGGTGGTCCGCGTTGCCCGGCGAGCGGCCGAGCGCGAGGTGGGCGAGGCGCTCGGCCTGGTCGAGCTTGCCGAGCCGCCCGAGGCAATGCGCGAGCGACGCGGCGATCTCGTCGTGGGTCGGCTCGAGGTCGTGCGCGAGCCGCAGGTGCCGCTCGGCGCGGGCTGGCTCACCGAGCGCCACGTCGAGCAGGTGGCCGAGGTTGTGGTGGTACCACGGGGTCTGCGGGGCCGCGCGCAGCGCGCGCTCGTAGCTCGCGACGGCGGCGCGGTAGTTGCCGAGCAGCGCGTGACACAGGCCCATCAGCGCGTGCAGCACGTCGTCGTGGGGCTCGGCGCGGAGGGCTTGCCGCAGGTGCAGCGCCGCGCGCCACGGGTGCGGCTCGAGGTACAGCTCGGCGAGCTGCCTGTGGGCGAAGACGGCGTGCTCGGTCCCCTCGCCGGCGCAGGCGAGGAGCTTGGTGAGCAGCGCCTTGAGCTCGGCCGCGGATGCGCCGCCCTCGATCGCTGCTTCGGCCTCCCGCCGCAGCGCTCCGGGCGTGACGTCGCTCCGAGCAGTCATCGTGGAAACCTATAGCCCGCGCCCCCGCGCACCGCAACGGCGGGGCGGCGTCGCTCGAGCCGTCCGGGGCCACTACGGGCGGGGCTCACGGCGCCACCGTGTGCTTCTCGAGCACGGCGATGAGGAAGCCGCCGAAGTAGCTGAGCGGGCTGTCGGCGGCGGCGCGCTCGGCGCGCGCGAGCAGGGGCCCGAGCGCCGGTACGCGGTGGAGATAGGCCGCCGGCGTCACCACGCGCACCCCTCGGAAGCCGAGCAGATCGACGTTGAAGGGGAGCATGCGTTTGACGGCGCGCGGCGAGTCCCAGCGCGTGTACATCTCTGCCTCGGTGCGGTGCGGGCTGATCTTGCCGGGGCGCGCGACGCGTTTCGCGAGGTAGCGCAGGCTCCACGGGTTGTAGAGCTCCAGCAGGAGGTGCCCCCCGGGTCGGGTGACGCGGACGGCCTCCGAGAGCGCCCGCTCGATGTCACGCACGTGCGCGAGGACCTTGAAGCTGTAGACGAGGTCGAACGAGTCGTCGTCGAGGTCGAGGTCGGTCACCGAGCCGACGCGGACGTCGAGCCCGCGCTCGCGCGCCTTGGCGATCATGCCGGGCGAGACGTCGATGCCGACCGCCTCGCGCGCGAGCGGGGCGAGGCGCTGCAGGATGAGCCCCGTGCCACAGCCGAGCTCGAGGATGCGGCCGCCCTCCGCGAAGGGGCGGGCGATCTCGACCTCGATGTCGTCGAGCATCGCGTGGTAGCCACGGCCCCTGCCGCGCTCGTACCAACCGCTGAAGTCGTCATAGTACGCGCGGGCCTCGTCGTCGTCGCGGGCACGCTCTCGCTCGGTCATGACACGACGGGTGCCAAATCCGAGCGCCGCCGTCAACGTCTCGACAAGGGGCGCCGGCGCGCGCGTGGCGCTGGAGCGCGCTGCGAGGGCCGGTTCGAAGCGTGGGAGGGCACCCGTCAGCCGAGCAGCGCGTCGTAGAGCCGCTCGTAGGCGTCCGCCATCACGGCGAGCCCAAACCGAGCCGACGCCGCACGGCGGGCGCGCTCGCCGAGGACCTCTCGTGCCGAGTCATCGTCCAGCAGCGCGCGCGTGGCCGACACGAGCGCCTCGGTGCTCGCCTCGACCGCAACGGCCGGCCCCGCCCCTTCCCCGCGGAGCGGCTCCGCCAGCTCCTCCGCCGCGGTCCCCGTCGTCACGAGGATCGGCCGCGCGAGCGACATCGCCTCGAGCAGGACGAGCGGGTAGTCCATCTTCGCGTAGAGCGACTCGGAGGGGAGCGCCACCAGGTCCGCGATCGCGAGCCAGTCGTGGATGCGCGCGGTCTGCCCGAGCCACCGCACGCGCTCGGCCACCCCGAGGCGTTGCGCGAGCGCGCGCAGCTCACCCTCGACCTCCGCGGCGCGCGCGGTCTTCGGGCGGCAGGCCATGTACAGGTGCGCGTCGGCCCGGCCGAGCCCGGCGAGCGCCTCGACGCACCGGCGGGCGCCCTCGCCGACCTCGAGATCGCCGGGGAAGAGCAGCGCGGGGGCGTCCTCGGGCACGTCGAGCTCGGCGCGGAGCGCGCGGCGGCGCGTGGCGTCGGGCGGCAGCAGCGGCGGTACGGCCGGCGCGATGCGGGCGAGGCGATCCGCCGGGACGCCGGCCTCGAGGAAGCGTCGCTCGGTGCGGCGCGAGAGCACGACCGTGCGATCGGCGAACAGCACCGCCTCGAGCGGTACGTCTCGACGGGGCGCGCTGCAGACGGTGTGCACCACGGGGACGCGGCGAACGGTCCGCGCGAAGCGACCAGCGCGCGAGGACATGCGGTTCGGCGCGAAGAAGAAGTGCCACAGGGACGGCCGGGCGCCGAACAGCAGCCGGCCGAGCACCCTCGCGTTGTCGGCGAGGGCCGGTGAGAAGCCCCCCGCGGCCGCGCCGTAGACGGCGGTCGTCGAGACCCCGTCCATCGGCGGCGGCGCGCCTCGCCGGGTCATCACGATCGGCCGCGAGCGCCGCAAGCCTGTCGCGAGGTCGCGGACGAGGTTCTTGCTGCTGTCGTTCCACGGCGGATGCACGGGCTTGGAGACGAAGAGCACTTCGCGCATCGGAGCTGTGTACGACGGGGCACCTGCCGCGTCGACAGCCCGCCGGTCGGGAGCGGGAGCGGGGCCGGGACCGGGAGCGGGAGCGGGCGGGTCGAGGCGTGAGGGTGGGGGTCTCGCCGTGCGGAGCGGCGCGTAGAGGGCATTGACCTGCTGAACGTGCGAGGGTAGCCAGTTGTGACGGAGCGCCGAGGGCGCGAGGGACGGCGGACATGGCGAAAGATTCCGAGCCGCGAGGCCGTGACGAGCGAGACGACCCCGAAGCCGAGGGCGAGGAGCCGCGTCGCAAGGGTCCGGACAACGTCCTGAGGGACGCGGTGCGGCGCGCGATCGAGCGGGGCATCGAGGCGGGCGTCGGCACCTTCACGCGGGCGGACGGTCGGCTGCGCGGCGCGCTCGACGACGTGAAGCTCCCGCGGGAGATCGCGAGCTACCTCTTCTCGCAGATCGACGACACGAAGAACGCCGTCGTGCGGGTCGTGGCGGGCGAGATCCGCGACTTCCTCGACGCGGCCGACATCGAAGGCGAGTTCTACCGCGCGCTCACGAGCCTCTCGTTCGAGGTGCGCACCGAGATCCGTTTCATCCCGAACGAGGCGGGCGGCGTGCGGCCGCAGGTCAAGGCGCGCACCGGCCCGAAGCGCAGCGGGTGGAAGTCCCGGCGGGGACAGGGCGATCCCGACGGCGCGAAGGACGACGACGCGCCTGCCGACGCGGCAGACCGCGAGGGCGACGCCGCGCGAAAGGGTGGCGATGCGCGCTGACGCGTCCCCGGAGGGCGCGACGGCGCACCCGGCCACCGTCGCGCCGGTCTATCTGCTCGGCGCCGGGCCGGGGGATCCGGAGCTCATCACCGTGCGCGCGCTGCGGCGCCTTCGGGAGGCCGACGTCGTGCTCTACGACGCGCTCGTGCACCCGGACGTGCTCGCTGAGTGCCGACCGGACGCCGAGCAGGTCTTCGTCGGCAAGCGCGCTGGCGCGCCGAGCGCGCGCCAGGCGCGCATCAACGAGCGCATGGTGCAGGAGGCGCGGGCGGGCCGGACGGTCGCCCGGCTCAAGGGCGGCGACCCCTACCTCTTCGGCCGCGGCTCGGAGGAGGCCGAGGTGCTCGCGGCGGCCGGCGTGCCCTTCGAGGTGATCCCGGGCGTGCCCTCCCCGCTCGCGGCGGCGGCGTACGCGGGCATCTCGCTCACCCACCGCGACCTCGCCTCGAGCGTCGCCTACGTGACGGCGACCGAGTCGGTCGTGAAGGACCGCACGAGCCACGACTGGGCGAAGCTCGCGACGGCGACGCAGACGCTCGTCATCTTCATGGGCATGCGCAAGGTCGACACGCTGATGTCGCTCCTCGTCGAGCACGGCCGCCCGCCGACGACGCCGGTCGCCGTCGTGCAGTGGGCCTCGCTGCCCCGCCAGCGGACGGTCACAGGCACGGTCGCGGACATCAGCGCGCGTGTCGAGCAGGCCGGCCTCTCCATGCCGGCGCTCATCCTCGTCGGCGAGGTCACCCGCCTGCGCCGATCGCTCCGGTGGTTCGACACCCGCCCGCTCTTCGGCAAGCGGGTGCTCGTGACCCGGTCGTCGCACCAAGGCGGCCCCACCGCGGCAGCGCTCCGAGACGCGGGCGCAGAGCCCGTGCTCGTCCCGATGCTCCGCTTCGGCCCCCCGGCCTCCACCGCGCCGCTCGCGAGCGCCCTCGAGCGGCTGCCGGGCTACGACTGGGTCGTCTTCACGAGCCGCAACGCGGTCGACGCGGTGTTCGAGGCGCTCGACGCCCGCGGGGAGGACGCCCGCCGCTTCGGTCGAGCGCGCGTCGCCGCCGTCGGCGAGCGCACGGCTGAGGCCCTCGGCGCGCGCGGCATCCGGGCGGACCTGGTCCCGCCGCCCGGCGCCTCCGATGGCGACGGGGTCGCCGACGCGCTGCTCGAGGCGCTCGGTCCGGACGGCGCCTCGGCCGCGCGCGTGCTCCTGCCCCGCGCCGAGGTGGCGCGCGACGCCCTGCCGCGCCGGCTGAGCGCGGCGAGCGCCGAGGTCGACGTCGTGCCCGTGTACCGCACACTCCCGCCCGAGCCGGCCGCGATCGATCGACTGCGCGCGCTCTTCGCCGAGGGCTCGCTCGACGCGATCACGTTCACCTCGTCCTCGACCGTCCGGCACGTGGTCGACGCCCTCGGCCTCGACGCCCCCGCGCTGCTCTCGCGCGTCGTGGTCGCGTCCATCGGCAGCCTCACCACCGCGACCGCCGAGCGCCTCGGCGTCCGGGTCGACGTGACCGCGGCCACGCCCTCGACCGACGCGCTAGTCGACGCGCTCGCCCGTGCCATGGCCGCGCCGGCCGCCGATCCTTCCGCACCCCCGGAGCCGCGATGACCTTCCCCCGACACCGGCCGAGGCGCCTGCGCCGCACGCCCGCGGTGCGCGCGATGGTGCGTGAGACCGCGCTCTCGCCGGCCGACTTCGTCCTGCCGCTCTTCGTCCGATCCGGCCGCGGCGTCCGCGCTCCCGTCGCGTCGATGCCGGGCGTCTTCCAGCTCTCGGTCGACGAGGTCGTCCGCGACGCTGGGGAGGCGCACCGGCTCGGTGTGCCCGCGGTCATCCTCTTCGGCCTGCCCGACACGAAAGACGCCCTCGGGTCGTCGGGCTGGAGCGACGACGGGCCGGTCCCGGTCGCGGTGCGCGCCCTCAAGGACGCGTACCCGTCGCTCCTCGTCATGACCGACGTGTGCATGTGTGAATACACCGACCACGGCCACTGCGGGCAGCTCACCACGCGGCGCGACGGCGCGCCCGACGTCGACAACGACCCGACGCTCGCGCTGCTCAGCAAGGAGGCGCTCGCCCACGCGCGGGCCGGCGCGGACATCGTCGCGCCGAGCGACATGATGGACGGCCGGGTCGCGGCCATCCGCCGCGCGCTCGACGACGAAGGGTTCAGCGACGTGGCCATCCTGAGCTACGCCGCCAAGTACGCGAGCGCGTACTACGGGCCCTTTCGCGACGCCGCCGCGAGCGCGCCCGTCGCCGGTCCGAAAGATCGCGCGACCTACCAGATGGACCCGGCCAACCGCCGCGAGGCGCTGCGCGAGGTCCGGCTCGACCTCGCCGAGGGCGCCGACATGGTGATGGTCAAGCCCGCCCTCGCCTACCTCGACATCATCCGCGACGTGCGGGACGCGGTCGACGTCCCCGTCGCGGCGTACAACGTGAGCGGGGAGTACGCGATGCTCAAGCACGCCGGCGCCGCCGGCCTCATCGACGAAGAGCGCGCGATGCTCGAGACGCTCACGGCCATCAAGCGCGCGGGCGCCGACATCATCCTCACCTACCACGCCCTCGAGGCGGCGAAGGCGCTGCGATGACGCGCCGGCGCGGCCGTCACCGCGCGGCAGCCCTCGCCGCGGCCCTCGCCCTGTGCGCGTCGCTGCTCATCGGCTGCGGCGACGGTCCGGACTCGGACGATGGCGTGACGACCATCACCGCCGCGGACCTCCCCTGCGCGTCGCTCGACGCGGCGACCGGGGTGTGGTCGTCCGCGCCGTGGCCGCCGGAGTCGAGCGCCCCCACGTGCGGCTGGCTCCGCTTCGACGGCACGACGACGCTCCGCATCGAGCACCCGCTCGGGTACGCGCCGGCGACGGTGCTGCTCTACATCGCGTTCACGGAGGACGGGACGCAGGGCACGCTCGCGAGCGGCGACCCCGGCCTCATCGAGTCGGTGAGCGACACCGACGTAGTCGTCCGCAACCGTACCCACCAGCGCTTCTGGCTCCGGCTCGCGCTGCGCTGAGCGGAGCGGCGCGAGAGCGCGCTTGTGGCTATGCTTTACGCATGGCGACAGAGCACGACCCCCACGGTGAAGCCGCCACGAAGACGCGCACGAAGAGCAAACCCGAGGTCGCGCGCCCGCGGCTCTTCAAGGTGCTGATGCACAACGACGACTACACGACGCGAGACTTCGTCGTCGCGGTGCTCGAGCACGTGTTTCGGATGAGCGAGCAGGAGGCGGTCCGCGTCATGCTGCACGTCCACTACACCGGGATCGGCGTCGCGGGGGTCTTTACACGCGAGGTCGCCGAAACCAAGATCGAGCAGGTCCAGCGGCTCGCGCAGCAGAACGAGTTTCCGTTGATGCTGACGATGGAGCCCGAAGAAGACGACTCTTGAGCGTGGCCGGTCCGAACATCACCAAGGAGCTTCAGGCGACGCTGCGCAAGGCCTTCGCGGACGCGGCGGCGCAGCGCCACGAGCTGGTGACGCTCGAGCATGTGCTGCTGGCCCTCCTCGACGACGCCGCGGCGCGAGCGGCGATCAAGGCGTGCGGCGGCGACGTCGACCGGATGCGCGCCCGCCTGACCGAGTTCCTCGAGACGCAGGTCGCGGCGATGCCCGACGGCGTCGAGGTCGAGCCGCAGCAGACGCTCGCCGTCGAGCGCGTGCTGCAGCGCGCGGCGATGCACGCGATCTCGTCCGAGATGGACGTCATCGACGGCGCGAACGTGCTGGTACAGATCTTCAAAGAAGAGGACTCCTTCGCCGTGTACCTGCTGCGGCGCGAGGGGGTCACGCCGCTCGGGGTGAAGACGTACCTCTCGCACGGACCCGGAACGGGCCTCATCCGGAGCAGCGACGGCTTCGAGGGGGGTGACGCCGACGAGGACGAGGACGGCGTGCTCTCCGCCGACCCCCTCGACGCCTACACCACCGACCTGCTCGCCGAGGCCGAGGCTGGCCACATCGATCCGCTCATCGGACGACACGACGAGATCGAGCGCGCCGTGCAGATCCTCTGCCGCCGCCGCAAGAACAACCCCGTCCTCGTCGGTGAGCCGGGGGTCGGCAAGACCGCGATCGCCGAGGGCCTCGCGCTCCGCGTGCACGAGGGCAACGTGCCGGAGGTGTTGGCGGACGCGCGCCTGTACATGCTCGACATGGGCGCGCTCCTCGCCGGGACCAAGTTCCGCGGCCAGTTCGAGGAGCGCCTCAAGGGCGTGATGCGCGCGCTCGAAGAGATCGACGACGCCATCCTCGTCATCGACGAGCTGCACATGATCGTCGGCGCCGGCGCGACGACGGGCAGCTCGATGGACGCCTCGAACATCCTCAAACCGGCGCTCGCGTCGGGCAAGCTCCGGTGCATCGGCGCCACCACCTTCGCCGACTTCAAGCACATCGAGCGCGACCGCGCCCTCGCCCGGCGCTTCCAGAAGATCGAGGTCCTCGAGCCCGACGAGGCCGAGACCGTGCAGATCCTCCGAGGCCTCAAGTCCCACTACGAGGCCCACCACGGCGTGAAGTACGACGACGAGGCGATCGCGGCGGCGGCGAGGCTCGCGGCGAAGCACATCGTCGAGCGCTTCCTGCCCGACAAGGCGATCGACGTGCTCGACGAGGCGGGCGCGAGCGAGCGCATGCGCCCCGAGAGCGATCGCAGCGGGACGATCACCGCGGCCGACATCGAGCGCGTCGTGAGCAAGATGGCGCGGGTGCCGGTCGAGGCGGTGAGCGCCGTCGAGCGTGACCGCCTGCGGGACCTCGAGCCCGAGCTGCGCAAGGTGCTCTTCGGGCAGGACGAGGCCATCGAGCAGGTCGTCAGCGCCATCACGCTCTCGCGGGCCGGGCTGCGCGCCGACCACAAGCCGATCGGCTCGTTTCTGTTCGCGGGGCCGACCGGCGTCGGCAAGACGGAGCTCGCGCGCCAGCTCGCGCGCGTGCTCGGGGTCGAGCTCATCCGCTTCGACATGAGCGAGTACTCGGAGCGCCACTCGATCTCACGGCTCATCGGCGCGCCGCCCGGCTATGTCGGCTACGACCAGGGCGGGCTGCTCACCGACGCCGTCCGCAAGCACCCACACAGCGTCGTCATCCTCGACGAGATCGAGAAGGCGCACCCGGAGCTGTTCAACATCTTGCTCCAGGTGATGGACCACGCGCAGCTCACCGACAACAACGGGCGCCAGGCGGACTTTCGCAACGTCGCGCTCATCCTCACCACCAACGCCGGCGCGTTCGAGGCGGCGCAGAAGGTGGTCGGGTTCGAGGGCACCGCCGCCGACGCCGAGAGCCACTACCACAGCCGCGCCAAGGCCGCGATCGAGCGCACGTTCACGCCGGAGCTGCGCAACCGCTTCGACGCCATCGTCTTCTTCCACGGGCTGTCGGCCGAGGTCATCCGCAAGGTCGCCGTCAAAGAGATCGACCTGCTCCGCGCGCTGCTCACGCCGAAGGACGTGACCGTCGAGCTGACGGACGCGGCGATCGACTGGCTCGTGACGCACGGCTACGACGCGAAGATGGGCGCGCGGCCGATGGCGCGCCTCGTCGAGCAAGAGATCAAGCGGCCCATCGCGCAGGCGATGGTCTTCGGCTCGCTCCACGACGGCGGCTCGGTCCGCGTGGGCGTCGTCGACGACGCTCTGTCGCTCAGCTTCGAGCCGCGCGAGCGCGGCGACGGAGGCCCCCCGGGCGCGGGGAGCGGGGCCTCGAAGGGGGCGCGCGCGCGCCACGGGGCCGCGACGGTGGGATAGGGGTCACCGGTGCCCGTCTACAGGCTCGGCCGCGATCCGGTGTTTCCGCCGCCCGGCGGTGCGACCGTCGACGGCATCGTCGCCATCGGCGGAGACGTGACACCGCGCCGCCTGCGAGCCGCCTATCAGGCGGGCATCTTCCCCTGGCCGGTCGAGGGCTACCCGCTGCTGTGGTTTTCGCCCGACCCTCGCTCGGCGCTCGTCCCGGCCGACCTCCGCGTGTCCCGGTCGCTCCGCAAGCGCCTGCGCCGCGAGCCGTTTCGCGTCACGAGCGACCTGGCGTTCGAGGCGGTCATGCGGGCCTGCGCCGAGACGCCGCGGGCCGGCCAGCGCGGCACGTGGATCACCGACGAGCTCATCGAGGGCTACATCGGGCTGCACCGGGAGGGGATCGCGCACAGCGTCGAGGCGTGGCACGGGGACACGCTCGTCGGCGGGCTGTACGGCGTGTCACTCGGCGCCGCGTTCTTCGGGGAGTCGATGTTCACGCGCGTGCCCGACGCCTCGAAGGTGGCGTTCGTGCGCCTCGTCACGCAGCTCGACGCGTGGGGCTTTCACTTCATCGACTGCCAGGTGCAGACGGCGCACCTCGACCGCTTCGGCGCGACCGCGTGGCCGCGCGCGCGCTTCCTCGCTGCGCTCGACCGCGCCCTCGCCTGCCCGACGCGCGCGGGCCCATGGACGCTCGAGCCCTCCGTCGCCGAGGTCCTCGCCGCGGGCGATGCGCCGAGCGCCTGCCCGCCCCGCGGCGCTGCTCGTCCGTCCGATCCCGCGTCAGACGCGCCGGGCCGGTCGTCGGCGGCCGAGTAGACGGTCGGGCCGCGGCCTCGGCGGCGGGCGACGAGGCGTGTGGGCCGCGTGTCGCGGTGGACGCGGCGCCGACCGGGGCGTTCGCCGCGTCCACCGAGGCGCGGGCGCCTCAGTCTTCCGACAGGTCGTCGCGCAGCGCCGCCGCGAGCGAGGTGACCACCTCGCCGCCCGCTGGAGCACCCAGCGACGCCGCGATCTCCGTCGCCGACTCGGCCAGCGCGGCGACCATGTAGACGAGCGCGCCCTGCTCCGGGTCCTCCGGGACCTTGTCGGCGACGAGCGTCAGCGGCGGCTCCTCGCCGACGAAGAGCTGCATCCCCGTGCCGAGCATGCCGGCCTTCTCGCGCGCGACGAGGAGGCGCTGGCTCTCCGCGCGGAGCCGGCCGGCGATCAGTCCCTCCGCGGCGCGCGCCAGCCACGCGGTCGCCTTCGAGACGTGCATCACGCCGTCCGACGCGACGCGCACGCTCGCGGTCTCGGCCTCGCGCGCCTCACGCTCCGCCTCGTCCGCCGCCGCCATGCACTCGGGACCGTCTACGTCTCGCGAGAGGCTCAGCCGCGCTGTGTCGATCGCGGCGCGCGTCCGCGGGCCGATGGGCGCGTTGACGTCCGCGGCAGCCTCGACCTCGTCGATGACCGCACGCACGATCCGTTCGAGCGGGACGAGGCCGACCGCCGCGAGCCAGATGATCCACTCGGGTCGGTCGCAGGCGTCGAACGCCCGATCGATGTCCTGCGCGAAGCGCTTCGACCACGTCACCAGCGCCTCCGGCGCGCCCGCGGCCTTCAAGAGTTCCCAGACGTCGTACACGGCACCTCCGATGGCACGCGGCGTCTCACCCCGCACGAGCAAGCCTACCACTCGGCGATCAGCGGCGGGACCCGCGGCTTGGGCGTGACCCGCGCCGATGCCCACGACGCGGGGCGCGCTCACCGCGCGCGCCGCCCGCGGTGGGCAGCGCGCGGTGACCGCGCCGGGCCGGCGTTCACGGCTTGAAGAAGATCGGGTTCGTGACGCCGAAGGGCTCCCGGGGGGCGCCGCCGTGGCTCGCAAAGACCGGATCGAGCGTGCCGTCTTTGACGTAGGCGTGGAACACGACCCACCCCTCGGCCCGCGTGCCGTCGAGGCCCGTCGGTACGGTCACGTCTCCGTCGAACCAGGTCGTCTGGTCCATCACGTCGCCGACCGGGATCTCCATGTAGGCGCCTCCGGTGCACATCCTGCCGTCGGTCCCGGGGCAGTTCGCGAACATCTCGAGCGCGACGTCGTGGGTCGTGTTGTTCGCCGCGTCGAAGCGCGTCCACGGCGGGCTCTGCACCTTCACGTGGAGGGTGACGTTCGCGCCCGCGCCCTTGACCGTGTCGCCCGGACCCTCGCCGTTCGGGCCGGTGACGGTCACGTACACGCCGCCGCTCACCACCAGGTGGCCGTCCCGGACGGCGTCGCGCAGGGTGTCGTCGTCGATGCCGCTCGCAGGTTGACGGAACGCCTCCGGCTCATCGGTGCCGAGCGTGATGCAGTTGCGCGGGTACCCGACGGGCGAACCCGAGAAGACGTGGTGGCTGTCCGAGTCGCCCACCGCGAAGATGTGCCGCCCGCGCGACAGGAACGAGAACCAGTCGCCGACCTCCAGGTTGAGGTTCTCGTTGAACGACTGGTCGTTGAAGACTTCGACGACCTGGAACTGCGTGTCCCACTGGTCGAGCTTGTCCGCGCTGACGTCGCCCGTCGTCCGGTCGTAGCCGACGTAGTTGAAATACGCTCCCCCGATACCGCCCGACCACCGCGGGTGGTTGATGATGACGAGCGGGCTGCCTGGCCTCGATCGGGCGTCGTTCAGGACATCGACCGGGTTGAAGATCGTCGCGTGGTCGTTCCACGGGATCGAGCCGTCGTTGATCTGCGACGGATCGGCAACGAGCGGGAAGACCCCGAAGTGGCCGAACACGAACGTCGTCAGCTCGATGCCGGACACCCCGTACACCCAGGCCTGCGCGCCAAGGTCCTTCACGATGGGATCGAAGTCGTTCACCCACTCGTGGTCGCTCCGGACCATGATCTCGTTCCCGTCGGCGACGCCGGAGCGGATCTTGTCCTTGGCGTCGTCGCCCGAGTCCGGCGAGCGGAACGTGTGGATGTGGAAGTCGCCGCACAACACGCCTGGGCTGTCGACCAGGTGCTCGAGCGCGATGTTGAGCGTCTTCGGGCTGTCCGGCGTATCGGTGGCGGCGTCGACCTCGACCATCCCATCGTCGAACACGGAGTACTCCGGGCCGTGGGACGCGACGACGCGGTACGTGCCCGTCGGCACCGGGACGGTCGCTCGGCCGTCGAGCGGGAAGAGCAGGTGCAGGACGGGCTGCGTGTCGGCGATGGCGTTCGGGAAGCTCTGCTCACCGAAGTAGTCGGGCACGGTCGGGATGCTGCCCGTCGTCGAGATGACCTTGAGCCGGATCGGCAGCGGCTCGGTCGGCGCACCCATCGGGTGGGCCTCGACCTTCAGGAACGCCGGCGGCGTCAGCGTGAGGTCGGGGCCCGCGGTGGCGTCCGCCGCGACGGCGGTCGGCGCCGGCACGTCCGCGCCGCGGACGTACGGGGTCAGCCGGACCGCCTCCCCGTCCGGGACGTGGACGGTGTAGACGCCGTCGGCGCCCGTCGGCTCCGAGCGCGTGACGTACTTGCTGCCGTCGGCGCTCTCGACGTGGACGTGGATGCCCTCGAGCGGATCACCGGACGGCGTCTGGACGACGCCCGAGAGCGCGCGGGTCGGCTCGTTGCGGGCGCCGCGGATCGCAGCCTGCAGACCGTCGGCGCCTGGGCCGCCCGCGTAGAAGCGCATGTAGTGCCGCCGGAGGATCTCGCCGGCAGGGATGTCGAACTTCGGCCCGATGAGCTGGTTGGTGCCGGAGACGGTGATGCCCTGCGCCAGCATCCCGGCCGGCGCGGCGATCGCCCAGCCGGTGAGGCCGTCCTTCGTGTACCCGATCCACGGGTGCGGCACGGCGACGCCCATGCCGAGCGAGAAGCCGTAGTCCGGCGAGAAGATCGGCATGCGATCGAACTGCATCACAAGGAAGAGCTGGTCGACGCCTTGGCGCATCGCTCCCCCCGTGTTGTCGAACGTGTAGTACGCGTCGACGAAGGAGGCGCCTGGCTCGAGGACGTAATCGACGGCGACCGGGAAGCCGGTGTAGTCGGACGGGTAGAGCGCGGCGCCGAAGGAGTTGATGAAGGGGATGACCTGGAGCGTGCCGATGGCGCGCACCACGGCCGGGCCGCCGGCGGTCCCGTCCGCGACGACGCTGACCGAGGTCGGCTCGATGAGGAAGCGCCCCACCCCGACCATCAGCTCGTTGAAGTCCGCGGGGTCGACGATCTTGCCGCCCTCCATCCGCCCGACGTCGATGATGGCGCCGCCGTACGGGTCGTAGAGGTCGGAGGGGCCCGCGTCCTCGATGACGACGGCGATCTTGTCGTTCGCGAGGACGAAGTCGCCCGTCTTGACCACCGACAGACCGTTCGGGTCGGGCGGGAGGTCGGCGGCCCCGAGGCGGCCGGCGCGCGCGCTGCCGCCTGGGACCGACAGCGGGTTCGAGGCGCCGTCGCCACCGGGCGCGAAGAAGTCCATGCCGCCGTCGGGCGTCCCGCCGTCGGGCGTCCCGCCGTCGGGCGTCCCGCTATCGACCAGGCCGCCGTCGTCGGCAGGGACTGTGATGCCCTCGCCGCCGCAGCCACCGATCACCAACGCACACGCTGCCACCCAGGGCAGCGCCTTCCACCGCTTCACACGCATGCGCCGGACGATACAGGAGCCCTCCGAGCAGGGAAAGCTCTATGCGCGCCTCGATCGCGCGGGCGAACGCCCTCGTGGCTCCGGCGCCGGCTGTCGAACACGCCGCGCGAGGCCGAGAGCCCACGGGCGACATCGAACAGCTCGATTTGAATCGCGCTCCCATAAAATGTAGGGAGCGTGTTCGTAGCATAGATCGGTAGTTTACAGCCTGTTGTACTACGCATAGCGTCTCTCTATCCGGACTGAGTGGTCCGCGTGAGAAGGAGGGGTGTGAAGATGAGGAAAACAATCCATACACTGGGCCTCGCCGCGTTCGCGGTGATGCTGAGCCTCGCCCAGGCGAGCTCGGCGGCCGCGGCGACGCTGGTGGTCGACGACGACGGGGCGGGGGCCAGCGGCGACTGCGACGCGGGCGCCGTCGCGTACACGACCATCAACGCCGCCATCGCGGCGGCGACCGCCGGAGATACCATCGAGGTGTGTCCAGGCACCTACGCGGAGAACGTCGTAATCAACAAGAGCCTTACGCTGCTGGGTGCGAAGGCCGGGGTGCCGGCGGGGCCTGGGGCGTCGATGCCCGGGCGCGGCACCGACGAGTCCATCATCGCGCCGCCGTCGGCCACCGCGGGGATCCAGTACACGCCGTCACCGCACGTGCCATCGAGCGTGGTCGACGGCTTCACGATCGACGCCGGAAACGCCACGGGGATCAACGCGAACCCGAACGCGTCGGCGACCTACGTCTGGAAGAACAACATCGTCATGGGGAACGCGAACGCCTGCAACGGTGTCCACAGCGCGTTCAAGTCAAACCGCCTGCCTGGTGGTGAGATCTCGGGAAACCACATGGAGGGCTTCGGCTGGGGGATCAACGTCCAGTCCGGCTCCGGCGCGCTCCCGGGCACGATCACGGACAACTACTTCACGGGCCAGACCTGCGGCTCGATCATCCTCGGCACCGGCAACGCGCCCGGCTTCATCATCAACAACAACGCGGTGGAGTCCTCGGCGGGGAGCATGGTGCTCGGGTCGCTCGACCTGCACGTCACCAACAACACCATCGACGGTGGCGGCTCTGCGATCTTCCTGCACAGCACCGCCACCGGCGCGACGATTACCGGAAACGACCTGACCAGCACCAGCAACGGTGTGCGCCAGAGCCTGGCGTTCGGGCCGTACACGTACGGGACGCCCAACGAGGTGCACTACAACAACATCGTCGGCAGCACCTTCTACGGCGCCAACAATGAAGTGCCCGCGGGCAACCAGGACATCTTGGCGACGTGCAACTGGTGGGGCTCGGCCGACGGCCCGAGCGGCGTCGGCTCTGGCTCCGGCACGGCCGTCACTGCGGGCGTCCAGTATGAGCCGTGGCTCGTCGCGCCTGCGCCAGGCGGCGCTTGCACGGGCATGGCGTGCGGCTCCGTGGACACGGACAACGACGGCACCGGTGACCTCTGCGACACTGACGACGACAACGACGGCGTCCTCGACATCGACGACAACTGCCCCCTGGTCGCGAACGCCGATCAGGCGGACGCCGACGGCGACGGTGACGGTGACGTGTGCGACGCCGACGACGACGATGACGGCGTCCTCGACGTCGACGACAACTGCCAATTCAGTGCCAACCCGCTCCAAGAGGACAGCGACGGTGACGGCCTCGGTGACGTCTGCGACGACGACGTCGACGGCGACGGCGTCGACAACAGCCTCGACAACTGCCCGACCGACGCGAACCCGGTTCAGGTCGACACCGACTCGGACGGGATGGGCGACGCGTGCGATCCGGACGATGACAACGACGGCGTGCTCGACGGCGCCGACAACTGTCCGACCGACCCCAACGCGGGCCAGGAGGACATGGACGGCGACAGCATCGGTGACGTCTGCGACTCGGACCTCGACGGCGACGGCGTCGACAACGACACCGACAACTGCCCGCTGGTCGCGAACGCGGACCAGAACGACAACGACCTTGATGGCTTCGGCGACGTCTGCGACGACGACGACGACGACGACGGCGTGCTCGACGCGAACGACAACTGCCCGTTCATCGCGAACGCCGACCAGAGCGACGCGGACGGAGACGGCGCTGGTGACGCCTGCGACGGCGACCTCGACGGCGACGGTGTTCCGAACGAGGTCGACAACTGCCCCGTCACCGCCAACGCCGATCAGGCCGACACGGACGGCGACGGCGTAGGCGATAGCTGCGACGCCGACGTCGACGGGGACGGGGTCCCGAACGCCTCTGACCAGTGCCCCGGCACGGACTCGGGCGCGGTGGTGGATCCGAACAACGGCTGCTCGGTCGACCAGCTCTGCCCCTGCGAAGGACCGCGCGGAACGACGCGGCCGTGGAGAAACCACGGCAAGTACGTCTCCTGTGTGGCCCGCGCCACCAACCGCCTGCGCCACGCCGGGCTGATCACCTGGCAGGAGCAGGGCGACATCGTGTCGGAGGCCGCGGAGTCCGACTGCGGCGACCGCCCCGGGCAGGGCCACGGGCACGGGCATCACGGGAGCCATCACGGGCACCACCACGGGCCGCACTGCGGCTACCACCACTAGCAGCCGGCTGCAGGACCGGCTCGGTCGCTGAAGGGGCGGGGCGATGGCGCGCGCAGCGTCGTCGCCCCGCCCCTCGCGTCGGGCGCGCGCGCCGCGCTCACATGGGCTCGGCGCGCAGGACGATCATCCCGACGCCGGGGCCGAGGATGGGGAGTGGGACGACGCCGTAGCCCCAGGGGCGGCCGAGCAAGTGCAGCGCGCCGGTGAAACCGCCGGGGCTCTTGGCGAGGCCGGCCGCGCGCGTGTCGGCGTCGGGGAGCGCGGCGTCGAGCTCGGGCGGCGTGCCCCAGCGGAAGACCCGATCGCCGCGGTACAGGTACACCCAGAGCGCGAGGCCCTTCTTCGTGATGGCCTCGACGTGCTCGGCGCGGACCTGACGGCTCAGCCGCTGCGCGAGCCGCCAGAGCGGGACGCCCATCACGGCGGCGCCCACGATCTCCGCGTCGCGCCGGACCGGCGCGGCGAACAAGAGCGACACCGATGGGGACGTCGCGTCGTCCGTCGTATCGGCCGCCGGCGTCGACGCGGCGGGTGGGAGCGCCGCCGCGTCGGCCGCGCCGAACTCGACGAGCTGGTGGCCGGTCACGCCCCGCGCGAGCGCGCGCGCGACCACGGTGAAGCGCTCGGCGAAGTTCTGGCCGTGCATCGCGTCCGGCGTGCGGTCGCGCGCGATGACGACGCCGTCGGCGCCGACCGCCGCGACGAAGGTCTTCGGGGAGGTCATGAGCGCGGGGATGCCGCGCGGAGGACGCCCGAGCGCGCGGAGCGCGTCGCGCATCTGCGCTTCCTTCGCCGCAGGGTCGGTGACCGCGAAGCCGGGCTCAATCTGCACGGCGACCTGCTCGAGGGCGTGCTCGCTCTGCGGGATGAACGCGCGGACCAGCGCGAGGAGGCGGGGCACGTGCTCGGTGCGGATGTGTGCGCGCGCCGCGTCGGCGGCGCCGTGGTCGCAGCCGGCGCAGAGCGCGAGCGCGCCGGCGGCCACGAGCAGACCCGCCGTGACGACCCGCCGGTGCGTGCGTCGGGGGCCGGGGGTCGTCCGCGCGAGGCCGCTCATGGCTCCGCGAACCCCGCTCGGCGGAGCAGCTCGAGGGTGACGCCGTCGCCGCTCTCGTCGGTCACGCCGTCGACGCCGGGCCGCCCCAGCAGGCGGGCGACGTACTTCGCGAGGATGTCGGCCTCGAGGTTGACGCGCGCGCCGACGGGGAGCGCGTCGAAGGTGGTCTCGCGGCGGGTGAAGGGCACGAGCGCGACGTCGAAGCGCCGCCCGCGGACGCCGTTGACCGTGAGGCTCACGCCGTTGACGGTGATGGACGCCTTCGGGGCGACGAAGGGCGCGAGCGGCGCCGGCACCTCGAACGTCATCTTCAGCGCGTCGCCCAGGGGGCTCCGCGCGGCGACGGTCCCGACGCCGTCGACGTGCCCCGAGACGAGGTGGCCGCCGAGGCGGGCGCCGGCCGAGAGCGCGCGTTCGAGGTGGACCTCGGCGCCCGGGCCCCGCTCGCCCAGCACGCTCCGTGCGAGCGTCTCGAGCGAGGCGTCCGCGACGAAGCCCGCGCCCGTGTCGCGCGTGACGGTGAGGCAGACGCCGTCCACCGCGATCGACTCGCCGAGCTCGAGCGCGTCGAAGGCGCAGGCGACGTCGAGGCGGGCGCCCTCCCCGTCGCGGTCGACGCGCCGGACCTCGCCGATCTGCTGCACGAGCCCCGTGAACATGTCAGCCGCCTCCCTTTCGTAGCCGTCCCTCGAAGAGCACGTCCGGACCGAGGCGTCGCACCTGCGCGTCGACGAGCGACCAGCTCTCCTCGATCGTAAGCGTCGGGCCCGCGGGGGCAAACGAGCGAGCGGCCTCGTCGGCGAGGAAGCGCGGCGCGACGAAGATCGCCGCCGCGTCCGCGAGCCCGGCGTCGAGCAGGGTGCCGTGGACCGTCGGGCCGCCCTCGACGAGCAGGCGCATCACGCCGCGCTCGCCGAGCGCGCGGAGCACGGCCTCGATGGACACCTGGTCGGCGCGCGCGGCGGCCGCGGTCGCCGTCGTCGTCGCGTCGCGCACCTCGATGAGCTCCGCGCCCGCCGCGCGCAGCGGGCCCGCGCGCTCCGCCGGGGCCGCGCCCGAGTGGAAGATCCACGTGGGCGCCTTCGATCCGCTCGTGAGCATCCGCGCCCCTGGCGGCGTCTCGAGCCGCGTGTCGAGCACGACCCGGATCGGGTCCGGGCCCCGTACGTGCCGGACCGTCAGCTCCGGGTCGTCGGCTCGCACGGTGCCCGCGCCGACGAGGATCGCGTCGTGCTGCGCGCGGAGCTGGTGCGCTCGCCGTCGCGCGCGCTCGCCGGTGATCCACTTCGAGTCGCCGGTGCGGGTCGCCATCTTCCCGTCGAGCGTCACCGCCGCTTTGAGCGTCACGTAGGGCATGCCCGTGGTGACGAGCTTTTCGAAGTCGGCGATGAGCGCGCGGCACTCCGCCTCGCACACGCCGGCGCGCACGCGGACCCCCGCCGCGCGCAGCTTGCGGAGCGAGCCGCGGACCTTCGGGTTCGGGTCGAGGTGACCGACGACGACCTCCGCGACGCCCGCCGCGAGCAGCGCGTCCGTGCAGGGCGGCGTCCGCCCGTAGTGATTGCACGGCTCGAGCGTCACGTAGACCGTCGCGCCCCGCGCCGCGTCGCCGGCCTTGCGCAGCGCCTCGACCTCCGCGTGGGGCAGGCCGGCCCGCCGGTGCCACCCGACCGCGAGCACCTCGGAGCCCTTGACCACCACGGCGCCCACGTGGGGGTTCGGGCTGGTCCGTCCACGCCGCGCCGCCCGCAGCGCGAGCGTCATGAAGCGCGTGTCATCGCGCTCGGTCACGGCTCAGGCGCCGCCGCGCTGCAGGTCGGACAGCTCGTCGACGAACTCGCGCACGTCCTGGAACTCCCGGTACACGCTCGCGAAGCGCACGTAGGCGACCGGGTCGAGCGCGCGCAGCGACGCGAGCACCTCCTCGCCGACCTCCGCCGAGGTCACCTCGGCGTCGCCGCGATCGATGAGGGCGCGCTCGAGCGCGTCGAGCAGGCGATCGAGCGCCTCGGTGGTCACCGGCCGCTTGACGCACGCGCGCCGGAGCCCCGCCATCAGCTTGCTCCGGTCGTAGGGCTGGCGGCTGCCGTCTTTCTTGATGACGGCGGGCAGCGGCGCGCTCTCGACCCGCTCGTAGGTCGTGTAGCGGCGGCCGCACCCCTCGCACTCCCGCCGGCGGCGCGTGACCTCTCCGCCCTGCGACAGGCGCGAGTCCATCACGCGGTTGTCGAGCGTCGCACAGTAAGGACACCGCATCGCCCGGACGCTACCCCGCGTCGCGCGGCGCGTCGAACGCCCAGGGCCCGCTCGGACGACCGCGCGGGCGCCCCCACGCAGCCGGGATCCGGGTCGCGCGGCGATGGCTCGCCTCTAGCGCCCGTGCTACTCCGGGCCCCATGTTCGAGACCCTCACCAAGGGCTTCAAGTCCGCGCGCCACAAGCTGGCGGGCGTCACCGAGCTGACCGCCGAGAACATCGAGCCGGCGCTGCGCGACGTGCGCCTGTCGCTGCTCGAGGCGGACGTCGGGCTGAGCGTCGCGAAGGCGTTCGTCGCGCGCGTGCAGGAGCAGGCGGTCGGCCAGGTCGTCCAGACGGTCGCGAAGGGCAAGGCCGGCCGCGTGCGGGTCGGCGCGGCGGAGCGCTTCGTGCAGATCTGCCAGCGCGAGCTCGAGCAGATGATGGCGTTCGAGGGCGAGGCGATCGACTTCGCCGCGGCGCCGAAGCCGACCGGCATCATGATGGTGGGGCTGCAGGGCTCCGGTAAGACGACCTCCGCCGCGAAGCTCGCGCGCCTGCTCACGCGCGAGCACGAGCGCAAGCCGCTCCTCGTGGCCGCCGACGTCGCGCGCCCCGGGGCGGTCGAGCAGCTCCAGGTGCTCGGCGCTCAGATCGACGTGCCGGTCTTCTCGGTCCCCGGCGGGCAGCCGGTCGACATCTGCGCGCAGGCGGTCGCGCACGCGAAGAAGCTCAAGCGCGACACCATCATCTACGACACCGCCGGCCGCCTCGCGATCGACGAGCCGCTCATGCAAGAGCTCGACGACATCAAGGCGCGCACCGAGCCGCAGAACGTCTTCCTCGTGGTCGACGCGATGATCGGCCAAGACTCCGTGAAGACCGCGAAGGCCTTCCACGAGCGGCTCGGCCTCAGCGGCGTCGTGCTGACGAAGCTCGACGGTGACGCGCGCGGCGGCGCCGCGCTCTCCATCAAGGAGGTGACGGGCGCGCCCGTAAAGCTCGTCGGCATGGGCGAGGGGCTCGACAAGCTCGAGCCGCTCCGCGCAGACGGCCTCGCGAGCCGCATCCTCGGGATGGGCGACGTCATCGGCCTGATGAAGGACTTCGAGGGCGTCATCGACGAAGAGAAGGCGGAGCGCGACGCCCAGCGAATGCTCGCCGGGCAGTTCACCCTCGACGACTTTCTCCAGCAGATCGAGATGCTCCAGGGGATGGGCCCGCTCGGGGACATCCTCGAGAAGCTCCCGGGCTTCGGCGACACCATGCCCGAGGGCGCGCAGATCGACGACCGCGAGCTCGTCCGCACCAAGGCGATCGTCAGCTCCATGACGAGGCAAGAGCGGCGCGATCCGGACCTCTTCCGGAAGGAGCCGTCTCGGTTGAAGCGCGTCGCGCGAGGCGCGGGGCGCGAAGCGAACGACGTCGCCGAGCTCCTGCAGCGCTTCGCCTTCATGCGCCAGATGATGGGCGGCATCGGACAGCAGGCGGGGATGCTCTCGAAGCTCCCCGGGATGCGACAGCTCGCCGGCGCGAACCAGATGCGCAAGCTCATCCGGACCGGCGGCGCGGGTCTCGACGACAACCCGATGCTCGCGAACCTCGCCGACACCCTCCTCGAGGCGGCGGTGGCGGAGGGCGGCCCCGGCGGCGGCCCCGGCGCCGCGAAGGCGACCGCGCGCAAGCCCGTCGACCGGAAGAAGCTCAAGCAAAAGCGCAAGAAGCAGAAGCAGGCGCGGCGCAAGTCGCGAAAGTAGCGCGCATGCGCCGCGCCGCCTGGACCCGCTGCCTTCGGCTGCTCGTCGTCGCGTCGGCCTTGCTCTGGGGCGGCTGCGTCGAGAAGCGCCCGGAGGCCGCGCCGGCGCCGTCGCGCACCGACCGGAGCGCGACGGCGGCGCGGGCGGCCGCCGGCGTACCGGAGCTCGACGCCCTCCGCTTCGGCGCGCCGCCCCTGATCGACGGGCACCTCGACGACCCCGGGTGGCAAGCAGCGGATGAGACGGCGCCCTTCGTCGACACGATGACCGGCGCGCCCGCGCCCTTCGCGAGCCGGGCGCGCATCGGCTGGGACGCGACGCACCTCTATGTCGGCGTCGAGGTCGACGACGACTTCCTACAGAGCACGTTCACGCGGCACGACGCGCACCTGTGGGAGCAGGACTGCGTCGAGCTGATGGTGGACCCCGACGGCGACGGGCGGAACTACTTCGAGCTACAGGTCGCTCCCACCGGGGTCACGTTCGACACGCGCTACGACAGCAGGCGCCAACCCCAGCCCTTCGGGCACACGGACTGGGAGAGCCACCTCGACGCGAAGGTCGCCGTCCGCGGCACCCCGAACGACGCGTCGGCGGACGGGGGCTACACGGTGGAGGCCGCGATCCCATGGGCTGCCTTCGACGCCGGTCCTACCCCGGCGCAGCCGCCGAGGCCGGGCGACGTGTGGCGCATGAACCTCTACGTCCTCGACGCTCGTCCGCACGGGCAGGGACAACGCGCAGCCGCCTGGTCGCCGCCGCTCGTCGGGGACTTCCACGTGCCCTCACGCTTCGGCCGCGTGCGCTTCATCGCCCCGCCACCGCCCAGTCCGCGACCCCCGCCCCCGCCGGCCGCGGCGGACACACGCTGACCCCCCCGGCGGCGTAGCGGCGGGGCGCAGTTCCGCTCCGCGAGCCACCCAGCGCCACGCTCCCGCCCCCGACCCCCGCACCGGCACCCGCACCCGACCCCGCTCCCGCCCCCGCACC
>JAGQJE010000298.1 GCA_020430775.1 Myxococcales bacterium
CCGACCATCGTCACCTTGAACCCAGACCGCATCGTCGACGTGCGCGCCAAAGCCCCCGCAACGGCCGCCTAGGACCGACACCCGCACAATCACCCGACCCGACAACTACCTTGACGAGCGCCGATCCTTTGCAGCCCCAGACCCCGAGTTACTTCCCACGAATCGGGATCGGACGCGGGCACGGGTTCGGGGTCGGGCACGGGGTCGGGGACGGGATCGGACGCGGGCACGGGCACGGGAGCGGGGGCGGGATCGGGATCGGGGACGGGATCGGGCACGGGTTCGGGGACAGGGTCGGGATCGGGATCGGGGTCGAGTGGGGGCGTGGATTTGGGTGTCTCACCGAGCGGAACAGCGCCTCTCTCGTTTGGCGATTGGTTGCGGCGTGGTGCGAGGCGGATGACACTCCGCCCCGCGGCGTGCGCCCCGCGTGCTGTCGCGATAACGTCGCTCAGCCCGACCGGGCGGCTCGTTCTTGGCCCGCCCTGAACACGGACTGAACCACGGGCCCACCTCGTGGGCTCCGCTCGGAAAGGACCTCCTGATGAACAAGTCGATGTGGTTTCTCGGTGTCGCGACCGCCTGCCTCTCCCTCGCGGTCGTCGGCTGCAACAAGCCGAAGTATCCCGCCTGCAAGACCGACGGCGACTGCCACCAGAGCGAGTTCTGTGTCCAGCAGCAGTGCCAGCAGTGCCGCACCGACGCGGACTGCGGCGCGGGCAACCAGTGCGTCGCCGGGCGCTGTGACCCGATCCCGAACTACTGCCAGAGCGACACGCAGTGCGGCGAGGGGATGCGCTGCAACCAGCAGCGCTGCGAGGCCCAGCCGACGTCCTCGACCCAGCCCTCGGGCACCTCGACGCAGGCTCCGACCTGTACCCTCGAGCCGATCTACTTCGCGTTCGACCAGTCGGACCTCACGCAGCAGTCCCGCGACGCGCTCGCGGCCGACGCGCGCTGCATCGGTCAGCGCGGCGTCACCGCGCTCCACATCACGGGGTACACCGACCCGCGCGGGACGGAGGAGTACAACCTCGCGCTCGGCGACCGGCGCGCGCGCGCGGCGAAGAGCTACCTCGTCTCGCTCGGCGTGAACGCGGGCGTCACCGTGTCGTCGATGGGCGAAGAGATGGCGACCGGCACCGACGAGGCCGGGTGGGCGCACGACCGCCGCGCGGAGCTGACCGAGAAGTGATCCCGCGCCGCGGCAGGCGTGACGAGCGGCTGGCGCGCGCGATGCGCTTCGCCGCTTGCGTGGCCCTCGCGGCGACGGCGGCCCCCGTCGTCGCGGGGTGCGTGTCGCGCGCCGCGGGCGAGCAGCTCATCGCCGACGGCCGCGCCCGCGACCAGCGCCTCGACGCGCTCGAGCAGCAGCTCTCGACCTCGAACGGGCAGCTCGCCGCGCAGCTCGCCCAGCTCCAGAAGTCCCTCGAGCACTCGACCAGCGTGGTCACCCGCAACAGCGCCGACGCGGGCGCCGAGGTGCAGCAGCTCCGCCAGCAGCTCGCCACGATGGAGGGCACCATCGCCGAGCTCCGCCAGCGCCTCGAGCAGTCCACCAAGGCGGCGCAGGCCGAGGTCGACGCCGCGGCGAACAAGACGAGCCCGGGCGTCATCCCGACCGATCCGCTCGTGCACTTCGCGGCCGCGAAGAACGCCTACGAGCGCAAGGACTACGACGACGCGCGCACGCTCTTCGAGGCGTACGTGCGCCGGTATCCCCGCTCGGACCTCGCGGACGACGCGCGCTACTGGGCCGGCATGACCTACCTCGAGCAGGGCAAGCCGAGCGACGCGCTGCGCGCGTTCCGCGCGGTGCTGGCCGGCTACCCGGACGGCGACGCGGTCGACGACACGCTCCTCGCGATGAGCGACGCGTTCTATCAGCTCGGCGCCTGCGGGGACGCGACCACTACGCTGCACACGCTCCTCGAGACGCAGAGCGGCTCGCCGCTCGTCCCGGACGCCAAAAAGAAGCTGCGCGCGCTGCAGCACCCGCCCAAGGGGGCTTGCAAGACGCGGTGAGCGCGCGTCGCGCTGTCGATACCGCCTTGGATGGGCGCCCGCGCGGTGTTACGACCGGACCATGAGCGAACCTCTCCGTCTCGCCGAGCGGCTCTCCGACATCCAGCCCTCGGCCACCGTCGCCATCACCCAGCGCGCGCGCGAGCTGCGCGCCGAGGGCGTGGACGTCCTCTCGTTCAGCATGGGCGAGCCCGACTTCGACACCCCGGCGCACATCCGCGAGGCCGCCAAGGCCGCCATCGACGCCGGCGCGACGCGCTACACCGCGGCGCGCGGCACGCTCGAGCTGCGCGAGGCGATCTGCAAGGTCTCGGCCGAGCGTCGCGGTGGGCACGCGCACGACCCTGCCGAGGTCGTCGTCGGGGTCGGCGCCAAGCACATCCTCTTCAACCTCGCGCTCGCGCTCTTCGACCCGGGCGATGAGGTCATCGTGCCGGCGCCCTACTGGGTGAGCTACCCGGAGCAGGTGCGGATGGCGGGGGCGACCCCGGTCGTCGTCGAGACGCACGTCGACGAGGGCTTTCTCCTGACGCCGAGCGCCCTCGAGGACGCCGTGACCTCGAAGACCAAGGCGCTCATCCTCTGCTCGCCGTCGAACCCGACCGGCTCCGCCTACCGCGCCTCGGACCTCGAAGCCATCGCCGCGGTGGCACGCAAGCACCGCTTCTGGATCATCGTCGACGAGATCTATGCGCAGCTCGTCTACGAGGGCTTCGACCAGCGCTCGATCCTCGAGATCGCCCCGGACCTGCGCGATCGCATCATCCTCGTCGACGGCGTCAGCAAGACCTACGCGATGACGGGCTGGCGCATCGGCTGGATGCTCGGGCCGAAGCAGGTCGCCAAGGCCTGCGACACCCTGCAGGGCCAGGAGACGAGCAACGCGGCCGCCGTCTCGCAGGCGGCCTCGCGCGCGGCGCTGCTCGGCTCGCAGGCGCCGGTCGAGCAGATGCGCAAAGCGTTCGAGGAGCGGCGGGACGTCATGGTCGACGGCCTCAACGCCATCGACGGCATCGACTGCCGCGTGCCGGAGGGCGCGTTCTACGCCTTCCCGAGCGTGCGCGGGCTGCTCGGGCGCCGAGCCGGCAAGCTGACGCTCGACGACGACCTCGCCGTCGCGAAGTTCTTCCTCGAGACGGCGCGCTGCGCGGTGGTGCCGGGGACGGCGTTCGGAGCGCCCGGGTTCATGCGGCTCAGCTACGCGGCCGGCACCGAGACGCTGCGTGCGGGCCTCTCGCGCATCGCCGAGGCGGTCCGGACGCTCGCGTAGCGCAGGCTCTGGCGGCTCGCTCTTACGGCCTCAGGCGGCGTCGCCCGCGCCCTCGACGGCTCGGGCGGCCGCCGCGCGCGCGATGAGCGTCATCGACAGCAAGAACGCGAGCGCGCCGACCGCCGTCGTCGGGGAGAAGCCCGCCGCCAGCCACAGCCAGATCGCCACGCCGTACTGCCGGCCCTCGGCGCGGTCCGCGATGAACGAGAGCAGGCCGAGCGCGGCGGCGACGGCGTAGATGAGGGCGTAGGGGCGCAGGCCGAAGCGGAGCAGCAGGTCGAGGTGCAGCGCCGCGTACCAGAGGTCGTCCGCGTCGGGGCCGACCGCGCGGGCCCACGCGAGGAGGCCCGCCATCAGCAGGGCGGCGATGAGGACCGTCGCGGCGACGTACCTGGCGCGTCGCGGTGTGCTCCACAGGCGCGCGCCGAAGCCGAGCGCGAGCGGCGCCGCGAGGTAGAGCACCTCGCCGGCTTGGTGCGCCCAGCCGTGCACCTGTAGGCCGCGCGGGTAGCGGCCGACCGCCCCGAACACGAGCGCGACCAGCGCGACGACGGCGCAGATGGCCGTGGCGGTCGCGATCCCGTTGCCGGCGCGTTGCAGCGGCGGCACGCGCCAGCGCATCGCCGACAGCCCGAGCAGGATCGCGAGCGCGTAGGCGGCGGTCGCCGTGAGCAGGACCGAGGGCACGGGCAGCGAGGCCGCCGGCGCGACGATCGCGAACGCGAAGGGCGCGACGACGAAGCCCGCGAAGGTCGCGAGGGTCGCGCGCACGAAGATCGCGAGCCGGACGCCGGGGCGCGTCAGCTCGAAGAGACCGACGATCAGGGCGACGAGGCAGGCGATCGCCGCGAGATAGCGCGGGAACCTCCCCGCGCGGCTCAGCCACAGCGCGCTCTCACGGGGCCAGTCGGAGCCGACGCTCCGCACGAGGAAGTCGTTGAACGCGACGTCGGCTGCGACGGCGAGCGCGGCGAGGCCGCCGAGCGCGGGCAGCCGGGCGATCGCGGCTCGGGCGCGCGCTTCGGCGTCGCGGTCGGGCTCTGCGTGCGGCGCGTCGGTGGCCAAGGCCTGCCGACGGTACGTGGCGGCCCCGCGGCCGGCAACCGGAGTCGCGCGGACGGTTGCCACGGACGCGCCGAGCCCGTAAGCCTGTCCGCGTGACCGAGACCCGACACGACTGGACCGTCGAGCAGGCGCGCGCGCTCTACGAGCTGCCGCTCACGGAGCTGACCTTCCGCGCACAGACCGTGCATCGCGAGTTTCATCCGCCGGACGCGGTGCAGCTCTGCACGCTGCTCTCCGTCAAGACCGGCTCGTGCCCGGAGGACTGCGCGTACTGCCCGCAGAGCGCGCGCTACGACACGGGGCTGAGGTCGCAGCGCCTGCTCGACGTCGACGAGGTCCTCGAGCGGGCGGCGCAGGCGCGGGACGCGGGCGCGAGCCGCTTCTGCATGGGCGCGGCCTGGCGCGGCCCGAAGTCCGGGAGCGCGCAGTTCGAGCGGGTGCTCGACATGGTGCGCGGCGTGCGGGCGCTCGGGATGGAGGCGTGCGCGACGCTCGGCATGCTCGACGACGCGCAGGCGACGGCCCTCGCCGACGCGGGGCTGACCGCCTACAACCACAACCTCGACACCTCCGAGGACTACTACGGCGAGATCATCACGACCCGGACCTACGCCGACCGGCTCGACACGATCCGCCGCGTCTCGAACGCCGGCATCTCGGTGTGCAGCGGCGGCATCATCGGGCTCGGTGAGGCCGAGGACGACCGGCTGGCGATGCTCGTCACGCTCGCGAACCTCGATCCGCAGCCCGAGAGCGTCCCGATCAACGCGCTCGTCCCGGTCGCCGGCACGCCGCTCGCGGACCGCGCGCCGGTCGATCCCATCGAGATGGCGCGGATGTGCGCGACCGCCCGCCTCATGCTGCCGCGGGCGCTCGTCAGGCTGTCGGCGGGCCGGGCCGAGCTCAGCGTCGAAGCGCAGATGCTCTGCTTCGTCGCCGGCGCGAACAGCATCTTCTTCGGGGACACGCTGCTCACCACGGGCAACCCCGCCCGCGACAAGGACCTCGCCATGCTCCGCGCGGCGGGGATGCGGGCGCTCGACCCGAAAGACCGCGAGACGGGCGCGCCGGCGAGGGCGCGGCCGCTCCCCGCCTGACCGGGTGCGCCTAGCGCCGCTGGATGGCGAGGAAGAGCTCGAAGAGAAAGCAGCTCAGGGCGATGATGCCCGCCAGCAGCGCGCCGACGAGGGTCTTCCCGCCGAAGCGCGTCGTCGCCTGCGCGCGCGCCATCGGCGACACCGCCGACATCAAGCCCTGCACGTTGTCTTTCTTGCGCGCGCTGGCGTCCGTGATGACGGCCTGCGGGGGCAGCCGTTCGGTCTCGGGCGCGGTGCCCGGCGGCGCCTTCTGAACGGCCGTCCCCATCGCGACCAGCTCGACGAGCCCAGGGGCGATCTCGCGGATGCGCAGCTTGTTGCCGATCACCTGCGCCGCCCCGATCGCCTCGGCCTCGCGGCGGATGAGATCGAGGCAGTTCTCGCGCGCCTCGTAGATGAGCTTGGTGACCTCCGGCAGCTCGCCTCGCTGCACCGCCTGAAAGAGCGAGCCGATGCTCGCGGCCACGCCGAGCGAGTACACCGAGGTGGTCAGCATGAGCTGAAGCGGGGCGTAGCCGAGCTTCGCGAGGTTCCAGAGCTCTTCGCCCGCGAGCTCGGAGGTGATCACGTGCTGCTGGGGGAGGGGGCCCGACGAGATCGCCGGGTGGAACGACGCCGTCCCCGTGAGCAGGAGCTCCATCGTGCCGGTAGCGTGTGGGAGCATGTCGATGCGCACGTCGACGACCGAGTTGGCGCGAGCGGTAGAGGCCTCGGCGCGCAGGCGCCGCAGCGCGGTGTGGCGCAGCTCGTTGTACATCGAGGAGAA
The DNA here is from genome assembly GCA_020430775.1 of Myxococcales bacterium. Taxonomy (GTDB): domain Bacteria; phylum Myxococcota_A; class Polyangia; order Polyangiales; family Houyiibacteriaceae; genus JAGQJE01. The sequence continues at coordinate 6,224 of JAGQJE010000298.1, forward strand.
CTCCCGCACCTCGCCGCGCCCGAGCGTGCGGAGCGACCCGGTGAGCCCACGGCCGACCCCGAGCGCGTACACGACGTTGCCCATCACGAACTTGTGCGGCCGGTAGCCGGTGTCGAGGTGGCAGTACAGCTCGATGCCGGAGGCTGCGGTCGAGAAGAAGTCGGGCGCGTGCGCGTGCTTGTCCTGGCCCTCGACCTCGTGGACCGCGGTGCCCTGCGCGAGGAACTCGGTGAACCCCGCGAGCGTCGAGAGCCCGGAGGTGACGCCCGAGATCCCGTGCGCGCCGTGCGACCGGCCCTCCTCCTCCATGCGCGCGATGGCCGCGTGGCGGCCTTCGCTGATGAGCGTCGTGATCTGGCGGATCTCCCCGCCCGTGATGGAGCGGCCGAACGCGCTCAGCGCGCCGCCGACCCCGAGCGACTGGACGCTGTTGCCGACGGTGATCTCCCCCGGCGCGAGGCCCTTGAGCGCCAGGCAGTAGATCTCGTTGCCGGACATTCCGGAGATGAACATCGTGCGCTCCTCGCGTGCGGCCCCACCGCGACGGCCGGCACACCCGGCCCGCGCCGGCGAGTATGCCGCAGCCCATCGGCTCGCGAGGAAAGAGTAGGTCGTCGTTGATTTTGAATTTGATTTTCAACTTCGTGACGCTATATTGACGGCACAGCGATCGAGGTCACCCGTGCTCGTCTGTCACTGCAAAGTCGTCAACGATCGAACCATCCGGCGCTGCGTCGACGAGGGCGCACACACGCGCCGCGAGGTCGGCCGCGCGTGTGGCGCCGGCACCTGCTGCGGGGGCTGCCGAACGCTCGTCGACGAGGTCATCGAGGACGAGCTGCAGCGGCGTCGCGTCTCCCGCGTCCCGCACCGGGAGCGCCGGCTCGGCGGCCGCGTCGCGCTCCCCATCGCGAGCTGACGCCCCTCCAACTGAAAGTGGCTTTCATGTCCATTTTCAGAAACGTGTGTATAAACAACTACTTTGGGCTTGATGCTCCGCCTCGTCCGGCCTAGAGTCGCGTCAAAGGAGAACGCGATGAAAGGCGACGCAGCGATCGTTGAGTTCTTGAACGAGGTGCTGACGGCCGAGCTGACGGCGATCAACCAGTACTTCGTCCACTCGAAGATGTGCGCGAACTGGGGCTACCCCAAGCTCGCGAAGCAAAAGCACGACGAGTCCATCGAGGAGATGAAGCACGCGGACCGCGTCATCGACCGGGTGCTCTTCCTCGACGGCACGCCGAACATGCAGCGCCTGTTCCCCGTCCGCGTCGGTGAGGACCCCATCGAGCAGCACGAGCTCGACCTCGCCCTCGAGGTGTCGGCCCGCGAGCGCCTGCAGCGCGGCATCGCGCTCTGCCGCGACAAGGGCGACGCCGGCACGCGCGCGCTGCTCGAGTCGATCCTCGAGCAGGAAGAAGAGGGCATCGACTGGCTCGAGGGGCAGCTCCACGCCATCGGCCAGATCGGCAAGGAGCGCTACCTCGCCGAGCAGCTCTGAGCGCGCGGTTGCAGCGTCGGCGGTCGCGCGTCGCGGACGGTGACGGGCGGCCCGGGCCCCCGTCCGTGCCCGCGGAGCCGCGCCTGCCGCCGGAGCTCAGAAGGTCGCGAGGACCGCGGTGATGTTGTCGGTCGATCCCGCGTCGGCGGCGTCTTTGAGGAGCGCCTCGACGCAGGGTTGCACGAGATCGCCGCGGCTCACTTGCTGCACCCGCGCGGCGATCGCGTCGTCGTCGAGCGGCGCGTAGAGCCCATCGGAGCAGAGCAGCAGCCGGTCGCCTTTCGCGAGGGCGACGCGGTGCAGCTCGACCTGGAGCGTATCCTCGGAGCCGCCGACCGCGTTCGTCAGCACGCTCGCGAAGCGCGTCCGCTTGGCCTCTTCGGACGTGAGCACGCCGCGGTCCACCATCTGCTCGGCGAGGTTGTGGTCGCGCGTGAGGCGGTAGACCTCCTCGCCGCGGAAGAGATACGCGCGGCTGTCGCCCACGTGCGCGACGTAGGCCGTCGGCCAGCGCGCGTAGATCATCGTGAGCGTCGTCCCGAGCTTCGCGTCGAGGGACTTTCGCTGCGCCACGTCGCGCAGGTGCTTCTGCGCCTCCGCAAACGCGGTGCGTAGCGCGCCCGTCAGCGCCGTCTCGACCGTGGCGTCCGTGGCAGAGAGCCACGGCATCCACCGCAAGAGGTGGTCCGCGATCGCGTCGACCGTGACCGCCGCGGCGATGTCTCCGCCCGCGCGCGCGCCGATACCGTCCGCGACGACCATGAGCAGACCGCTCGGCGCGTCGAGGAGCGTCGCGCCACGCGCGGTCTCGACGCTCGCCGCCTCCGCGACGAGGCGGCGCTCGATGCGGGCGACGAGGAAGTGGTCTTCATTGCGGTCGCGGGCGGGGCCGGCGTCGGTCGCGCCGAACGCCGTCGGCTCGGGCGGTGACAACGCCTCGTCCACCGGGACCGCGCGCTCGCCAAAGAGACGGTAAGTAGGTCGGTCGCTCGGCATCAGGGTGTCCCGGGTCGATCTCTACCACGCCGGCGCGGGCCGGGCTGCGCCGCGATCGTCAGTCCCATCGGGGCGCTCGCTTCTCGAAGAACGCGGCGACGGCCTCGCGATTTTCGGGCGAGCCGAGGCGCTCCCGGAACGCGTCCGCCTCGGCGCGGCGGGCCGCGTCGACCATCGGCCGGTCGGCCGCCTTGAGGAGCCGCTTGGTCGCCTGCGTCGCCTCGGGCGGCATCTTGGCGATCGCGTGGGCCGTCTCGAGCGCCACGTGGAGCAGGCGGTCCGGCGCGACCGCCGCTCTCGCGAGGCCGAGCGCCACGGCCTCGTCCGCCTCGAGCCAGCGCGCCGTGAGGAGCAGCTCGGCGGTCGCGTGGCGGCCGAGCATCCGCGGCAGCAGGAAGCTGCTCCCGGCCTCCGGGACGACGCCGAGCGTCACGAACGGGCACTTGAAGCGGGCGGTCGTCGCGACGTAGTTGATGTCCGTGTGCAGGAGCATCGTCAGGCCAAGGCCGAGTCCGACGCCGTTCACGGCCGCGATGAGGGGCTTCGGGTGGCCGCTGAGGGCGTCGAGTAGCCGGTCGAAGCCCACAGGGCCGTCGCGCTCCTCGACCGGGCCCATCTCGCTCAGATCCTGCCCGGCGCAGAACGCGTCCCCGGCGCCCGTCAGCACGACGACGCGCACCGAGCGGTCGGTCGCGGCGGCGGCGAGCGCGTCGGCGAGCGCGCCGTACATGGCCTCGTTGAACGCGTTCTTCGCGCGCGGGCGGTTGAATGTGAGGGTGCAGACGCCGGCGTCGCGTCGCTCGAGGATGGTCGGTTCGGTCATGGGTCTCGGGGCGGTGGTGCGGGGCGGGCGCGGTAGGTCACGCTAGGTCACGCGAGCGGCGCGAGCGCCGCGGAGTCGAGGTACTCGTCGATGCGCGTGATGAGGCCACGCTCGACCGTGACCACGAGGCACGCGGGCGCCCGGAGCGGCTGCCCGCGCTCGGTGATCCCGACCAGCGTGTGCTGCTGGACGAAGCCCGACGGCGTCGGGAGCACGCGCACGTCGTCGTAGCGCAAGTCGCGGACACGCTCGACGAGGAAGCGGACGACCTTCATGACCTGCGCCTTGCTCAGCTCGCGCCCGTCGAGGTTGCGCCACACCACCGCGTCGTCCGCGTAGAGGGCGCCGACGCCCTCGACGTCCCCCTCGGTGAGGCAGCGAGTCAGCGCGGTGGCGATCGCGATCATGCCGGCGTTGTATCACTCTCGCGCCGATCCGCCGCCGCGCGACGCCAGACCACGCCGCGGGCGCGCTCCC
>JAGQJE010000045.1 GCA_020430775.1 Myxococcales bacterium
ATTCGTGGGAAGCAACTCGATGTCGACGGGAGGCACCACAACATATCGTGGCCACCGACCGTCGTCGACCACATCATGTAGTGGGCCGTAGCCGGCCTGAGGAGTTGCTTCCCACGAATCGATCCCGTGCCCGACCCCGAACCCGCACCCGATCCCGTGCCCGACCCCGCGCCCGTGCCCGAACCCGTGCCCGAGCCCGGCCCCGCATCCCCCCCGCGTCAGGCGTCGTCGCCCGGGCCCTCGTCCGGAGGCCGCGCCTCGACGTGTTGGCTCGGCCGCCGGTGCTCGACGGTCGGCCCCGTGCTCGCGTCGCGGCGATCCTCCCGCGGCGGTCGCGGCGGTCGCGCCTCGCTCCGCTGCGGGTTGGGCACCGAAGCGCCGCCGCCCGGCCGCCCCCGCGGCGCGAGGATCGAGGTCATCGTGCGACCCTCCATGCGCGCCGGCACCTCGACCGTGCCGATGTCGACGACCGCGTCGATGATGGCGATGATCTGCCGCTCGGCGGTCTCGGGGTGCGTGATCTCGCGCCCGCGGAACCGCACGGTGAGCTTGACCTTGTTGCCGTCCTCGAGGAACCGGCGGACGTGCTTGATCTTGAAGCCGAGGTCGTGGTCGTCGGTCTTCGGCCGGAGCTTGATCTCTTTCAGCTCGACCTGAGCCTGGCGCTTGCGCGCCTCGTTCTGCTTCTTCTTTTCTTCGTACTTGAAGCGACCGTAGTCCATGACCTTGCAGACGGGCGGCATGGCCTTCGGGTTGACCTCGACCAGGTCCAGCTCGAGACCCCGGGCCAGGTTCTTGGCCTCCTGGGTCGGCAAGACGCCGAGCATCTGGCCGTCAGCGCCTATGACGCGCACCTCGGGTACGCGGATGCGGTCGTTGATACGGGGTCCGAAGTTGCGCGGTCGTTCGCGCCGATCGAAACGGGGGCGTGCGATGGTGTCTCCTCCAGGTTGCGGGCCAGGGCCCGGCTCACAGCAGAGCGGCGGCGGTCCGACGGTGGTCGGCCGAGCGCCGCGGGCAACGGTAGCGCGTAGGTTAGCGTGTTCGCGACGAAGGTGGGAGCGCTTCGTTTTCGAGGCGCGCGACGACCTCGTCGAGGGGCATGAACCCGAGGTCTTTGTCCTCGTCGCGTGAACGGAGCGACAAGCCTCGCCCCTCGACCTCGCGCCCCCCGACGATGGCGAGGTAGGGCACGCGCATCAGCCGCGCCGCCCGGATCTTCGCGCCGAGCTTGTCGCTGCTCGTGTTGGCGACCGCGCGCAGGCCGCGGCTCGCGCAGAGCGCGACGACCTCCTCGGCGTACGCGTTGAACTTCTCGCTCACCGTCAGCACCGCGACCTGCTCGGGCGCGAGCCAGGTCGGGAAGGCGCCGCCGACGTGCTCGGTCAGCACGCCGAAGAAGCGCTCGACCGAGCCCAGGATCGCCCGGTGCAGCATCACGGGCCGGTGCGCGTGGTTGTCCTCGCCGACGTAGCTGAGCTCGAAGCGCTCCGGCAGGTTGAAGTCGGCCTGGATGGTGGCGAGCTGCCAGGAGCGGCCGATGGCGTCTTTCAAGTGCAGCTCGATCTTCGGCCCGTAGAACGCGCCCTCTCCTTCGGCGATCTCGTAGGGGAGCTGCTTCGCGCGGATGGCGTCCTCGAGCGCGCGCTCGGCGCGGTCCCAGACGTCGTCGCCGCCGAGCCGGTCGTCCGGTCGCGTGGCGAGCACGAGGCGGATGTCCTCGAAGCCGAAGTCTTGATAGACCCGATACACGAGGTCGAGGAACGCGGTGATCTCGCCCTGCACCTGGTCGAGCGTGCAGAAGATGTGCGCGTCGTCTTGCGCGAAGGTACGGACGCGGGTGAGCCCCTGCACCACGCCGCTCCGCTCGAAGCGATGCAGCCGGCCGAAGTCGGCGAGGCGCATCGGCAGATCACGGTAGCTGTGGTGGCTCATGCCGAACATCAAGCAGTGGCTCGGGCAGTTCATCGGCTTGATGCCGAAGCGGAGGGTGCCCGACAGCTCGGTCGCCCAGCCCTCGCGGCTCTTGTCCCCGAGCGCCTCGGCGGACTGCCCCGCGAAGCGCTCGGCCGCCCGCTCCATGTCTTCCGCGGTCGCCGCCATGAACATGTTCTCGGCGTAACCAGGGAGGTGACCCGAGGTCACGAAGAGAGACTGGTCGAAGATCTGCGGGGTGATGACCTCTTGGTAGCCGTGCTGCACGTAGAGGTCGCGGATGTACTCGACGAGGCGGTTGTAGACCGCGGCGCCGCGGGGCAGGAAGAAGGGCGACGCCGGCGAGAGCGGGTGGAACGCGATGAGCTCGAGCTCCTTGCCCAGCTTGCGGTGGTCGCGCTTTTTCGCTTCTTCGAGCTGCTTGAGGTGCGCGCGGAGGGCCTTCGGCGAAGCGAACGCCGTGCCGTAGATGCGCTGGAGCATCGGGTTGCGCTCGTCGCCGCGCCAGTAGGCGCCCGCGACGCTCGTCAGCTTCACGGCCTTCAAGAAGCCGGTCGAGGGGACGTGCGGCCCCTCGCACAGGTCGACCCAGTCGCCGTGGCGATAGACCGAGATCGGCGGCTCGAGGCGCTCGAGGTGCTCGAGCTTGTACGGCTCGTCCAGCGCTTGGAGAATCTCCCGCGCCTGCTCGCGGGTGACCTCCTCGCGGCGAAAGGGCCGATCCGCCTCGATGATCTCGAGCATCTTCTCTTCGATCGCGCGGAGGTCTTCCTCGGTGAAGCTCCCACCCGGGCGATCGTAGTCGTAATAGAAGCCCTGGTCGGTCGCGGGACCGAACGCCACCTTGGTCCCCGGAAAGAGGCGCTGGACGGCGTCCGCCATGACGTGCGCGCTCGAGTGGCGGATGAGCGGCAGCGCAGCCGGGTCGTCGACGTCGACCGGCGCCACCTCGCGCGCTCCCTCGGCCAGCGGCGTGTGCAGGTCGACGACGCGGCCGTCGACCCGCGCTGCGACCACGCGAGGGCCGAGCGCATCGCTCGCTTCGAGTCGGTCTCGCGCCGTGATCTGGCGGTTCGGTTCGCTCATGCTTCGGGCGGAGGCTTACGGGGCCGCGCGGCCGCTGACAAGCCAAAGCGTGACGCAGCCGCGGCACCCAAGCCCCCGCGGCCGGAGGCTGCATCGTGGAGGCGATGCACGCGGCACGCGGCCGCTATCTCGTCGCGCTCGGTACCCTCCCGCATGCGGTGTCGCCGATGGTCGGCCGCTGCGCCACAGCGCGCGAGCGGGCTGCCTTGACACTCCCGGAGGCCGTTGGTAAGTAGCCGCTCCCGCGACACGGCGGGCGTAGCGCAGGCACGTAGCTCAGTGGGAGAGCACTACCTTGACACGGTAGGGGTCGGCGGTTCAATCCCGCCCGTGCCTACAACCTGAGACCTGCCGCGCGGGCGGACGGGTCGACACGCAGGGGGCGTCCACGGGTCCGAGCGACCGACGCCACCGCCGCACGAGCCATGCGCGAGCGCTCTGCGCGCGCCGCCGCTGCGTCCCTGGGCGAGCGGCCGCGGCGGCGCATTGCCCGCCGACCGGCGGTCGCGCTACCGTCCGCGCGTGCCGGACCGCCGCTCCGCCGAGGGGCGGGCGCGAGATGATGAGCGAGCACCCATGAACGGAAGCGAGGGACGGCGCGAGCGCGCCTTGGGCGCCGGCGGGCTCGTCGCCCTGACCGCGCTGATCGTCATCGGCCTCGGCACCGACGGGCTGTGGAACCCCTGGGAGCTCGACGCCGCGGAGCTCGTCCGGACGGCGAGCCCCGGCGGCGCGACCGCGACGCATGGGCCCTGGCTACCGCTGTGGCTGACCCACGCGGCGTTCGCGCTCGGCGGACCGCACGCGTGGGTCGGTCGCCTCCCGTCTGCGCTCGCGGGCGTCGCGACGGTCGCGCTCGCGTTCGCGATGACCCGACGCTTCGCGGACACGCGCGCCGGGCTGTACGCGGCGCTGGTCACCGGCTCGACGCCGCTCCTGCTCTTCAACGCGCGCTTCGTCGGCGGGGACACCCTCGACTTCGCGGCGCAGGCGCTCCTCGCGTGGTGCGCCCTCGAGGCGGCGCTGCCCCGGCCGCGCGGCGCAGAGGCGCGGCCCGCGCGCATCGCGAGCGCCGGCTGGCTCGCGGGCCTCGTCGTCGGCGCCGTGGTCTCGACGATGGCGACCGGCGTCCTCGCCGGCCCCCTCCCGCCCCTGCTCGCGGCGGCGGTGGTCGGCGTCGTCTTCGGCGGCCTGCGCGCCCCGAGCCCCGGCCGCGCCGTCCGTTGGGCGCTCCTGCTGGCGTGCGCCGGCCTCACGCTCGGCACGGTCCTCGCGGTCCTGCGCGACCCCGCCAGCTACTCGGTGTGGCTCGGGGGCGCGGCGCGGGGTGGCGAGCCGCCGGCGTTCGACGTCACCCTCGAGCACGTCTTTCATGGCTTCGCCCCCTGGAGCCCGCTGGCGCCGGTCGCGCTCGCCGCGATGTTCGCGCCCCGGAACGCGGCCAGCGAGCACGTCGGCGCCAGCGACGACCGCGACGACGTCGACGCTGCGCTGTCGCCTCGGCGCAGGCGCGACGCCGCGCGCTTCCTGCTCCCGATCTGGGCCGCCTTCGGCTATGCGTCGCTGTCGCTCTACAAGGCGCGCTACGGCGAGGCGACCTTCATGCCGGCGGTCGCGCTCGGCGCCTCGATCGCGCTCTACCTCCGCGACGTCGAGCTGCGCGGCACGCGCGACCGCACCGCCGCGGTCGTCGCGCTGCTCTTCGTCGGCCTGCTCGTCCGCGACTTCGATCTGTACCCGGCCGGCCCCGCGCAGGTCCTCTCCCTCGACGGCCTCGTCACGCCAGTCGGCTTCCACCCGCGTGTCGCCTGGTCGGCGCTCCTGTCTCTGTTCGCGCTCGTGCTGGTGGTGGGACTGACCGCCGCCTCGACCCGGCGCCGCGTGCGCTTCGACGCCCCCTACCGCTTCCTCGGGCGGCAGTGGCGGCGCGGGGGCGGCCTCCGCGTCTGGGTGGCCCTCGCCGGGGGCCTCGTCGCGGCGTGCTTGCTCGCCGGAACGGTGTGCTGGGCGGCCGGGGACGCCCTCCCCCTCAACACGCTCGTCGTGCGCATCGGACGCGCGCTGCTCTTCGTCGCGGTGGGCCTGCCGCTGGTCGCCGCCGCCGCGCAGCTCGTGTGGAGCGCGGGCGCGCGGCTCGGCGGCGCGCGCATGGCGCCCGCCCTCGCGGTGGGCCTCGTGGTCGGCGCGTACGCCGCGCACGGCTACCTGCCCGAGCTCGGCAGCCACTTCTCTCCGCGGCCGCTGCTCCGCACCTTCGAGCGGCTGGCCGCCCCGGGGGCCGACCTGCTCGTCTATCGCAAGGGCGAGCGCAGCGCGCAGTACTACCTACATGGCCGGTTCGAAGTCGCGTCGAGCGCTCGGTCCCTCGTTGACGCGCTCGCGTCCGGCGGGCAGCGGTGGGCGCTCGTTCCGAGCGACGACCTCGCCTCGATCGATCGCAAGTTCCGGCAGCGGACGGGGCGGCACCTCTTCGCGCCGGCGGAGCCGCTCAACGCGCTGAGCCTCGTCGCGAGCGAGCCGGTCCGGGACGCCCACGACTACAACCCGCTCGCCGCCACCGTGCTCGCCGCGCCTCCGGCGATGCAGCACCGCGTCGACGCGCGCCTCGACGACCGGGTCGCGCTGCTCGGCTACGACCTCGACCTGCCCGAGCGCGGGTTCGTCGGCGTCGGGCAGCAGTTCACCATCACGTGGTACTGGCGCGCGGTCGGTCCGCCGCCCGCCGGGTTCAAAGTGTTCGTGCACATCGACGGACAAGGCCAGCGCCTGAACGGAGACCACGATCCGGTCGAAGGACGCTACCCGTTCGCCGACTGGGACGAGGGCGACGTGGTCGTCGATCGGCAGACGCTGCGCGTGCCGGCGACCTTCCGGCCCGGAGAATACACGCTCTACGTCGGGCTGTTCCGGGGCGACGAGCGCATGAAGGTCACGGCCGGCCCGAAAGATGAGAGCGACCGAATCCGCGCAGGTGTGATACGGGTGCAGTAGATCATGACGCGCATGGACGATATACCGGGTGCAGAACGACGTACCTACGAGCGCTACCCCGTGCAGATCTCGGTCGATTACGACGACGGCGAAAGCTTCCTGTTCTCGTACATCGAGAACATCAGCGCGATGGGCATCTTCATCCGCTCGTCGAGCCCGCTGCCGGTCGGCACGCACCTGAGCCTGCGCTTCTGCCCCTGCGAGCGTGAGGCGCTCGAGCTCGACGGAGAGGTCGTCTGGGTGAACGCGCCGAAGCTCGGCGCCGCCGCGTCGACCGCGGGGATGGGCGTCACCTTCACGTCGCTCACGGCAGACCAGCGCGAGGCCGTGGTCGACCTCGTCCGCACCGTCGCGTACCTGACGCGCGCCGACAGCAACTGAGCGGGACCGACCCCACGCACGGCGCGGCCTAAAGCGCCGACGCGCGCGAGCGACGGGGCGAGCGCGTTCAGTCCCTCGCGTAGCCGGCGTCGCGCAGGAACCCGACCGAGCGCTCGAACGCCTCGGACGGGGTGTAGCGCGGATGGTAACCGAGCTCGCGCGCCGCCTTGTCGGTCCGCACCGAGAAGTCGCGAAAGAGCGCGTGGACGGCCGAGCGGGTGAGCTTCGGGCGAAAGGGGCGCACCGGGCGGGCGACCGCGGCCGCGGCCTCTGAGACGAGCGCGACCCCGTAGGCGACGGGGAACGGCAGGTGGCGCCGCGGCATGCGGTAGCCGAGCGCCTCGACGAAGGGCGCCATGAAGTCGTAGAAGTTCGACGCGCCGTGATCGGTGGCGAAGTAGACCTCGCCCGCACACGGCGCGTCCGCGTCGAGCAGCGCGAAGGCGGCGAGCGCGTGCAGGTAGGCTGCGTTGCCGACGTAGACGTGCTCGAACACGGCGCGAGCGTCGCCGACGCGGACGGCGAGCGCGCCGCGCTTGGCCGCGCCGAGCACGGCGGCGAGGTGGTAGGGATCGCCGGGGCCGTACATCCCGCACGGGCGGATCACGGCCACGCGCAGCGCACGCCCCGCGCCGCCCGCGCCTTCAGCGCCGTCCGCGCCGAGAGCGATGCGCTCGGCGGCGATCTTCGTGCGTGCGTAGCCGTCCGACGGGCGCGTCGCGTAGGGGAGCGACTCATCTCCGTCGACGATGGACGCGCCGTCGACGACCACGTCCATGGTGCTCGTGTGCAGGAGCCCGCGGACCCCGTTCGCGAGGCAGGCGTCGACGACGTTGCGGGTGCCGTCGACGTTGACGCGCCTGAGGACGGCCTCCGGCAGCGTGCCCCAGTCGACCAGCGAGGCGGTGTGCACGACGACGTCGATGTCCGCGCACGCCGCCCGCACCGCGGCCGGGTCGGTGACGTCGCCGACGACCATCTCTACGGGCACACCGAACGCGCCGGAGTCGACGCGGTCGAACACGCGCACGCTGAGCGCGCGTCCGCGGCGCTCGGCCTCGTCGAAGAGCTCCGCGACGACCGCCCTGCCGAGGAAGCCGCTGCCACCGGTCACGAGCGCTCGTACCGGCTCATCCACACTCGTTCGCGCCACCGCCATGCCGGCGACGGTAACACGCTCGACGCGCCCCGCAGGCCGACGCGCCGTTGCGACCGCAACCGCCCGTACTAAGCTCGCGCTAGCCTTGGCCGCCCCTGCGCACCTGAATCGGCACGACGCCGGTCGTCGCTTCGTGCTGGCGCTCGTCGGCTCGGCGTTGATCCACCTCGGCGCGTTCGCCGCCCTCGGGTGGTTCGGCGTCTCGGTCGAGCTGCCCTTCCAGCTGACGATGCCCGCGGACGTCGAGATCGGCATCAGCGACGCGATGGACTTCTCACCGCCGACCACCGCGGGCGCCGTAAGTGGCGAAGCGGTCGAGCAGGCGGCGCATTCGTCGGGCGAGGCGCCCGGTGGCGCGGGGGGCCTCGACGGCGGCGTCGCCGACGCAGGCCTAGACGGCGGCGTCGATGGGGGTGTCGCGGATGCTGCCGTGGACGCCGGCGTGGACGGAGGGCTCGACGCGGGTGCCCCCGACGCGGGCGGCGCGGAGAGCCTCGACGCCGGCGCGGCGCTCGCGGAGAGCGCCACCGACGCGGGCGCGCCGGCCGCTGCCGCAGAGCGCTCCGATGCCGGGACGCCGGCGCAGAGCCAGCGCATCCCGCCCGGGGCGCTCCTCGCGATGCGGCTCGACATGAAGCGCGTTCGAGCCTCGCCGCTCGCCGACTCGGTCGAGCGCTTGCTCGCCGCCCTTCCAGATTGGAGGCTCTTGCTCTCGGGCTCGGGCATCAACCCGGTCACAGACCTCGACCGGCTGCTCATCGCGTCACCGAACCTGCTGCGCTCGCGGCTCGTGCTCGCCGGCCGGCACGTCCACGGGCGCGGCTTCGTGCGCGAGGCGGTCGCCGCCCTCGCCAAGGCGCACGCGAAGCCGCCGCCACGCTGGCACCGCCAAGACGGCGTGCTCGTCGCGGACTGGGAGAACGAGGACGTCACCCACCGCGTCATCGCGATGCTCAGCGGCCGCCGGTTCATCATCGCGCGTCCGGTCGACCTGCCGCGCGTGCTCGCGTTGGCGGAGGCCCGCGAGCGGCGTGATCGCGACGGCGCCAAGGGTCGTCAAGCCGACGACGCGGGCGGCCTGCTCTCGATGACCGAGGGCGCGGCGTTCGAGCTCGAGGCGGAGAACGTCCCGAAGTTCGCGCGCGGCCAGCTCATCTACCTCCCGGAGCGGGTGCGGGCGGACGCCGCGCAGGACGGGCCAAGCCACATCCTCGTCACCGTCGTCGCCACGTACGAGTCGAGCGCCGGCGCACAAGCCGCGGCCGCGTACTGGGGGCGCGTGCGCGATCAGTACGCCCGGAGCATCTTGCTCTCGCTGGCGGGCGTCGGGGCGCCGCTTCGCGAGGCGAAGCTGAGCGTCGACGGTGACGTCTTCCGCATCGAGTCACGCCTCAGGGTCCAGCAGGCGCGGGTGATCTTCAGCTACGTCGAGGGCCTCTTCGCCGGGGGCGCGCCGCGCCCGCCCCGCCCCCCGACGTCCGCCCCGTAGCCACGCGATCGCCGGCGCGCCCGCCGCGCGGCGCGCGGCCCGATTGATCGCGCCCGCGACGGGCTGCTAAGCCAGATCGCGATGGACTCCGTGGGTCGCGCGCTCGTCCTCGCCGGCTTGGTCATCGTCGCGCTCGGGCTCCTGCTCTGGGTCGGCGGGCGGCTCGGGCTCGGACACCTCCCAGGCGATCTCTCGTTCGAGCGCAAGGGCTGGTCGGTGCACATCCCTATCGTGACGTGCCTCGTGCTCAGCGTCGTGCTCACCGTCCTGCTGAACCTCTTTTTGCCGCGGCGCTGAGGCGCGCAGACGACGAAGCCAGCGGTCCCACGCGGGGAGCGCTGGCCAGGCCGACGAAGCGCCGGAGCGACGGGGCTTGCCGCGCGCCGCCTGCGCGCCCCCGGGGCAGCGCGCGCCGCGCGGTCATCGCGGTGAATCGATCAGCTCACGAGGTCCTTGAGCTTCTTGAGCGGCGCCGCCCGCACCTTCTTCGACGCGGGGCGCGCGGGGCTCTGGACCATCTCGCCCGTGAAGTTGTTCTTCACGAGCCCAGCCTTGCGCGCCGGGACCTTCTTGACGGTCAGCTTCAGTAGATCGGGGACGACGAATTCGCCCGGACGGCCGCGCCCGGTCAGCTCGCGCTTGACGAGCTCCTTCAGCTCATCGAGCACGCGCGTGACGTCGCGCTTCGACAGCTCGGTGCGATCCGCCAGCTCGCCGATGATCTGGGCTTTCGTCATGCGCTTTACGCGGGGTTTCGTGGTCGTGCTCGTGCCTGCCATGGCTCCCTCCTTGAACGTTATCTGTCGGGCGGGGAACGCGCGAACTCCAAACACCTGGAGATCCGACAGACTTGCGGGCATCTATGCCCGTCCGCGCGCGGATGCACAACCTTTTTGCGCTGATTTTCAGGGCAATCCCTTCGGTCGAGCGTGGGCGCCGGCCAGACGCGGGTTTGCTCGTAGCTGCTCGCGGGCGTGCGGCGCGGCGCTCGCAGCGCGTCCGAGGCGGGCGCTACGTCGCGTCGCGGCTCGAGCGGCGGACGCTCGCGGCGGCTACGAGCGCGTCCGTCCGCGCGCTCATCCGCCGCTCCTCCTCGTCCGTCTGGTGGTCGTAGCCGAGCAGGTGCAAGAGCCCATGGGCCATCAGGAAGGTGACCTCGGCGACGATGGCCACACCGCGCGCGGAGGCTTGCCGGCGCGCCGTCTCGAGCGAGATCACCACGTCGCCGAGCACCTCGGGCCGAACGAGGGGCCCGTCGCCCTCGCGCATCGCGAACGCGAGCACGTCGGTGGGACGGTCCTGCCGCCGGTAGGCGCGGTTCAGCGCGTGGATCGCCTCGTCGTCGCAGAGCAAGATCGACAGCTCCGCGTCGTCCAGATCGAGGGCGCGCAGCATCCGCTCGGCGCGCACGCGCACCTCGGCGGGCCGCACCGATCGCCGCTTCAACCCCTCGCTGCGCACGAGCACGGACATCGCCGGAGCATGACGGCCGCGCGGCGCTTCGCAACAGGGGCGTCGCGAGCGCTCGCGCCTCTTCGTGGGCCGGCGCGCTGGTCGCGCCCGATCGCACCGCGTGCCGAGCCGCGAGGCGCTCGGTCGCCGGTTCGGCGGCGCGCTGCTAGGCTCCGCCGCGATGTTCCACAGAGTGCTCATCGCGAGCCGAGGCGACGCCGCCCACCGCGTCGCCAGGACCTGCCGGCAGCGTGGCGTCGTGAGCATCGGCCTGCGACCGGACTCTACCGGCGACACCGCCGGCGACGCGCGGACGCCCTGCGACGAGACCGTCGCGGTGTCCGCCGACCCGCGCCTGCCAGCGCCGCCTGAGGTCATCATCGACGCAGCCCGCCGCGCGCGCGCCGACGCCGTCCACCCCGGGTACGCGAGCCCGGATGGCCACGTCCCCCTCGCGCGTGCGCTCGAGGCGGCCGACCTCCCCTTCATCGGCGCAGATCCCGACGCCGCCGAGCTCGCCACGAACCGCGCGAGCCTGCGCGAGGCCGTCACGCGCGCTCGCGCGCGGATGCCCGAGGCCGCGGCGTCCGTGTCGTCGACGCTCGCAGAGGCACTCGGGGCGGCCGAGGCGCTCGGCTACCCCGTCGCGCTCTGGCCCACGGATCTCGACGCGCCGCGACCGGTGGGGCCGCTGTCGAACCCCGCCGCGCTCGAGGATGCGTGGGCGGCGGTCGAGCGGGGTGGGCACGCACCCGCGCTGGTCGAGCAGACGATCGCGCGCCCGCGCATCCTGCACGTGTGGATCCTCGCGGACGGCCACGGCGCCGTCGCCCCGCTCTGCGAGACGGAGCGCAGCGTGCGGATCGACGGGCAGACGGCGCTCGAGGAGTGCCCATCGCCCGAGCTGTCGATCCGATCGGACGGTGAGACCATCCGCTCCGCGGCCTTCGACGTCGCGACCCGCGTCGCAGAAGAGCTGCACTGCACCGGCCTCATCACGGTCGAGCTCCTGCTCGACGTGGATCGCCGGCTGTGGGTGAGTCAGGTGTCGCTCGGCCTCCCGCGGCTGCACGCGGCGTGCGAGCGGGTGACGGGCGTCGACCTCGTCGCGCTTCAGCTCGAGCTGGGCGCAGGCGAGCCGATCCCGCCGAGCGTGCTCGCCGTGCAGCCGTCGGGGCACGCCTTCGAGGTGGCGCTCCTCGCCGCGCGGGGGAGCGACCTCGACGCCCCGATGGCGCGCGTACACTTCCCGCCGGCGCCCCACCGCAGCGTGCGCGTCGTGCCGACGGTCGCCGCCGGCGCGCGCGTGCCGCTCGACGACCGCCCGCTGCTCGCCCGGGTCAGCACGTTCGCGCCGATCCGCCACCAGGCGATGCTCTGGCTCGACCGCATCCTCGCCGAGCACAGCTTCGCGCCGGTGGCGTCGAACGCGCCGATGCTCCGCAAGATCCTCGCCGACCACGCCTTCCGCGCGGGTCAGTACGACGGGTCCTTCTTCGACCGCCACATCCTGCGCAAGCGCGGCATCTGAGCGCACGCGCCGCGCTCCCGTGGCGGCGCGGGCGGCCGCCCGGTGAGAGAGAGGAGCGCTCAGCGCCAGGCCGCGGCCTCTGGACGGCCGGAAGGCGGCGGGGGCCCCACCTTCGAGACGGACCGCGCGCGGGCGGCGACCGGCGGCGGCGCGGCGGCGCGGGAGCGCGGCATCGCGAGGATGTGCTCGATGAGACCGGTGGTCGAGACCGAGGGCGTGCGCGGCAAGTACACGACGTCGCAGACGTCCCGGACCCAGTCGAACTTGCCCGCCCAGTCGTCGCCCATCACGAGCACGTCGGCGCGGTGCTCGACGATGTAGTCGCGCTTTCGCTCCAGCGACTCCTCGACGAAGACCTCATCGACGACGTCGAGGCTGCCGACGATCTCGAGGCGCTCGCTCTGCGAGAACACGGGCGGGCGGCCCTTCTTCGCGATGTTGAGGGCGTCCGACGAGACGCCGACCACGAGGCGCTCGCCGAGCTCGGCGGCGCGCTTGAGCACGCGCACGTGGCCGACGTGAAACACGTCGAACGTCCCGAACGTGATGACGGTTCCGTAGTTCATACAAGCTTCTCCTTCCGAATCTCTGGGCGATACGAAGGCCGCGCCGCGTGGCCCGCGGCAGCCGGCCAAGCTAGGCGGACGCCTCGACGCGTGCGCTCGCGCCCGCCGGAGCACGCGTCTCGAGCGCGGCCGGGGGCCGGTCGAGCAGGTACAGGCGCCGCGCCCGCAGCACGACCGTGATGAGGGCGTAGGGGACCGTGATCACCGCGAGGTAGTGGAAGAGCCAGGTCTCGCGGTGCGTGAGGACGGCGATCGAGCCCCACAAGGGGAGATCCATCTCCGTCATGATGAAGACGGTGCGCAGCGACCAGAGCCAGTACTTGAGCCACCCGACGAGCCCGCGGGCGGGCGCCGAGCGCTCGCTCGGGTCGCCCGCGTCGCCGTCGCCGCGACCGGCCACGATGCCGATCTCGATCCACTTCGCGACGCTCGAAGCGCTCATCATCGCGACGTAGACCATCGCGATGTACACGTACCGGACCTCGCCGGTCGCGATCATGGCCCGCCCGGAGAGCGCGACCATGAAGCAGAGCGTGAGCAGGCGGTCCGAGACCTTGTCGTAGAACCGCCCGAAGGCCGACGAGGTCCCGCGATAGCGCGCCAGCGCCCCGTCCGCCGCGTCGACCGCGCCGCCGAGGTTCCAGAGCACCGCGGCGCCCCAGAGCACGGCGGGCGTATCGGCGAGCCCGCCCCACGCGGCCGGCCAGAGCATCGCCGCCGCGACGACGCGCATCAGCACGCTGGCGGTCGTCAGCCGGTTTGGCGTGACCCACTTCACCTCGACGATGGGCAGCAGCAGCAGGATCGCCATCGGGCGGTGCAAGAAGATCGGGACGAACGAGCTCTCCTGCTTCTGACGCAAGCGCGCGAGGCGGGCGCGATACCGGGAGGGCGCGGTGTGTTCGTGCGGAGGCGCGTGGGTCATGGCGCGAAGACCTCTCGTGGGCGGGCGAGCGGCGGGTACTTCGCCAACACGCGCGAGGCGGTGGCGAGCGCGGTGCCGCTGACGAGGACGTTGACGAAGAAGTGGAAGCGCAGCGCGAGCGCGATCGCGAGGCCGTCTTCCGGCGTGAAGCCGAGGGCGGCGAAGCCGAGCATCGCCGAGCCCTCGAGCACGCCGAGCTGGCCGGGCACGAAGCTCAGGACCTGCCCCGTCGTCCGGCTCACCGCATGGAAGAGCAGCGCGGCGAGCAACCCGCCGGGGAGCCCGAGCAGGGTGATGACGAGCCACACCTCCGCGATCCGCGACGCCTGGACCAAGGCCTTCAGGAGCACGTGGATCGCGAAGTCGCCGCGACGCTCGCCGACCGCGCTCGCGAGGTGCCGGTCGAAGTCGCGCGCCCGCCCGAGCCAGCGGCTGCGTCGCTCCTCGGACACGAGGCGCGGCACGTGGCGCAAGAGAGCCGTCACCTTGGCCGCGAGCCCGAAGCGGAGCAGGACGAGGGCGACGGTCGCGGGCACCGCGGTCAGAAGCGCCGCGATGCCGAGCAGCGCCGCCGCGCGAGGGTCGGCGAAACCCACCGCGAGCGCGACGAAGGGGCCGATCGCCGCGAGCGAGTTGGTGAGCCCCGTGGCGAGCGCGCCCCACGCTCCCGCCGCGAGGATCTCCGCGCCGGAGTACCAGTGCCGGAGCAGCGTGACCTTGGCGAGGTTGCCGCCGTAGTTCGCGAGCGGGAGCAGCGAGTTCAGGATGAAGCCCGAGCGCTCGGCGTGGACCAGCGCGCGCAGCGGAACGGCGTGTCCGCGACCGGGCAGCGCGGCGCGGTAGGCCCAGACGGTGAGCCCCCCGGTGAGCACGTAGGGCACGAGGAGCCAGGGCCAGCGCGGACCGAGCCGCTCGAACACGCCGCGGAGCACGGTGAGGCCGTCCTCGGCGTGGAAGACCCAGACCAACGATGCGGCGCCGAGCGCGACGCCGCACCACCCCGCGACGTCGGCGCGGCGGCGGCGGCGAGGGCGGGCGGCGGCGGCAGCGCCGACCGAGCGGGTGTCGAGCGGTGGGAGTGCGGTAGCCACGTCGCGTGGACGAGCAAGCAAGATGCTGGCCAACCCGCGCGAGCGCCCCCATCGGCACCAGACTGTGCAGGACGACCTGGCCCGCCGCTTGCAACCGGGCCGACCGAAGCGATCCACCGCACGGGAGGCCGCCGATGACCAGCGCAAGACAAGAGACCACCGGCATCGTCTTGATCCCGGCCGCGTGGGACGCCGACACGCCCGTCGCCGGGCTGCGTCCCGCGCTCCGGCACGCGCTCGCGCTCGCCGCCGCGGGCGCCGCGCGCGTCGTGTTCGTCCACCCGACCGCCGCGCCCTTCACGCCGCCAAGAGACGCGCGCCTCGGCGTTCCGGCGATCGCGTGCTCGCTCGATGACGCGATGGCGGAGGTCTCGGGGTCGATCGTCGCGGTGTGCGCGGAGGACACGTACCACCGCGCCCTCCCCGCGCGCGTGCTCGCGAGCG
>JAGQJE010000299.1 GCA_020430775.1 Myxococcales bacterium
AAGCAACTCCTCAGGCCGGCTACGGCCCACTACATGATGTGGTCGACGACGGTCGGTGGCCACGATATGTTGTGGTGCCTCCCGTCGACATCGAGTTGCTTCCCACGAATCGGGATCGGGATCGGGACCGGGCACGGGATCGGGAGCGGGTTCGGGTGCGGGTGCGGGTGCGGGGGATGCGGCTCGGGCGGGCACTGGCGTGGGCTCGGAACCGTGCCTCTCGCGGTCGCGCCGTCTTGACTTGCAGGGCGGCGCGGCGTAGAGACGGCGACTCTCCGCTCCGGGGCCGCGTGCGCGCGGGCCACGGAGCCCAAAGCGAGGATTTCGATGCCCAAGATGAAGACGAAGCGCGCCGCTGCGAAGCGCTTCAAGGTGACCGGCACCGGCCGCATCCGCCGGGCGAGCGCCGGCAAACAGCACATGATGCGCGGCAAGTCGGCGAACCGGCTCCGCCGGCTGAAGAAGAACGCGATGGTCGATCCGGCCGACGCGCCGAGCATCGCTCGGCTCATCCCCTACAAGTTCTGAGGAGAGCTACCGATGCCGCGCGCAAAGAGGGGCTTCAAAGCCCGCCGCCGACGCAACCGAGCCCTCAAGCACGCCAAGGGCTACTACGGCTCCCGGGGCCGCACCTTCGCGGCCGCCGTCGAGCAGGTGCACCACGCCTGGTCGGACGCTTACCGGCACCGCCGGCAGAAGCGCCGAGACTTCCGCCGCCTGTGGATCACCCGCATCAACGCCGCCGCGCGCCTGAACGGGACGACCTACAGCCGCCTCATCGCCGCGCTGCGCCGCGCCAACATCGACCTCGACCGCAAGGTCCTCGCCGACCTCGCGGTCGTCGACCCGGGCGGCTTCAAGGCCGTCGTCGACGCGACCAAGTAGCGCCGCGAGGTGCCCGGCCGCGCTGCCGCGGACGGCTCGAAACTGTAGTACTACACGGCGCGCGGGGTTCGTCTCCGCGCGCCGCGGCGTTTAGCGGGGCTCGGCGATGCACGACGGGCTCCGGGCCGAAGAGCGAGGGAGCGTGATGACTCGACCCGATGCGCCGGAAGAGGGAGGCGCGGGCGAAGCGGCCCGCGAGCTACGCGACGGCCTCGCCAAGATCGGGGCGGAGTTTCGCGCCTCCCTCGCGGAGGCGAGCGACGAGCCGAGCTTGCGCGAGCGCAACGCGCGTTGGGTCGGCCCGGGCGGCGCGCTGACGCGGCTGATGAAGCTCATGCCGAAGGTGCCATCCGGCGAACGCCGCGACCTCGGCAAGCAGATCAACGCGCTCAAGACCGAGGTCAACGAGGCGTTCGAGCACGCGTTGGTCGCGCTCGAGCGCGCGGCCCGCGAGGCTGAGCTCGCCGCGACACCGCTCGACGTCACCCTCCCGGGCCGCGACGTGCGCGCCGGGCGGCTGCATCCGATCACCCGCGTCCGCTACGAGCTGCTCGACATCTTCGGCGCGCTCGGCTTCGACGTCGCGGACGGGCCCGAGATCGACCTGCACGAGAACTGCTTCGACAAGCTCGGGTTTCCGGCGGACCACCCGGCGACCGACATGCAGGACACCTTCTACATCACGCGCGAGGAGCTGGGCGCCTCGGCGACGACCCTGCTGCGCACGCACACCTCGACCATCCAGATTCGCGAGATGCTCCGGCGCGAGCCGCCGCTCGCGATCGTCGCTCCGGGCGCGGTCTACCGCCGCGACGATGACGCGACCCACTCGCCGATGTTCTTTCAGATCGAGGGCTTCCTCGTCGACGAGGACGTGAGCTTCTCGGAGCTGAAGGGCGTGCTGACCCTCTTCGCTCGACGCCTCTTTGACGCCGAGGTGTCGCTTCGGTTCCGCCCGAGCTACTTCCCCTTCGTCGAGCCGGGCGGAGAGGTCGACGTGAGCTGCGTGTTCTGCCGCGCGTGGGAGCGCGACGCCGCTAGGACAGCCGCCTGCGGCGTGTGCAAGGGCACCGGATGGATCGAGATCCTCGGCTGCGGGATGATCCACCCGACCGTCTTCCGGAACGTCGGCTACGACGCCGAGCGGTACACCGGCTTCGCGTTCGGCATGGGGCTCGACCGGATCGCGATGCTCAAGTACGGCGTCCCGAACATCCGGCTGCTCTACGAGAACGACGTCCGCTTCCTGTCGGGGTTTTGATCGATGCGCGCTTCGTACAACTGGCTGCGCGAGCTGTCCGGCGTCGACGCCCCCGCCGATGAAATCGCCGACAAGCTCACCGGGGCGGGCCTCGAGGTCGAGGGCGTCGAGCGTCTCGGCGAGGGGCTCGAGGGCGTCGTCGTGGCCGAGGTGCGCGGTGTGCGACCGCACCCGCACCGCGACCGGCTTCGCCTCGTCAGGGTCTTCGACGGCGCGGGCGAGCACGAGGTGGTCTGCGGCGCGCCGAACGTGCCCGACGCGGGCGGCCGCGTGCTCCTCGCGCGGCTCGGGGCGACGCTGCCCGGCGGCCTCGAGATCGCCGAGCGCGACCTCGGGGGCGTCGTCTCGCGCGGCATGCTCTGCTCGGAGGTGGAGCTCGGCATCGGCGCCGACGCGGCCGGCATCGTCGTGCTCGGCCCGCACGACGCGGGCGCCCCGGGCGACGCGGCGACCGACGCGCTCCGGCTGCGCGACGTCGTCTTCGAGATCGGCCTCACGCCGAACCGCCCGGACTGTCTTGGCCACGTCGGCCTCGCGCGCGAGCTCGCGCTGCTCTACGGACGCACGCTGGTGCTACCCGCCGCGCAGGCGCCGGCGGCGCTGGTCGAAGAGGGTGATGCGCTGCTCGCCGCCGGGCCGGCCCGGTTCGCCCTGCCGCTCGCGGCTCCGCCTGCCGGCCGCGTCGGGCCTCGCGTCGAGGCCGTCCGCCCGGCAGCGCGAGGGCCCGCAGTAGAGGTAGAGATCCGCGACGCCGAGCGCTGTCCTCGCTACGGCGCGGCGCTCGTCCTCGGTGTGACCTCCGGCCCGTCGCCGTTGTGGGTGCGGTATCGCCTGCACTGCCTCGGCATCCGCGCCATCTCGAACCTCGTCGACGCGACCAACCTCGTGTTGATGGAGCGCGGCCACCCGATCCACGGGTTCGACCTCGACAAGGTCCGAGGCCGCAAGATCGTGGTGCGCGCCGCCGCGGACGGCGAGCGCATGGCGACCCTCGACGACGTCGAGCGGACGCTCACCGCGGACGACCTCCTCATCTGCGACGGCGAAGGTCCGGTCGCCGTCGCGGGCGTGATGGGCGGGGCGGACAGCGAGATGGGGGAGGGCACGCGCGACGTGCTGATCGAGTGCGCCTATTTCGACCCGCGCTCCGTGCGGCGGACCTCCCGCCGGCTCGGGCTGCACACGGAGGCGAGCCACCGCTTCGAGCGTGGCGTCGACCCGAGCGCCGTCCGCGCGGTGCTCGCGCGCGCGGCGACCCTGCTCGCCGAACTCGGCGGCGGCGCGGTCGTCCCGGACGGGCTCGACGTCGTCGCGAGGTCGATCGAGGCGCCCTCGGTGGTCCTCTGCCACGCGCGGATGGCGCGACTGCTCGGCGTCGAGGTGCCCCCGGCCTTCACGCGCCGTGTGCTCGAGGGCATCGGCTGCGAGGTGCTCGACGACGCCGCCGCTGCGATAGAGGTGCGCGTCCCCTCGCATCGCCCGGATCTCGCGATGGAGGCGGACCTCATCGAAGAGGTCGCGCGCATCTACGGCTACGACCGGGTCCCGACCGCCGTGCCGCGCGTGCGCCCGTCGAAGGACGGGACGCCGGTGTCGATTCGGTTCGACCGGCGGCTGCGCGAGGCCGCCGCCGCCGGCGCCGGGCTCACCGAGGCGATCACCTACGCCTTCGTCGCGCCCGGCGCGCTCGAGGCGGCGCGCGTGTCGACGCAGGCGGTGCCGCTGCACAATCCGCTCAGCGAAGAGCGCTCGGTGATGCGCACGTCGCTCTTGCCCGGGCTCCTCGAGGCGGCCGCGGTCACCCGCCGGCGTGAGCCCGTCTCGGTGCAGCTCTTCGAGCTCGGGACCGTCTTCGCGCCTGGCGACGGCGCGCTCCCGATAGAGCGCCCGATGTTCGCGTGGCTGCTCGCCGGTCCGCGCCCGGGCTGGATCGGGACCGACGGCGCGCTCGACTTCTATGACGGCAAGGGGCGCCTCGAGGGCACGTTGCGCGCGCTCGGCGCCTTCACCCCCGAGCTGCGCCTCGACCCGGCCATCGAGCAGCTCGCGCCCTTCTTGCACCCGCGGCGGGCAGCGCGGATCGCCCTCGGGGGGCGCGACCTCGGCGTGCTCGGCGAGGTGCACCCGGACGTGTGCGGGGCCCTCGGGCTCGACGCGCGCGCCGTGTACGGCGAGCTCGACGTCGCGGGTCTCGAGGCGGCCACGAGGGCGCTCGGCGTCGCGCAGGCGAGGGCGCTCCCTCGCTATCCGGCCGCGGTTCGCGACATCGCCATGGTCGTGCGCGAGGGGCACGCGGTCGGCGAGATCATGGACGCGCTCCGTGATGCGGGCGGCGCGCTCGTCGAGCGCATCGAGCTCTTCGACCGCTACCAGGGCGAGCATGTCCCGGACGGGCACGTGAGCCTCGCGTTCCACGTCGTGTACCGCGACCCGCAGGCCACGCTGACCGACAAGCGTGTCGACGCGGCGCACGCGAAGCTCGGGGCGACCGCTGAGGCTCGCTTCGAGGCGCGGCTCCGCGCTTGAGCGGCACCGTCGGCGCGGCACGAGCGCGACGCGCTGGATCGCCCGCGGCGATGGCCCTCACGCGGGAGCGTTCTCCGAGCGCCGTCCGGTGTCGAGAACACAATCGTCGCGCGAACTTGCACAGGCAAACGCTTGATATGCGGGACGAATCGTGGTTCTCTCATTTCGCTCTCGCGATTCGTGCGGGGGCGGCGTAGCCTCACATCGGTCGACGAGCTTCGCGGGCTGGGCACGACGAGAAGGTCATCGCGCCGCGCGCCCCGACGAGGGGCGGCGGGCAGGACGCGCAAGACACGAGTACGCAGGGCAGGTGCACGGGTCCGCTCGCGGAGGCCGCGACAGGAGTACGAGTTTTGGCGACAGGACGCACGACCAAGGCCGAGCTGATCGACGCCGTCTACGAGAAGGTCGGAGGCTTCTCGAAGAAGGAGGCGGCGGAGATCGTGGACGCGGTCTTCGAGACGATGAAGGAGGTCCTCGCCGACGGCGAGAAGATCAAGATCTCGGGCTTCGGCAACTTCATCGTCCGGCGCAAGAAAGAGCGCGTCGGCCGCAACCCCCAGACGGGCAAGCCGATCCCCATCAGCGCCCGTCGCGTGCTCACGTTCAAGCCGAGCCAGGTGTTGAAGGTCGCGCTGAACCCGCACCGCGAGCGTCCGGGCGACGTCGACACGGCCCGCGGATCCGCCTCTGCATCCGACGCCGGGCGCAGCGACCCCTTCGGTAGCGCCGCGCCTCTGACAGGGACCGCCTCGCGGCACACCACTCACTGACCCAACGTGTTGGAGGCCGACGTGGCGCGCTCCATTCTCTTGCCGGACAAGAACTTCTACAAGATCGGCGAGGTTGCGGAGATCGTCGGCGTCAAGCCCCACGCCCTGCGGTACTGGGAGAGTGAGTTCGCCGCGCTGCGGCCGAAGAAGACGCGCGGCTCCCACCGCATGTACAGCCAGCAGGATGTCGAGCTCGCGATGCTCATCCGCCAGCTCTTGCACGACGAGGGCTACACCGTGGCGGGCGCGCGCCGGAAGATCCGCGCCATGGGCCGCCACACGCGCGCCAGCGCACCGGAGCCCCGCGCCGCGAGGGAGGTGGGCTTGCGGGCGGAGCTGCTCGGCCTGCGCCAACAGCTCGAGGTCCTGCTCAACCGGCTCGACGCCGCGCGGGACGACGAGGCGAGCGAGGCGCCGACGCGGGTGCGCGTGCACGGGGTCGTGTCGAAGGCCGTCCTGGTTCAGCAGGGCGCGCGCGCGCGGCGCTCCTGAGCTGCGCGGCGCTGGGGCCGGCCCGCGCTGCTCGCCGACGCGCACCGCATTTCCCCTTGCTCGTGCGGGCGCGCGTTGTATCTTCGCGGTCCCTCGGGCGACCGGGGGGCCGGGGCGTAGCGCAGCTTGGTAGCGCACCTTACTGGGGGTGAGGGGGTCGCTGGTTCAAATCCAGTCGCCCCGACCGGCGCGAGGCTCGCTCCGCACATCGCGGGCGCGAGCCTCGTTTTCTTCGGGGGGCGCGACCTGCCCGGCGCGGTCGACGCTCCCGACCGCTTCTGATACGAGGAGGCGGCAGCGATGAGCGACCGGCCCTTAGTGCTCGTATCGAACGACGACGGCGTCGAAGCGCCGGGCCTCGTCGCGCTGCGCGAGGCGCTCACCGCGCTCGGTGACGTCGTCACGGTCGCGCCGGAGCGCGAGCAGAGCGGACGCAGCCACGCGATCTCCCTGCACGCGCCGCTGCGCCACCGGCAGCTCGCCCCCGCCGTGCACGCCATCGACGGCACGCCGGCGGACTGCGTCTACGTCGCGCTGTACTTGGAGGCGCTGCTGCCGCGGCGGCCTGATCTCGTCGTGTCGGGCATCAACCACGGCCCGAACCTCGGCAGCGACGTGCACTACTCCGGGACCGTCGCGGCCGCGCGCGAGGCGGCCCTGCGCGGCGTCCCCGCGATGGCGATGTCGACGATGAACGACGACTTCGACGCGTGCGCCCGCCTCGCCGTCGCGCTCTGCCGCCGGATGCTCGTGGTGCACGCGCCCGGTCACGACGTGCCGCTGCTGAACGTGAACTTCCCGCACGGCGAGCCGAAGGGCGTCCGGGTGACGCGCCTCGGCAAGCGCCTGTACGCCGAGGGCGTCGAGGTCCGCGACGACCCGCGCGGGCGGCGGTACTTCTGGATCGGCGGGCCGGGGGGCGTCCGACACGAGCGCCTGGACGGGTCGGACACGGACGCGGTCGACGCGGGCTATGTCTCGGTGACCCCGCTGAGCGTGCGGTCGACCGAGACGGATCACTTCCCCCTCGCCGCCTACGTGGCGGGGCCTGAACGGGAGCCGCTATGACAGACGAGCGCTACGACCTGGTGCGCGAGCACATCCGAGACGTCCCCGACTTTCCGAAGCCGGGCGTGCTCTTCAAGGACATCACCCCGATCCTCGCGGACCCGACCGCGTATCGGATCGCCGTCCGCCTCCTCGAGGAGCGCTGCGACCTCGACGAGGTCGACATCGTCGCCGGCGTCGAGTCGCGCGGGTTCATCTTCGGGGCGGCGCTCGCGGCGACGTGCGGGTGTGGGTTCGTCCCGATCCGCAAGCCTGGCAAGCTGCCCGCGGCGGTCCATCGCATCGAGTACAGCCTCGAGTACGGGACGGACGCGCTCGAGATTCACCGCGACGCGATCAAGGCGGGCAGCCGCGTGCTGATCGTCGACGACATCATCGCCACCGGCGGCACCGCGCGCGCCGCCGCGGAGCTCGTCGAGAAGGCGGGCGGTGAGGTGGCGGGCCTCGCCTTCGTCATCCACCTGACCTTCCTCGATGGCCTCTCGAAGCTCACCCGCTGGCCCGTCGTGACCCTCATCGACGTCTAGCAGCGGCGCGACCGCCGCCGGGCGGCCCCACCGGCATCGAAGGCGGCGCGCACACACCGCGCGGACCCGCCGTCGCAACGGCCTGGCGTGCGTGCTATAGCCGCGAGCGCCCGCTTCGGCCGGCCTGCCCTCGTAGCTCAGAGGATAGAGCAGCGGTTTCCTAAACCGAAGGTCGGAGGTTCGAGTCCTCCCGGGGGCGCCGACGAGACCGCGGGGACGCGACAGCGGACGCCATCGACCATGAAGCGCTACCTGATCCAGACCTTCGGCTGCCAGATGAACATGCACGACTCGCGTCGCATCGAGGAGGTCCTCGGCGCGCACGGGTACTCGGCGACCGACGAGGCGGAGCTCGCCGACCTCATCCTCGTCAACACGTGCAGCGTGCGGGAGAAGGCCGAGCACAAGCTGATGAGCCTGCTCGGGACGCTGCGTCCGCTCAAAGATGCCCGCCCCGGCGTGTTGCTCGCGGTGGCGGGCTGCGTCGCTCAGCAAGAGGGCGAGCGCCTTTTGCGGAAGGCTCCGTACGTCGACGTCGTCATCGGCCCCGACAACATCCCCGAGCTTCCGTCGCTCGTGCGCGCGGCGGAGGGCGGGGCCCCGCCGGCCGTACGCACCGTCTTCGACATGGACACACCGTCGTTCCTCCACGCCACGCCGCGCGGGCTAGGGCGCGAGGTGACCGCGTTCGTCACGGTGATGAAGGGCTGCGACGAGCGCTGCACGTACTGCGTCGTGCCGCACACGCGCGGCCCCGAGCGCTACCGAGCCGCGGGCGACATCGTCGACGAGGTCGCCCGGCTGGTCGACGGGGGTGTGCGCGAGGTGACGCTCCTCGGGCAGACGGTGAACTCCTGGTACGAGCCGGGCGAGGGTCAGCGCTCCCGGCTCGAGGCCTCCCGCTCCGCCTTCCCCGCGCTCCTCCGGCGCATCGCCCGTGAGGTCCCGGGCCTCGCGCGACTCCGCTACACCTCCCCGCATCCCCGTCACCTCACCGACGCGCTCGTCGCGGCCCACGCGGAGCTCGACGTGCTCCCGAGGCACGTCCATCTCCCGGCGCAGTCCGGGTCCGACGCGGTGCTGCGGCGCATGTCTCGCCGCTACACCGCGACGGAGTACCTCGATCGCGTCGGCCGGCTCCGAGGGGCGTGCCCGGGGCTCACCCTCTCTACGGACCTGATCGTCGGCTTCCCGGGCGAGACGGACGCGGACTTCGAGGCGACGCTCGCGCTCGTCCGCAGCGCGGGGTTCGTGTCGGCGTTCTGCTTCATGTACTCGCCACGCCCCAACACGCCGGCGCTGGTGTTCGGCGACGACGTCCCGGACGAGGTCAAGCAGGCGCGGCTCGCGCGTCTGTTCGAGGTCACCGAGGCGCAGCAGGCGGCGCATCTCGCGTCGCTCGTCGGCTCGGAGCAGGAGGTGCTCGTCGAGCGGCGCAGCGCGGGGCGCGACGCCTCGCCGGCTCACGCGCGCTTCACCGGCCGCAGCGGCCGGCACGAGCTGGTGCACTTCGACGCGGCGCCCGGGCTCGACCCGATCGGGCAGCTCGTGCGCGTGACGATCACCGAGGCCTACGGTCACAGCCTGGGCGCGCAGGCGCGCGACCTCGAAGGCCAGGCGGCGGGCTTCGTCGCCCGGTCGGCGCCCGCGAGGCCGCGCCCCGTCCGGCTGCCGGTGGTCACGGGCGGCTCCGCTTGACGCCTGTGCGTGCGCCGGCGATGTCCGAGCGTCTCGCCTCCTGGTGGGAGTGGCTCCGCGTCCGCGCGGTGCGGCTGAGGTCGTGGTGGGCGCGCGTCGGGGTGCGGCTCCCGCGGGTGCACGCGTGGGCGCCGGCGGTCTTGTACATGGCCCTCATTTTTGGGCTCTCGTCCCTACACGTCGTCAGCCCGGTCGTGTCCATCTTCCCGTTTCGCGACAAGGGCGCCCACTTCACCGAGTACGCGCTGCTCGGTCTGCTCTGCGCGCGAGCTTGTCGCCTCACGTGGCCCCGCCGGCCGTGGCCGCGGATGCTGGCGCTCGGCGCCTTCCTCGCGACCGCGTGGGGACTGAGCGACGAGCTGCACCAGGTGTTCGTCCCGGGGCGCTCGGCCGACGCGCGCGACCTGCTCGCCGACGCTCTTGGCGCGGTGACCGGCGCGCTGCTCTACGAGGCGCTGCGGCGGCGCCGAGGTCGCTGACGGCCAACCGGCGGCAAGCGGCACGGGCGCGGGAACGGGTTCGGGTTGGGGCGCGGGATCGGGATCGGGATCGGGATCGGGATCAAGATCGGGATCAAGATCGGGATCGGCGCTCGTCAAGGTAGTTGTCGGGTCGGGTGATTGTGCGGGTGTCGGTCCTAGGCGGCCGTTGCGGGGGCTTTGGCGCGCACGTCGACGATGCGGTCTGGGTTCAAGGTGACGATGGTCGG
>JAGQJE010000300.1 GCA_020430775.1 Myxococcales bacterium
GCACATACGGGGGTCAGACATACCCACTCATCGACCCCGCCACCGCCCCGTTGCGCCGAATCCGCCCCAGGAGCGATTTTTTCGACCTTCGCGCCACACAGGAAAGATCCACCACCGCGCCGCCGCCGCCGCCGCCGCCGCCGAGCGAATCTACCCTCGGAGGGATTTAAACCTCACGGTGGGGCGAGGGAGGAAAAATCCACCCTGGAGCGGCAGGGCGAATGTACCCTCGGAGGGATTTAAACCTCGGCGTTGGGCGAGGGTGGAAAAATCTAGTGCGAGACCGTGGCCGGTGGCGGCGGGCGGCGGGCCTCGGCCGCACGCCGCCCGCTGTGCCCTGGGTCGCGTCCGGTGGCGGCTGGCGGGCCCGCGCGTGGCGCATTACAGGTCGTCGATGGCGCTGACGCACTCGAAGGGCATGCCGGCTGGCACGAAGGCACCGGCGTTCTCGCTCCCCGGCACGGACGGATCGGTGCACTCGCTCGATTCCTTCGCCGACGCCGAGGCGCTCCTCGTGGTGTTCACCTGCAACCACTGCCCCTACGCGCGCGCGTCGGAGGGCCGGCTCGTAGCCATCGCACGCGACTACGCGCCCCGCGTCGCGGTGGTCGCGATCAATCCGAACGACGCGGTCGCCTACCCGGACGACGCGATGGAAGCCATGGTGGCGCGCGCCGAGTCGGCCCGGTTCAACTTCCCCTACCTCCGTGACGACTCCCAGGCGGTCGCGCGCGCGTACGACGCCGCGTGCACGCCCGACCCCTTTCTCTTCGATCGCGACCGGCGCCTCGTCTACCACGGGCGCATCGACGACAACTGGAAGGACCAGGCCGCCGTGACGCGTCAGGATCTGCGCCGGGCGATCGACGCCGTGCTCGAGGGGCGGCCGGTCGGCTTCGAGCCCGTACCGAGCATGGGCTGCAGCATCAAGTGGCGGGCGGGGTGAAGGTAGAGCCATTCGGTCTCCCGCGCGAGACGATCCGCGCCGAGCTCGATCGCATGCGCCACCCGTTTCGAGTCGCGGTCGATCGCGCGAAGAACCCCTTCAACATCGGCTCGATCGTGCGTACGGCGCACTCGTTCCTGGCGCGCGAGATCCTGCTCATCGGCACCGAACCCTGGTACGAGCGCGCCGCGATGGGAATGCAGCGCTACGAGCACATCGTCGAGCTCGATTCGCCGGAGTCGCTCGTCGAGCGCGCGGCGGCCGAGCGGTGGCCGATCGTCGCGTTCGAGAAGGACCACGCCTCGGTCGGGCTGTGGGAGGCGACGCTCCCGGACGACGCGGTGCTCGTCTTCGG
Source organism: Myxococcales bacterium (assembly GCA_020430775.1). Lineage (GTDB taxonomy): Bacteria > Myxococcota_A > Polyangia > Polyangiales > Houyiibacteriaceae > JAGQJE01. The sequence goes on from JAGQJE010000300.1 coordinate 1,302, forward strand.
CAACGAGGATGAGGGCGTATCTCCCGCGGTCCTCGCCGCGGCGACCGAGGTGGTCGCCATCCCGATGTACGGCATCAACCACAGCTACCCCGTCAGCGTCGCGGCGGGCATCGCGATGGCCGAGTGGGCGCGCCGCCGCTACGAGGGCGGTCGGCTGGTGGTGCCGGCGGCAATGCCCTGAGCAGACTGCCCTCGCGGTCTCGACCCCGCGCGCTCGTTGCCGCTTGCGCTTGCCGCCGCCGCTGCGGGCGTTACACTCGGGCTCCGATTTCCTGGTGGGTGTAGCTCAGTTGGTAGAGCACTGGTTTGTGGTACCGGTGGTCGCGGGTTCAAGTCCCGTCACTCACCCCAGGCGGGCTTCGCCCCTTCGTCGCGGCGGTCCGCCGGCGCGCGATTGACACTCGACGACGATCCGCTAGAAAGGCGGTCGCTCGATACGCACCCGTAGCTCAGCTGGATAGAGCGTCGGACTTCGAATCCGCAGGTCGTAGGTTCGAATCCTACCGGGTGTGCCGGACGCACTTCTGACTTGCGGAACCACAAGCCGGGCCATTAGCTCAATGGTAGAGCAGTGGATTCTTAATCCATTGGCTGGAGGTTCGAGTCCTCCATGGCCCACAAGGTCGATGACGATGAAGGCCTCGAGGTCGCGCAGACCCCGGGGCCGTCGTGCATCGGCGGAGCGCACCGCGGGCCGACGCACCGAGACGCACGCGCCCGAGTGACCGGCGCTCGACATCGCGCCGCGCGGGCCCCAGGGACGCAGCAGGGCCCCACCGCGTGCGCAGCGGAGCGGGCCCGAGGAGAGTGAGGATGAGGCCCCCGCTTCTGACCCCCGCCGACCGCGCCGAGGCGGCGCCTGAGTGGACCGTCGAGCGCTGGTTCGGCGCCGACGGCGCCCCGGCGCTCGCCGACTACCGCGGCCGCGTGCTCGTCATCCACGCGTTCCAGATGCTCTGCCCCGGCTGCGTCCAGCACGGCGTCCCGCAGGCGCAGCGCATTGCGCGCACCTTCTCGCCGGAGCAGGTCGCCGTGGTCGGGCTGCACACCGTCTTCGAGCACCACGAGGCCATGCGACCCGTCTCGCTCGAGGCGTTCTTGCACGAGTACCGGGTGCAGTTCCCGGTCGGGGTCGACGCTCCGCGCGACGGGCAGCGGATCCCGACGACGATGGCGACCTACGGGATGCGCGGCACGCCGACACTGCTCATCGTCGACGCCGCGGGCCGCCTGCGCGTCCACGCCTTCGGCCAGGCGGAGGACCTCGCGGTCGGCGCGGCGATCGCGACGGTCGTAGCCGAGGGTGCCTCCGCCGGCGTCGCGTCCTGATATCCACCCACCCCAGCCCGCATGAGGCGCTCCGTTGGTCCAGCTCGGCTTCGACAACACCTACGCGCGCGCGCTCGCGGGCCTGTACGAGCCCGTGCAGCCTGCCGGGTTTCGGGCGCCTGAGCTGCTGACCTTCAACTCCGCGCTCTTCGTCGCGCTCGGCCTGCCCGCGGTCGTCGAGGCGCGCGCCGCCGAGATCTTCTCTGGGAACCTCGTCCCGGGCGACGCACAGCCCCTCGCGATGGCGTACGCCGGACACCAGTTCGGCGGCTTCTCACCGCTGCTCGGCGACGGGCGCGCGCTGCTCCTCGGCGAGGTCGTCGACCCGCGCGGCGAGCGCTGGGACATCCACCTGAAGGGCTCCGGCCGGACGGTCTTCTCGCGGGGCGGCGACGGGCTCGCCCCGATGGGGCCCGTCCTCCGAGAGTACCTCGTGAGCGAGGCGATGTATCACCTCGGCGTGCCGACGACGCGCGTGCTCGCCACGGTGAAGACCGGCGAGACGGTCTACCGCGACCGCCCCCTGCCGGGCGCGGTGCTCGCCCGCGTTGCGCGCAGCCACCTCCGGGTCGGCACCTTCGAGCTCTGCGCCTCGCGCGGCGACGTCGACGGGCTTCGGCGCCTCGTCGCGTACGCGCTCGAGCGGCACGGCCCCGCCCTCGCGGACGGTGACAACCCCGCGATGGCGCTCCTCGACGCGGTGGCCGAGCGGCAGTCGCGCCTCGTCGCGGCGTGGATGAGCCTCGGCTTCGTGCATGGCGTGATGAACACCGACAACTTCACCATCTCCGGCGAGACCCTCGACTACGGCCCGTGCGCGTTCATCGACCGGTACGACCCGGACGCGGTCTTCAGCTCGATCGACCACGGCGGGCGGTACGCCTACTCGAACCAGCCGGGCATCGCCCAGTGGAACCTCGCGCGCTTCGCTGAGACGTTGCTCGCCCTCATCGACGACGACACCGACCGCGCCATCGAGCGGGCGCAGGGCGCGCTCGAGCGGTTCGCGGCGACCTACCGCGAGCGACGGCTCGCGCGCCTGCGCGACAAGCTCGGGCTCACGGGCGAGGCGCAGGGGGACCCCTCGCTCACCGACGATCTGCTCGCCTACATGCGCGCGACGCGGCGTGACTTCACCGGAACGTTTCGCGCGCTCGCCGAGAGCCTGCGCGCAGGCACGCCGGCGTTCGACGACGCGGACTTCCGCGCGTGGGAGGCCCGATGGAAGGCGCGCCTCGGCGCGGACGACCCCCGCGACGCCGCCGCGCGCATGGACCGCGTGAACCCCCTCTACATCCCGAGAAACCACCAGGTCGAGCGCGTCCTCGCGGCCGCCGTCGAGGGGGACATGGCGCCGTTCCGCGAGATGATGGCCGTGCTCGAGCACCCCTTCGACGCCCAGGAGGGCGCCGAAGCCTACGCCGAGCCTGCGCCCGACGACGCCGGCCGCTACGTTACGTTCTGCGGAACCTGACGCGAGCGCGCCCGCCGCGGCTGCCGGCACGCAACGCGCGGTAGCGCACGCGGTCAGGCTGCGCTGCGCGTGAGGGCTCAGGCGCCCGGCTCGTCCGCGTCGCCGTCGATCGCCGCTTGCAGCACGTCGCGCGCCCCGGTCGCCTGCGCGAGCTCGGCCTCGAGGGTCGCCCGCGCCTCGTCGTCCCGCTCGGCCTTGAGCGCCTGCTCGAGCTCGCGGACGCGCGCGATCGCCTGTGCGATCGCCTCGGCGCGCTCGGCGGCGCTCGCGGCCTCGTCGGCCTTGTCGAAGATGAGCGCCTCCGCCGCGGGCTCCGCCACGTCCGCCGCGGGCTCCGTGCGTCGCTGCGCACGGGCGCCCTCCGGGATCACGGGCCGCTCGGGGTCGAGCGCGCGCTGGTTCATGAAGCTCGGGGAGACGATCTCGATGCCCGCCCGGTGCAGCGCGTCGAGCATCGCACCGCGCAGGCGCGAGCGCGCAGTGAGGAGCTGCTTCACCTCACCGAGGAAGCCGGCGATGCGGTACGTGACGGAGAAGTCACCGAGGTCGCGGATCTGGACGAAGGGCTCGGCGAGGTTCGCCGCCTCGGCCGCCTGCAGGAGGCACGCCTCGATGCGATCGCGCGGCACGTCATAACCGAGCGAGACGGTCGCCGAGACGATCGTGCCGGACTCGCGCACGACGGTGACCGGGTGGGTGACGAGCAGCAGGTTCGGGATGGTCGTGAGGTCGCGGTCTTCGGTCTGCAACTCCGTGTGCAGGAGCCCCTGGTCCGAGACGCGCCCGAAGTGCTCCTCGACGCGGACGAAGTCGCCGGCGTGGATGTTCTTGATGGTGCGCAGCATCAGGCCGGCCATCGCGTTGCCGATGAAGGTGGTGGACGACAGCGCGATGGTGGCGGTTACGATGACGCCGGTCAGGCTCAGGAGCTGCTCCCGCGACTTGTCCGGGATCGGCAGCGCGATGAGCACCCCGAGGAGGACCGCGGCGCTGAGCCCGAAGGTCACGAGCTGCCGCGTCGTCGCCCCTTGTCCGCCCGCGACGGGCCACCGCCGCGTCAGCAGCCGCCGCACGACCGCCGCCACGGCGATACCGACACCCGCCGTCGCGAGCGCCGGCAGCCAGCGCACGAGCGCGTCCAGTAACCAATCCATGCGGGCCGCATGCTACCATCACGGTAGGTGTGGCCGCGTGGCGGAGATGCGCCGCGGTAGGCCACCCGGGGCGCGACCCTGCGCAATTGGCCATGCTGTTTCGCCAGCTCTTCGACCCGACCTCATCGAGCTACTCGTACCTGCTCGCGGACGAGCAGACGCGGCGCGCGCTGTTGATCGATCCGGTCCTCGACCAGGTGGAGCGCGACGCGAAGCTCGTCGAGGAGCTCGGGCTGACGCTGGTCTACACGCTCGAGACCCACGCCCACGCGGACCACATCACGGGGTGCGCACGGCTGCGCTCGCGGCTCGGCAGCCAGGCCGTCGTCGGCGCGAAGATGGGCGTACACGGCGCCGACCGTGAGCTGCGCGACGGTGAGGTGCTCGAGCTCGACGGCCTCGCGCTCGAGGCGCGCGCGACGCCCGGCCACACCGCCGGCTGCGTCTCGTATGTCACCGCCGACACGGGCGACGTCTTCACGGGCGACGCGCTGCTCATCCGCGGCTGCGGCCGGACCGACTTTCAGCAAGGGGACGCGGCGACGCTCTACCGCTCGATCCACGAGCGCATCTTCACCCTGCCGGATGCGACCCGCGTGTGGCCCGCGCACGACTACCGCGGGTTCACGATGAGCACCGTCGGCGAGGAGAAGCGCCACAACCTGCGCCTCGGCGCCGGCCGGAGCGAGGCCGACTTCATCGAGATCATGGCGGAGCTGCACCTCAGCCTGCCTCGCCACATCGACGTCGCGCTCCCGGCGAACATGCAGTGCGGCGTGACCGTCGCGGACCTCGCCGCGGGCCGCATCGCCGCGATCGAGCGGGGCTGGGCGAAGATCGAGCGCACCGAGGAGGGCGTCCCCGAGGTCAGCCCTACGTGGCTCGTGCGCCACGGCCGCGGCGTGCGCGTCATCGACGTCCGCGACCCGGACGAGCTCGACGGCCCGCTCGGCGCGTTCGCGGGCGCCGAGCTCGTCCCGTACCCGACCCTCGAAGACGCCGCGCGCGACTGGGACCGGGAGCAGCCGCTCGTGCTCGTGTGCCGGTCGGGCGGGCGGTCCGGTCGGGCGGCGGTCATCCTCGAAAACGAAGGCTTCAAGCGCGTCGCCTCGATGCGCGGCGGGCTGCTCGCCCTCGACGAAGCGACCGACTGAGCGCACGGCGCGGACGTCCGCGTGTACCACGAGCGAGGAGCTGGACGATGAAGCTGGACGGCAAGCACGTGTGGGTGACGGGGGCGTCCTCCGGGATCGGCGCGGCGCTCGTGCCCGCGCTGCTCGCGCGCGGCGCGAAGGTCATCGTCACCGCGCGGCGCGCCGAGCGGCTCGAAGCGCTCGTCGCGCGGCACGGGACCGACCGCGTCGCGGTGGTGGCGGCGGATCTCGGCGATCCGGCCGCGATCGAGCCCGCCGCCGCACAGGCGAAGGACGCGTTCGGGCGGGTCGACGCGCTGATCAACAACGCGGGGCGCAGCCAGCGCTCTCCGGCCAACGCCACCACGATGGACGACGTGCGCGCGCTGATGGAGCTGAACTTCATGGCCCCGGTCGCGCTCACCCAAGCCGTGCTGCCCGAGATGGTCGCCCGCGGCTCGGGGCACATCTGCGCCGTCAGCAGCGTCGCGGGCTACGTCCCGACGCCACACCGCTCGACCTACTGCGCGAGCAAGTTCGCGGTGCGCGGCTACTTCGACAGCCTGCGCGCCGAGCTGGCGCGGACCGGCGTCGAGGTGAGCGTGATCTGCCCCGGCTACGTGCGCACGGAGATCAGCGAGCGCGCGGTCGCCGAGGAGGGGCGCGTCTACGGCAAGAAGAGCCCGGCGATCGAGGGTGGCCTGTCGCCGGAGCGCTGCGCCGAGGCGATCGTCCGGGCCATCGAGCGGGGCCGCGCTGAGGTCCACGTCGGCGGCCCGGAGGTCGCCGGCATCCAGCTCGCGCGGTTTCTGCCGGGCTTGGTGCGCCGCCTCGCGCCACGCCTCACGCCCGAGTGAGCGCGCGGCGCGGTCGTGTGCCACGCGGCGCGCGTCAGTCGCGGAAGTTCACGAACTGCAGCGGCAGGTCGAAGTCGGCGGCGCGTAGCTCCGCGATCATCGCTTGCAGGTCGTCCCGCTTCTTGCCGGTCACGCGCACGCAGTCCTGCTGAATCGCGGCCTGCAGCTTGTGCGGGCTGCCCTTGATGGCCTTGACGAGCTCCTTGGCCTTGTCGGTCTCGATGCCGTCGCGCAGCTTGATGAGCTGGCGGAAGGTCGCTCCGCCGGCCGGCTGCGTCTTCTGGGTGTCGAGCGCCTTCAGCGAGACCTTGCGGCGGACGATCTTCGTCTCGAGCACGTCGCGCGCGGCGTCGACGCGGCCTTCGCTGTTCGCGCGGATGACGATCCCCTCATCGGTGAGCTCGATCTGCGTGCCGGTGCCTTTGAAGTCGTAGCGCTGAACGACCTCCTTCTGGGCCTGGTTCACGGCGTTCATGACCTCCTGGCGGTCGAGCTTCGAGACCACGTCGAATGACGGCATCGCGCGTTGCTCCTCGGTACGGTGGGCAGCTCAGGTGGGCGAACCATACGACGGCCAAGGCGCCGTCGCACCCATCCCCCGTGCGTGGGCGCGACGGCGCGCGCTGCGTCGAGCCGTCGGGCGCTCAGTCGGGCGCGACCGCGGCGGCGATGGGGTTCGAGACGGCGCTCAGCGGGGCGACGACCTCGGCCGCGATGTGATGGCGCGCCGCGAGGTAGTCCGCGGTGTTGTGGCTCAGCCAGACCTGACCCGTCGCGTCTTCCCACGCGAGCGCCTTGAAGGGGAGGTCGATCGCGACGGTGGGCGCGGCGAGCATCACCGGCGTGCCGATCTTCGGGTTCCCAAAGATGAGCACCTGCGTCGGGCGCATCGACAGGCCCGCCTTCGCGGCCGCCGCCGCGTGGTCGACGCGCGCGAAGATGGTCGCGCCGTGCGCACGCAGGGCGGCCTCGAGCCGATCGAGGGTCTCGCCGACGGAGCGCGGGCTCCGCAGGCTCACGAGCCCGTCGACGTCAGGGGTGGTCGCGGTGTGCGTGCGCGGCATGGTCGGCTCCGATCCGCCTGCGCCCCGGGTGGCCTACGGGGCTCCGGGGCGGTTCACGACGAAGCGGATGCTCCGGAACTCGCACTGGCCCGCGGTGTAGAGCACCTCGGCGATGGTGCGATAGGGCGTGCGCCGGTCGGCGATGACCTGGATGCGCCCGTTGAAGGGCAGGCTGGGGTTCTTCGCCGCGATGAGCTTCTTGACGTCCCGCGCCTCGCACAGCCGGTGGTACAGCGGCGTGATGAGGAAGCCGGTCGCGCCGCCGCGCTTGAGGCTCGGGTCGACCAGGCCGTTGCGGAGGTCGAGCGCACCCTTGCCGTCGACGGTGATCCCGTTGCGCGCGATCTGCAGCGCGACCGCCTCGTCGATCTCGGTGTGCGAGACGGAGTAGGGGATCTCGAGCTCGGGGCTCTGCTGGACGACCGCCGCCGTCGAGGTGGCGAACTGCATGACCATGAAGACGAGCAGGATCGTCATCATGTCCATCATCGGGTAGATGTTCAGCCCGTAGTGCTCGGGGATCGCCTGCCGGCGCAGGCGCCTGCGGATGAGCCGCTTGACCTGCGAGAGGCGCGCGGGCGGTTCGGTGTGCTCTTCAGCCATATCGCTATCGCCTCACGGACACTGCTCTCGCCTCAGCGTACACCGGCGGACAAGAAGACCTGCGGGAAGAGCTCCTTCGAGCCCTCCACGCGCACCGCGTCCATCGCGCTCACGACGTACTGGAACTCCACCAGTGGATCGGCGCTGACCGTAACCTTCTTCTCGTTCGGGAACTGCGACTTCACGCGCGCGATGCAGGCGTTCAGCTTGTTCCAGTCGTACTCGCCCGGCGACTTGACGGGGACGGTGATGACGCGGCCGATGGCCGTCGTCTCGCAGCCAGGCGCGAGCTTGCCGCCCGACCCCGTGACGATGACACCCTCGGCCGTCACGGTGACGTTCAGGTTGAGCTGCTGCTCGGTGCTCCGCGCGCCGACACCGCCCTGCCGGTACGCCGGGAGCGTCGCCTCGACCTGCGCGAAGAACGCGACGGTCGTCAGCGACATCAGCAAGAACATGATGAGGTTCACGAGGATGTCGAGGAGCGGAATGATGTTCAGCTCTTCGCTGACCTCGGACGGATCGGGGTCGACGACCCTCGTGTGCTTGCGGACGTAGATCCGTTGGCGGGAGGTGAGGCGCATGCGTGCGAGCTCGCGGGCCTCGGCTCAGCTTCCCTGCCGCCGGAGCGTGAGCAGGTTCTCGAGCTTCATGGTCGCCTTCTCGAGTTCCATCTTCTGGCGCTTCGCCATGCCGTGGAGGATGAGATGGAAGCCCATGGCGATGACGGCGACGAGCAGGCCGAGGAAGGTGTTCCACATGGCCTCCGCGATGCCCGACGAGAGCATCGCGGTCTTCTGTGACGGGTCGGCGATCTTGCCGACCGCCGAGAACGCGCGGATGAGCCCGCGGATCGTGCCGAGCAGGCCGATGAGGGTCGCGAGGTTCGCGAGCGTCCACAGGGCCGGGATGCGTTTTTCGAGCTGAGGCAGGACCTCGGACATCGTCTCTTCCATCGAGGCGATGACCGCGTCCTCGCCGCGGTTGATCTGCGTCAGGCCCGACCGGACGACCTGCAGCAGCGGCAGCGCGTCGGCCTCGCAGGTCTTGATCGCCCGGTCGACGTTGCCGGCCTGCACGAGCTTTCGGATCTGCGCCATGAAGGCCGCCGCGTTGACCCTGTACTTTGTGAAGAGGAACACAAAGCGCTCGATGACGATCGCCAGGACGAAACAGAGCAGGCCGACGTTTATGTACGAGAACGGCTTGCCTTCGTTCAGCGCATGCCAGACATCTTGCATCCGAGTGGCTCCTTCGAAAGGCCGGCGCGCGGGCCGTATCCCCCGCCGGGCCATCCGTCGCCGCTTCGTGCGGCGCGCCGCGCCCCCAGGGGACGGCCTGATATGAGCGAATTTCCTTGAGAATCCTGGACGATTCCGAGTGGCCGTCGTCCGCACGCGAAGCTAGCGCAGCGGCGTCGGCGTTGTCAACGCAGCGACATGGGAGCGCGACACCGCTCGCAGGGCGACGGACGACCGTGCGCCGGTCGACACCCTCGGCGGTTTTTTACGGTCGAGACATGTTTCCCGCCTAACTGTATTGACTTGGCACGTCGCATCTGTATCATGGCGAACTAGGCAGCAACCGCTCGGAATGCTTGCGTTTCTACCACGCACTCGCGCATGTGGCGCGAAACCACGGCGTTTCTTGGCGTAGCCTCGGCTCGAGGACGCAGCGGTCACAGGAGGCTCGGTAATGTCGGAACTGTTGCACCACTTCGTCGACGGCGGGCGGGCGATGTACGTCATCCTGATCTGGCTGATCATCGCGATCGCCGTGATCGTGGAGCGCTCGGTCTACCTGTACCGAGCGTCGATCAACCGCGACGTGTTCGTGGCCAACATGCAAAAGACCATCCTCGCGGGCGACGTGAGCCGCGCGGTGAAGCTCTGCTCGGCCGCCGACGTGCCGCTCGGGCGCATCGTGAAGGCGGGCCTGCTCAAGGTGAACCGCCCCGACGCCGAGGTGCAGGCCGCGATGGACGAGGCCGCGCTGCGCGAGCTGCCGAAGCTCGAGACGCGGACGCCGTACCTCGGCCTGCTCGCGAACCTCTCGATGCTCACCGGCCTGTTCGGCACTGTCTGGGGCCTCATCGTGGCGTTCGCGGCGGTCGCCGGCGCCGACCCCGCGTCGAAGGCGACCATGCTGGCCCAGGGCATCTCGGAGGCGATGAACTGCACCGCGTTCGGCCTCATCTCGGCCATCATCGCGCTCATTGGTTTCGCCGTGCTGAACGGCAAGACGCAGTCGCTCATGGACGACATCAACGCCGCCACCGTGCAGGTGCTCAACCTCGTGGTGAGCAACCGCACGCGCGTCGACGTCGAGGGCGTGCGCTCGGCGAGCGCGGCCTGAGCGAGCGGTCGCCATGGCAGGCATCAGCACCGGAGGCGGGTCGAACGGGCGCAAGCCGCTCGATCAAGAGATCCCGCTCATCCCCTTCATCGACCTGCTGCTCTGCTGCGTGATGTTCTTGCTCGTGACCGCGGTCTGGAACCAGCTCGCCGCGATCGACGCCAACCAGCAGGTGCCGGGTCAGCAGACCGAGGACGCGCCGCCGCCCGACCAGCAGAAGGTGCGCCTCGTGCTTCAGGTCGAGGGCAGCGGTTACGTGCTCGCCTCGACCGCGGGCGAGCGCATGCCCATCCCGAAGGAGGGCGGCACGTACGATCGCGCCGCGCTCCGCGACAAGCTCGCCCAGTGGCACGCGCTGTACACGGACCGGCAGGACATGATCGTCGCGCCGGAGGATGGCGTGAAATACGAAGACGTCGTCGCCGCGATGGACGTGGCGATCGGCGCCGGCTTCCCGAACATCGCGCTGTCGGACAGCGCGTCTTTGATGTGAGCGAGGCGCCCCGTGGCCATTGAGCGACCCGGAAGAGTCCTGCTGCAGCGCATCCCGCTGTCCTTCGTCCGCAAGCGCGTCGCCGGTGGTGGCCGCAAGGCGGTCGACCAGTCGATCTCGCTCGTGCCCTTCATCGACTTCCTCATCGTGCTCGTCGTCTTCCTGCTCATGTCGTTTTCGGCCTCCGGTGAGCTGGTCGCGCAGCAGCCGAGCATCACCATGCCGGACGCGGAGCACGGCCGCGCGCTGGTGGTCTCGCCGATCGTGTCGGTCGACGACCGCCTCGTGACCCTCGAGGGGGAGCGCGTCGCGGACACGCAGACGCTCGCGGCGAGCGCGGACATCGAGCGCATCGAGCCCCTCATCGAGCGTCTCGAGACGCTGAAGCGCAATTGGCAGACGCTGCACCCCGCGAAGCCGTTCCCGGGGATGCTCATCCTGCAGGCCGACAAGAACGTCGACTTCCGCGTCATCAAGAAGGTCATCGCGTCCGCCGCGCAGGCGGGGTACGGGCAGGTGAGCTTCGCGGTGAACACGGCGACCGGGGCGGCTCCGCCCGCGCGCGCGCCGATGGAAGCGCTGCCCGCGGCGGCGCCGGCGGCGCCTGAGCCGGCGGCACCGGCCGAGC
>JAGQJE010000301.1 GCA_020430775.1 Myxococcales bacterium
AACGCGGCGAGCGAGCCGACCGACTCGAGGCGCTCGAGCGAAGACGCCGCGGCGGCGCGCACCGCTGGGTGCGGGTCCGCGAGCGCGCGCTCGAGCGCGGCGACGGCGCGCGCGGAGCGAGGCGGCCGCCCGAGGACGAGCGCAGCCTGAGCGCGGACGCGAAACGAGCTCGACTCGCGCAGCAGCTCGATCGACAGATCGACGCCACCATCGGCCTGCGCGACGGGCGACACCCCGAGCCAAGCCCACGTGAGCCCGACGAGGGCGAGCCCCGCGAGGAGGAGCGCGCAGCTCGACGCTCTGACCGCGACGGGACGGCTCACCGCGCCAGTGTTGCAAGGGGCGCCCCGCGCCTGCAAACCTGTGCAACCCCGCTACCCTGTCGAGGGCCGGCGACCGACGAACGCGACACGCCATGACCGCGACCGACCCCAGCGACGGTGACGACGAGCGCGACGAGCGCGACGAGCGCGACGAACGCGACGAGCGCGACGAACGCGACGGCGGGCGCGGCGATCACGACGACGGCCAGGACGACATCGAGGAGCGGTTCGAGGCGCTGTGGTGCCCGCCGGAGCGTGTCGCCGACCCCGCCTGGGCGGAAAAGCGCGCGCTCGCGAGCGCCCTGCGCGAGCTCGGCAACCTCTGCGTGACCTCGACGCTGGGCGCCCCCGAGCTCGCGCAGGCAAGACGAGCGCTCGACGACGCGACGTCCATCCTGCGCGGCGGGCCGCACCTCAGCGCGCAGGCGGCGGTGGCCGACGGCTCCTTCTTCGACGACCCCCTTCGCTACGTCGACCGCTCGGCGATGATCGGCCAGTGCAACCCCTGCGCGCCGCCCCTACGCCTCGCCGTCGAAGGCGACCGCGTCGTCGGACACGTCACCCTCGGCGCCGCGCAGGTGGGCGGGCCCGGCCGCGCCCACGGCGGCATCGTCGCCACCCTCCTCGACGAGGCGCTCGGCCACGCGGCCATCTGCCGCGGCGCCGGCGTCGTCACCCGCGTCCTCACCGTCCACTACGACCACCCGACCCCGCTCTACGAGCCCCTCCGCGTCGAAGGCTGGCTCGAGCGGCGCGAAGGCCGGCGCTACTACGCCGGAGGCCGCGTGCTCGCCGGCGACACCGCCACCGCGCGCGCCGAGGGCCTGTTCATCCGCGTCCACGACCTCCGCAAAACCCACCCCCCGCACCCCCACGACTGACGCAGGATCGGGATCAGGATCGGGATCAGGATCAGGATCAGGATCGGGATCGGGTGCGGGATCGGGATCGGGTTGCCGCGCTAGCGAGGTACCCACGGCACGGCGCCGTTGGGTTCAGTCTTGCCCCCGCAAGAGTGCAACCAACGGCGTCCGACCACCACGCCAACGCCGATACGTGAGGCGCCAACGGCGCCGAACCCCGCGGGGTGAATTTGCGCTTGGGAGGGGGCGCGTGCCCCCTCCCCGAGCGACAGCGAGGGCATTGACCAACCTACCCACGGCGCCACCACGACGTCACGCGGTCGCGGGGGGGGCCGAAGGCGAGCGCGAGCGTTGCGAGGAGGCCGAGCCAGCCGGGCCAGTCGCCGGCCCACTCGTAGACGGTGTGGCCGTCGAGCATGGCGACCGGGTGAACGAGGGTGTGGCCGTCGTAGATGTCGGTGTGGGCGACGACGCGCCCTGCGGGGTCGATGACGGCGCTCACGCCGGTGAGCGTCGCGCGGACCAGGTAGCGGCGGTTCTCGACCGCGCGGAGCTGCGCGAGGTTCAGGTGGACCCAGGGCTCGACCGTCCGCCCGAACCAGGCGTCGTTGGTCATGTTGATGAGCAGGTGCGGGTTGCCCTCGCGGACGGCGTCGCGCGTGAAGCGGGGCAGGACGTCCTCGTAGCAGATGAGGATCGTGAGCCGCCACGGCCCGAGGTGCAGCGGGCGCACGTGCGTCCCCGGCTCGAGGCGGCCGGTGTTCGGGGACCAGCGGTACAGGATCGGAAAGAGCTTGCCGAGCGGCATGTACTCGCCGAACGCCAGCAGGTGGATCTTGTCGTAGGTGCCGAGCAGCGCCCCGTCGCGGCTGAGGAGGTAGGCGGTGTTGAACTCGGCGGGCTTGCCGTCGACGCGCCGCTGGGCGGTCCCGCCGAAGAGCAGCGGGGTGTGCAGCCCGTCCATGACGCGCGGACCGAGGTCGTGCGCGCCCTCCGGGAGCAGCCACATGTAGGACGACTCCGGCCAGACGATGAGGTCCGGGTGCGCCTCGCGCTCGAGCTGGAGCGAATGGATCTGATGGCGCCGCAGGCCCTCGAACGGATCCTCGAGCTCCTGCTGGATGCCGATGTTCGCCTGCACCGTGCCGACGCTCAGCTTGGGTGCCGCCGCGACGCGCGCGTCGACGGTGTGGATGCGGTACGCCCCGTAGCCGAGCGTGAGCGCGAGCGCGACGGCGGCGAGGATCGGCGAGAGCCGCGGCAGGCGCCCGTCGGCGCGCCGATGGGCGAGCAGCTCGTAGAGCGCGATGCTCGTCAGAAAGGGCACGGTGCTGACGAGCATCGGACCGCCGAGGTCGGCGGTCTGCATCAGCCACGGCACCTGGTGGAAGCTGTTCGCGAGGTAGCTCGGGAAGAGCTGCGGGTACGCGAACTCCGAGGCGAGCAGGACGGCGAGGAACGCCGGCAACGCGGGCCAGCCGCGCTCCCGGATTCGCCGGATGGCCCACGCGACGAGCAGCATCTGCGCGCCGAGGTAGGCCCAGAACACCGCCGCGAAGAGTGTGTTGGCCGCGACGCCGAAGCCCGAGAACTTCTCGAAGAAGGGCACGAGCCAGTAGTAGCCGCCTGCGTACTCGACGAAGCCCGCGACGAAGCCGAGGCCGATCGTGTGACGGAGCGGCGCCGCGCGCGCCCGCTCGACGGCGAAGAAGAAGGGGACGAACGCGACGAAGGCGAGGGGCCACAGGTCCCAGCCCGGATAGGACAGGAAATAGAGCGCGCCCGAGAGCGCGGCGAGGAGGTAGCTCGGCCACAGGGCGCGCGGCAGCGCCTCGGGTGCGTGCGCGAGCTGCTCCACCGGCGCCACCGCCCCGGCTCGTTCGCGCGGCGGGCGGCGGGCGGCCTTGCGGCGGCGCTTGCTCACGCGCCCCCGAGGACGTCGGCGACGGCGTCGTGCACCCCGTCGATCAGCGCGGCGAGCGGCTCGGCGCCGATGTTGAGCGGGGGGACGACGTAGATGGTGTCGCCGAGCGGCCGCAGGTGGACGCCTCGTTCGAGCGCGCCCCGCTGCACGGCGGCGCCGCGCGTCCCGAAGTACCCCTGCGCCCCGAGGTCGACGGCGGCCACCATCCCGAGCGCTCGGGCCGCGCGCGCGCCGTCGATGCGCCCGATACGCTCGAAGCCCTCCGCGAGCTGCCTCGCGCGCGGCGCGGCCCGCTCGAGGATCGCCTCGTCCCGGTAGATCGCGAGCACCTCGCGCGCGACCGCGGCGCCGAGCGGGTTGCCGCAGAAGGTGTGCCCGTGCATCAAGCTGCGCGCCTTGCCGCCGCGGAAGCCGTCGTAGATGCGCTCCGTCGCGAGCGTCGCGGCGAAGGGGAGCGCGCCGGCCGAGAGGCCCTTCGCGCTGCACAGCAGATCAGGCGCGACGCCCGCGGGCTCGCACGCCCACATCGGGCCGGTGCGCCCGAAGCCGGTGAACACCTCGTCGAAGATGAGGAAGGTGTCGACCTCGTCCGCGACCGCGCGCAGCTCCGCGAGCAGCGCCGGCGGGTACATGCGCATCCCGGCCGCGCCCTGCACCACCGGCTCCACCACGACCGCCGCGATGGCGTCGCGTTCCGCGCGGATGAGCGCGAAGAGCGCCTCGAACGTGCGCTCCCACCCGCCCGAGTCGGCGGGGTCCGGCGGGCGGCTCGCGCCGAACATCAGCGGCGCGAAGAGCGCGCTGAACGCGTCGACGGCGCCGAGGCTCATCGTGCCGAGCGTGTCGCCGTGGTAGCCGCCGGGGAGCGCGGCGAAGCGCGTCCGCTCGGGGCGCCCGTTCTGGTGCCAGTACTGAAACGCCATCTTCGCGGCGACCTCGACCGCCGTCGAGCCGTCGTCGCTGTAGAAGACACGCGTGAGCCCGGCGGGCGCGATCTCGACGAGGTCGCGCGCGAGCTCGTACGCGGGCGCGTGCCCGAGGCCGCCGACCATGGAGTGCATCCAGCGGTCCGCCTGGGCCTTCAGCGCGGCGCGGACGCGCGGGTGCCCGTGCCCGAGGTTCGAGCACCACCACGAGCCGCTCCCGTCGAGCCACCGCCGCCCCTCGGTGTCGATGAGGTAGGGCCCCTCCGCGCCCGCGACGAGGAAGGCGTCGCCCGCGTCGTGGGCCTCGCTGGCGGTGTACGGGGGCCAGAAGCAGCGGCGCCCGAGCGCCGCCACGTCGTCAACAGCGCGCGGCATCGGCCGACCATAGCGCGTTGGCGGCGCGGCACACGCGCGGCGCAAACCGCGCGTCGCCGCGCCTTCAGGCGGAGCCGACGAAGACCTCGCGGCGGCCGCCGGCCTTGCTCGTCGGCGGCCCGACCACGCCCTGCTGCTCCATGCGCTCGACGAGGTTCGCCGCCTTGTTGTAGCCGATGCCGAGCTTGCGCTGGACGTGGCTGATCGAGCAGTACCCGGCCTCCGCGACCGCCGCGACGGCGCGGTCGTAGAGCGGGTCGTCGCTCTCGTCGTCGACGCCGCCCCCGTCGTCCTCGTCGTCGCGCGGCTTCAGGATCTCGTCCTGGTACACGGGCGCGCCCTGCTCCCGCAGGAAGTTGCAGAGGTCGACGACCTCGTCCTCGTCGATGTACGCGCAGTGCACCCGCGTCAGGTCGCTCGTGCCCGGCGGGATCATCAGCATGTCGCCCATCCCGAGGAGCTGCTCGGCGCCGGAGCGCCCGAGGATCGTCATCGAGTCCTGCCGCTGCGAGACCTTGAACGCGACGCGCGCCGGGAAGTTCGCCTTGATCATGCCGGTGATGACGTCGACGCTCGGGCGCTGCGTCGCGAGGATGACGTGGATGCCGGCGGCGCGCGCCTTCTGCGCGAGCCGGGCGACGCACGCCTCGACGTCCTTCGCCGCGACCATCATCAGGTCCGCGAACTCGTCGACCACGACGACGATGTAGGGCAGCCGATCGGGCAGCGCGTCGAGCGCGTCGGGCCGCTCGCCGTCGGACGGCTCGAGGAACACCTCCTCGCCGTCCTGGCCGATGGCGCGCACCTTGTTCTTGCGCCTCGGCATGAACTTCTCCGGCGAGAGGTCGCCTGACCGCACGCGGTCGACCTTGTGGTTGTAGGTCGAGATGTTCCGCGAGCCAGCGTCCGCAAAGAGCTGATAGCGCCGCTCCATCTCGTCGACGGCCCACCGCAGCGCGAGCGCCGCCTTCTTCATGTCGGTGACCACCGGCAGCAGCATGTGCGGGATACCGTCGAAGACCTTCAGCTCGACGACCTTCGGGTCGATCATCAGCATCCGGACCTCCTCCGGGCTCTTTTTGTAGAGCATGGAGGCGAGCATCACGTTCAGCCCGACGCTCTTGCCGGCGCCGGTCGCGCCGGCGACCAGGAGGTGCGGCATCTTCGAGAGGTCTCCGTAGACCGGCTGCCCCTCGATGTCTTTGCCGATGGCCATCGGCAGCGCGCCTTTGTGCGCGTGCCAGCCCTTGGTCTCGAGGATCTCGCGCAGATAGACCGTCTGCCGCGTGTCGTTCGGCAGCTCGAAGCCGACGCGCGCCTTGCCCGGGATGGGCGCGACGATGCGGACCTTCTGCGCCGCGAGCGCCATCGCGAGGTCGTCGGCGAGCCCGGCGATCTTCGAGACCTTCGTGCCGCTCTCCGGCTCGAACTCGTACATGGTGACGACGGGGCCCGGATGAATCTCGTCGACGCGCCCCTTGACCTTGTACGCGGCGAGCTTCTCGGTGAGGCGGATCGCGTTGTCACGCAGCGTCGCCGGGTCGACGCGGACGCGGGTCGAGGGCGGGCGCTCGAGCAGATCGATCGGCGGCAGCTCGTACCCACCGCCGGGAGCCTCCGGCGCGGGGCTGACCGGATCGGGCGCGGCCTTCGGCTCGACGATCGTGGGAGCGGCCGACGCGCTGGCCTGCTTCGGCGCGGCCGACACTGGGGCGCTCCGTGGCGCTACGTCCGCCGCGACCTCGAGCGCGTCGAGCGCGTCGAGCGCGCCCTCGTCCACCAGCGCCGCGTCCGGCGGGCCGCTGCCCTCTGCTCCGGCGCCGGCGAGCCGCGCGGCCGCCCGCTCCGCGGCTTTGGCCTTCTTGCTGCGCGCCTTCTTGTGCTTGTGCCGCCC
>JAGQJE010000046.1 GCA_020430775.1 Myxococcales bacterium
CTACACGGCGCTCTTCCGATCTGATCCGCGCGCGGGTCGGCCGGCTCTCGACCCGGACCGGGACGAGCGCCGGCGCCGCGGGCACGTCGGGCGGCGGCGCGGCGGCGGTCGGGACGTCGGTCGCGGTAGCGGTAGCGGTAGCGGTCGCGGTATCGGTCGGCGGCGGCGCGGGCTCGACCGCCGGCGCCGGCGCATCGGCGGCGTGGTTCGGCGCGGGACTCGCTAGAGCCGGGACGGCTGCCGGGACCGCCGCCGCGGCCGGGGTGGTCTCGGGCGCCGCGAGCGTCGCGCTCTGCTCCGGAGCCGAGCTGCGCGTCATGGCGACGACGGCGCCGACTACGATGATCGCGCCGAGTAGGCCGGCGGCGACCCATGCAAGCCGCCCACGCCACGGGCTCGGAGCGCCCTGCGAGCCCTGCGCCGCCGAGGGCGCTTGGCGCGCGCGCTGCAACTCGAACTCCGCGCTCTGCTTCGGCACGCCGCCCGCCGGTCGGACGCTCACGCGCGTGGCCTTGATCGGCGAGCCGTGCCCGTGCAGCGTGTGCTCGCTGACCTTGCCCTCGGCCGCCAGCTCGAGCGCCCGGTCGAGGTGGTCCATGCGCTGATAGCGGTCGTCCGGGTCTTTCGACAGGGCCTTGTAGATGACCCGCTCGAGCGCGTGCGGGCAGTCGATGTGCGGGTTCGTCTCGCGAAGCGGCGGCGGCGGCTCGAACATGTGTTGGGTGAGCACGCCCATGAAAGTGTCGCCGACGAAGGGCACGCGCCCCGTGATGCACTCGTACAGGATGACGCCCATCGCGTAGACGTCGACGCGGTGGTCGAGCGCCTTACCCGCGGCCTGCTCGGGCGACATGTACTCCGGTGTCCCGAAGATCATCCCCGTCTTGGTGAGCTTGCGACCCGGCGCGCCGTCGGTCTCGATGTCGCTCATCTTCGCGATGCCGAAGTCGACGATCTTGACGAACTCCGAGTGGTCGTCGCGCCGCACGAGGTAGATGTTCTCGGGCTTCATGTCGCGGTGCACGATGCCCTTCGAGTGGGCCGCGCCGAGCGCGCGACAGCACTGGCGCGCCAGCTCGATGGTGCGACCCGGGGAGACGACGGTCTCGCGGTGCAGCACGTTCGCGAGGTCTTCGCCCTCGAGGTACTCCATCACGAAGTAGCTCGCGCCCCACGGCGTCTCGCCGAAGTCGAAGATGTCGACGATGTGCTCGTGGCCGATCCGCGAGGCGCTCTTGGCCTCCTGGCGGAAGCGGGCGACGACGTCCGGGCGGCTCGAGAAGTCGTCGCGCAGGACCTTGATCGCGACCCGCTTGTCGATGAGCGAGTGGAGCCCCGAGTACACGAGCCCCATGCCGCCTTCGCCGATGCGCTCGAGCACCTTGTAGCGGCCGGCGAGCACCATGCCGATGAGCGGATCGTTCGGGTCGACGGCGCCGGTCGAGTCCATCTGGGACGCCGTCAGCAGACGGGTGGCGTCGACCGGACAAAAGACCTCGCCCCCGCCGTACTGCCCCTTGCACGTCGGGCAGAGCTTCATTGCCGTCGCGAGCGATCCCAAGCTCACCCGAGGATAGCAGCGCGGCCGAGCGGGGTCAATCTCGGTCCGGTCCGGCCGCCGGGCGCTTTCGTCAATGATCTCATGCGCGTCTTGGTGTGGTGAGCCGGAGTCGCGCGGCCCGCGGCGCCGCGCGCGGCGGTGTCGCAGGGCTTTTGATTGCGGTGGCGGCCCCGCCTTGATACGCGAAGGCGTGGCCCCGCGGATCCATGTGCTCGAAGGCGCGCTCGTCGACCAGATCGCCGCCGGCGAGGTCGTGGAGCGGCCCGCGAGCGTCGTGAAGGAGCTCGTCGAGAACGCGCTCGACGCGGGCGCGACGCGCGTCGACGTCGACATCGCCGACGGCGGCAGGGCGCGCATCCGGGTCAGCGACGACGGCAGCGGGATGGACCGCGAGGACGCGGCGCGAGCGGTGCTGCGCCACGCGACGAGCAAGATCCGGGAGGTCGACGATCTGCTCGCGCTCACCACGCTCGGCTTCCGCGGCGAGGCGCTGCCCTCCATCGCGTCCGTGTCTCGCTTCAGCCTCAAGACCCGCCCGGAGGCCGAGGTGGCGGGCACCGAGGTCCGCATCGAGGGCGGCGCCGCGCCGGTCGTGCGCGACGTCGGGTGCGCGGCTGGGACCTCCGTGACGGTCGAAGACCTCTTCTTCAACGTGCCGGCCCGGCGCAAGTTCTTGCGCGCCGCGCAGAGCGAGAGCGGGCGGATCCTCGGGGTCTGCCTCGCGGCGGCGCTCGGCGCGCCGGCGCTGCACCTCACCGTGACGAGCAACGGCCGCAAGGCGCGGGCGTACCTGCCGGCGCGGGATTGGTTCGAGCGCGCCGAGACGACCTTCGCAGACGAGCCGCTCGAGCGCATCGAGGCGACGCGCGACGGCGTCGGCGTCCGCGCGGCGCTCGGGCCGCCCGAGCGGGCCCGGAGCGGGGCGCGCTACCTGCACCTCTTCGTGAACGGGCGCCCCGTCAGCGATCGCGCGCTCGCCCGGGCGGTCGCGTTCGCGTACGGCAGCGTCCTGCCGCCTGGGCGGTACCCGGCAGGCGTCGTGCACCTCGACCTCGAGCCCCAGCGGGTCGACGTGAACGCCCACCCACAGAAGGCCGAGGTGCGCTTCGCGGGCGGGCGGATCGTCCATGATGCGCTCACGCGCGCCCTCGCGAGCCGCCTCGGGACCGAGGCGTGGAGCGGCGCCGGGCGCGGGCCGGTCGCCCGCTCGCCGAGCTACTGGGACGAGCGGCTTGGCGGCCTCGCGCACGCGGCGCCGACCGCGGCTGAGCGGACGGCGACCCC